>JAYZAN010000027.1:0-36656 GCA_036339675.1 Nitrospinota bacterium
AAGAACTTTGGGTTCATCTCGGGACTGATGACGAAGGTGAAACTCCATATGGTGGAGATGTAGATAAAGGAAGATAATACTCACCTGTGAGCAAATTCTCATACCCAAAAAATTTTGTCGGGGAATTTTCTTGATTTGTTATGAGCTGATATGAAAATTGTGAACAAGGAACATCTTGAAACTTTATACGATATTGTGCGAGATACCTGGGAATTGTTCCAACAGGATTTTGAAGGTGATCCAGATTTAGAATTTAGTTCTGATTATGAAGATTTAACTTTACTCCATGAGAATTTAAAAAGTTTGGTTAATCTTGACCCTACTATTTTTTATCCATACGAAATAAAATTTCATGAAAAAACTATGCGTATATTAAGAAATGAAAATGAGTGTGCGTTGGAAAGATTAAGAGACAAAAATAAGTCAGGAGGTTTGAAATGAGTACAACTGTGGACTACTTACAACTTATATTCCTGTTTTATGCTTGTGTTGTTCTTACAAGAATTATGTGGAACACAAATAGTTTGGATGAAGTGAATTTTAAAAGAGGATTACATATTATGACCAGTGAGTGGAAACGTAATGTAGATAAAGAACGGAGTGAGTATAAACAGAGGCAACAAAAGAAAGATGCGTGAATAAGAGGGCGATTGCAAGAGTTGAATGGAAGAAAGAATATATTTTTAATTCTTACCGTCAGGGGAAAACACAATTAACCAATTGATAGAATTAAAAATCAATTGATTCAGTTGCCCTGCTCATTATCGAAGATGGTAATGGGCGGGGGCTTCGTTTTTCTAGTTGGAGCAAAGAAGAAATATTGAGTACTTCGTTATGATACGAATGGAGCTGGACGCGCAAACCTACGGAGCTGGTAAACTATCACCCACGCCATACCAAACGCTAGCCCCAGTGCTAGCCAAACAAAAAATGGGCTACGGCCTAAACCGTTACCCATAGCTTTTAAATGGTCGGGGCGAGAGGATTTGAACCTCCGACCCCCTGCTCCCAAAGCAGGTGCGCTAGCCAGGCTGCGCCACGCCCCGTTATCCAGTATTTTATATGGATCCTCAAGAAGGAGGAATGGAAAGCCCGCCAACATCAAAGGTGCCCAACGGTTCGGGCGCTTAAGTATAACCGATGAACCCGATTCGTTGGGCAACTATTTAAAGCCCAATCTGATTCACTTTTCCCTTACGGGGAATGGTGCAGATACATCTGGGCAACCCTTTGCCGCTGTTCGTCGGTCAGGACCTTGAGCAGGCCGATCTTCGCTTCGGCGACGGCATGGATCTTTTTGGATTTGATGTTGCTGATCCTGTTTGCCACGCCGCGGATGCCCGACTCATCGATACCCCCGGAATGGACGATGCGGTCCATTTCCATATGGGCGATTTCATGGTCCGCCTTGGACATGATCCGAATCTTTTTGTAATCGAACTGCAGGGCCCGTATTTTCCGCAGTTGCTCGTCGGTCAAACTTAGCATCCGTTTGAATTTCATAACATGCTGGAACGGATCTTTCATATGGGAGATGGCCTTGTGCGCCCCGGAATATTTGTGGCCGCCCTTGTGGGAAACGTAACCCTTATGGGTCCCATATGGTTTACCGTGGGAGGCTTTGCCATGTCCGTATCTCTTGCTTTTGCTGCCCTCGCTTTTCTTATGGGAATATCCAGGGGGGGCGTTTTTCAGGTCTGGGCGGTGTGATCGCTTGCTCTTGCTTCCCTCACGCATTTTCTGCCGGTGCTTGTAACTTCCCTTGCTGTCGGTTTCCTTGGAAAGGAAATCGAGTTGGGTTTTGGAGCCGGAAACATGGGCTCCAAGGATATCATCCGCGGCCGCCGAAGCGCCGGACAGGGGGGCGCCAAGAATTTCATCGCCGAGAGTTGAAGAGCCCGAAATCTGGGCGTTCAATTTTTTCCATGAGGGAATAAAAGCCAGGACTTCCTCAACCGTTCTAATTTTCAGTTCCTTTTTGGGAGAACGGGGAAGGGTTGGTTTCGATTTCAGTTTAGGGGGCCCGGGGATGACTTTTTTGGATGCTGGGAGTTTTTCAATCGGTGCGGTTATTGTTTGAGTCACTGCCCCGGAAAGGTGTGCGACCTCCAACACGATGGTTCCTATCGAAGCCCCGGATATATGTGCTGCCCCAATACTTTCGGAAACGTCAGTTTCTAATTGGGGTGGGGCTATCGTTGCCTTTGGAGTTTGAATGGGAAAGTTTTTTTCCTCAGATATGGAAACCTTGATCGTTTCGACCGGTTTCTGGATGTTCAATAAAGCCGGGGTCACCGTGCCCGAAAGATGACCGGCTCCTTTTTCCAGTCCCGTTTCGGAACCGGAAATCCGGGCTTCTGGAATACCTTCAGCTCTTGGCACATGGTTGGGTTCGGGCAGTCTGGACTGAAGTGGCCCTGCGGAAATTTTCACCTCTGAATGGGTCCCCGATATATGGGCATCCACGGCACCGGTTGGGGAGCTGGAGGTTCCGGAAAGATGGACTTCCAGGGCGGAAACTTCATCCCAGGCACTGGTCAGATTGGCCGAGTCGTACCAGTCCGAATCGGCTCCCGAAACATGGTGCTCTTTCAGGGTTGCGGCCGATCCGGAAATGTGGACTGACCGGATCAGATCTTCGGCCCAAGAACTGACAACGGTTCCACTCGTTTGGCTGATTACCAGACCGACCGGAAGGAGAGAAAGAATAAAGATTAGGATCTTGGATTTTCCGGTGTGCATGATGTGACGTCCTCCTGAAAAAAATATGTCGATTTCCTTTGGGACTTCAAGGAGGCCCTGATTGGGCGGGGTCCCTTCCCTCCTACCTAGAATCTTATTGAGCCGGTGTTTTGGAATTTAAAACCGAAGAAGGAGAAAAGGTGGAATCTGTGGAGATTTTTGAACCTTCTTTAAAGTGGCACGCCCGGCAGGATTCGAACCTGCGACCTTCGGATTCGAAGTCCGGAACTCTATCCAGCTGAGCTACGGGCGCCTGTATGACAATCTTGGGGTGAGCGACGGGACTTGAACCCGCGACAACTGGAGCCACAATCCAGCACTCTACCAACTGAGCTACGCCCACCGTATAACCTATTGAACTTGACGACGCTCCTGTTCTTCTGGCTACAGTTTAATCTATAAAAACCTCATTTAAAAGAGTTTTTTTCAAACAAACAATTTCCTTTCAGGGAAGAAAAATAATTGCGAATGGACCCATCCCTAGGCCGAATCCTCCTCAGCCCACCTATGGGAGATGGATGTCATAAAGAGTGTTGTTTAACCTAAATACATATTGAGAGTTACTTGATCACCCGCAAATGGCTG
Organism: Nitrospinota bacterium; assembly: GCA_036339675.1. GTDB lineage: Bacteria > Nitrospinota > Nitrospinia > Nitrospinales > VA-1 > JAYZAN01. Next base: position 3,328 of record JAYZAN010000027.1, read on the forward strand.
CGGCTCTTTTTAGAACGGGCGGTACCTGGTCTGGCCCCTTTATGAGCCCTGGAAGCTTCCTTTGGAGGATCGGACGAAGCATTTGGGACTTCCTCCGGTTGAAATTGGATGTCCGGCGGCAGGCTTTCTTCCCAGACCTGCCCTTTTTTCATTGAGGGGTCGTAAATGGCCCAGACCGCCTCAAAGGGAATGGAGCATTTAGCCGGCCTTCCGTTGAAAGAAAGGGTGGCAAATATGCCCTCGTGTTGAATGTCCAAAGGATGCTTGAAATTCAGGTTGAATATAAGGTTCAGGGATGGATTGGTCTTATGATTTTTGGGGACTTCCACATCCGGGAGGCGGGCATCCAGGCAGACCATGGCATCTCCTTCTTCCAGAAGACTGATCAGAAAATCGTATTTATTTTTGTTTTCGTCCTCCACCCTACCAAAATAACATAAAACTCCATCCTGATATACAGGCGAGGTAGGCTGAGAAAATCCCCAGCTATTTTGTGTTCAAAGAGGCAGCCCACCACGCAGGCGGGGAAATGGCTAAAATTTCTAAGGCAAACGATGACCGTGGAGCGCGAGACTGAATTTTAATTTAACCCGCGGGGGTACACCGCCGATGATCGTTGGGCGCAAATCATGGATCGTGAATATTTCCTGCGGGGGTTCTCCGCCCCTAGGCCTCACCGGTAATGGATTCCATTGCGCTTGCCGGTATTTTTTGGAAGTGATATTATGTCCCCGTATCCCTGCCCTGTTGGCATCCTTTGAGGGCCTGTCCCATCCGGATAGGGCGTCTTAAACCAAACTGAATCGAGAGAAGAACCCATGAAACTTATAAATTTAAAAACCGCCGTTTTCTGGGCCTGGCTGCTTTTTTTGTTTAACGTTTCCGTGGCCTTTGCGGAGGAGCCCAAAGCCGTTCCGAAAACTAAAGTCGTCAAGGTTATGGACAATATATATACATTGGTTCACGGATCGGGCGTAGATTCCAATACCACTTTTATCGTGACTGAAGATGGAGTCATCGTTATCGACACCCGCCCGACCCCCCAGGAAGCAAGAGCAGTTCTGGAGGAGATTCGTAAAGTGACCGATCTTCCGCTTCTCTACACGATCAACACGCATTTTCACGGTGACCATACTTTCGGCAACCAGGTGTTCAAGGACAGTAAAACCATTATCGCACACCGTAATGTCCGCCGGACCCTGGTGAATTCTGGAAAGGACCATCTGGATTTTTTCAAAACCTTCGGGCTTCCGGGAATGGAAGAAGTCGTGGTGACCCCTCCCAACATGGTATATGAAAAACAGATTGACCTGTTTCCGGGAAGCTATCATTTACAACTGATACACAGGGGAGAAGGCCACACCGACGGCGACACCATCATTTATCTTGAAGAACTCAAAACCGTGATCGCCGGTGATCTCGTGTTCAATAAGAAACTTCCTTTCATGGGGCATGGATATGTCGACAGCTGGATCGAATCGCTGGAATTTATGGAGGGCTTAAGAAACGAGATTGTGATTCCCGGCCACGGTGATGTCGGTGGAAGACCGGCCGTCATTGCCATGAAACACTACCTGTTGGATCTGAAAATATGGGTCATGAATGCCCTGGCAGAGGGAAAGTCTCTCAAGGAAACCCAGGACGCCGTGCGCCCGATGATTAAGAAAAAATACAAGGATTGGGCCAAACTGGACTGGGTCGACGGCAACATCGAACGGGCTTACCATGAATACAGTGTGAAAAACCCGATGTGATTGTCAGCAGTAGGATTCCAAATTTTTCCCCCCGGATTCACGCCCTCGGGAGTTTCGCGCGTACTGGCTGAACCCGAGGAGGAAAAGGGTGGCTCCCAGCATCTCGGCCCCTTCCTCGATGCCCACCAGCAGCCGTCCCGCTTCGAAACCGTGGGGGTCGACAATGTTTTTCGCCAGCCCCTCCATCACGATCACCGATACCCAGAGTGTGAGCCCTAGGAACATGAGGGCGATGACTCCCGGGTTCTTCCTAAACTTTTTCAGAAAAAATATGGCCAGAAAAACCACCACGCTCAAAATAAAGGGGGCGTAAATCCATAACCATTCATGGATGAAATGGAACGCGCTGGCATCTGGAGCCATGCCCTGAAACCAGATAATGAAATTTTCGTGAATGCCTATGCAGTCGTCCAGCCCCAGGTATAGATAAAAACTTGCGACGAAATACCAGGGCCACACTTGTTTTGGCAAGGCGTCTTTATCCTGCCCCGAAAGGGTTAAAACAAAGACACCCAGAAAAAAAAGTTGAAAGGTCGCGAACAGGGTCCCATAGCCCTGTTCCATGTTGAGATCCCATTTTTGACTGTCTGGAAAAATAAATGAAAAGGCCAAAAGAAGAATTTCGATTCCGAACAATCCGGCGAAGACCCATACCCGGGCAGGGGTTTGGGTCAACGAGGCGTGCAAACGTTCGGTCCATTTTTCGCGGAATCGGGGGTTCACCAGGCCTAACAGAAAAAGGGCTATGAGAAAACCGGCAAATGGGTTGTTCATGCGGCTGCCCGGGGCAGGGAGGAAGACGTCGAACTGGATGTTCAAAAAAATAATGAACAGAACGAGGCCGTCAGCCAGGAGAAAGATTCGCAGAAAAAGCTCCGCTTTGCCTTGCCAGGTATTTAATGGAGACACGTCGGTTTCTGTCATCTGTTTAGGTTTTGTTTGACGGTGGGACTTTCCATCAACTTATAGCCGGTGAATGAACGGTCGGTTTGAAAAACAATTTTCAGCTTTTCCTCCTGCTCGAACCGGGGACGGTTTTTATTTAATGGAGCCATGAGATAGGTTCCGGGCTGGTCCAGGGGCACCTGAAACGCATCTTCATTCCACCGCTCCTCTACAGATCTGTCCAGATAATAGAGAAGGTCCTCCCGTATCTCCCGGTAATGAAGGAGAGGAGCATTGCCCACAACGATATTTACTTTTTGTGCAAAAGGTTTCAAAGTGGTGTACTGGTTAATGACCCGCACGACAGGACCATGAACGATAATAAGAATAAACAGAGCCCAGACGGCTGTAATCCGCCAGAACCCCATCCTCGAATTATTTTTTAATGCCTGCATTAAACCCCCGGCAAAAGCTAACATACACAGGGCTGTCGCAGCAAGGAAAGCCGGGGAAGGAAGGTGGTTATTATAAATCAACTCCACCATCCATCTGTCCCGCGAATTTAAAAAACCGAGATGAATATCAGGGTCTACTGGAATAACAGCCAAGCCTACTATCAGGATAGCCGAGAGAACCATGAGACCGGAAAGAATAGCGATTGTGCCGGCCAGACCTGGTGATGGTTTCTTGTTGAAGGATGGGGCGCTCAAAAAAGCGCCAATTAAAACAGCCGCCATGGGGTACAAGGGAAGGAGATAATCGCCTCGTTTTCCGGAGAATAGAGATAAAAAGATAAAGAGGGCACTCACCGCTATTACCGGAAACCGCCAGCGGTCTTCATGGAGGCTCGATGTGCATCCCTGCCATAAAACCACTGGAAGAAACAGGCTCCAGGGGGCAAGATCCAAAAAAATCTGGGGAATATAGTAATAAATAGGTTGCTTATGAACCTGGATGGATTCGCTCCCCTGTATGCGACCCAGCACTTCCTGGAGGATCATCCTCTGGAACGGCTCTCCTCCCAGCCACCAGGCCGTCATGAACCAGGCCAAAACCATTGCCAGAGGAATGAGCACCAGGCGGGTCCAGGGAACACCGGTGTGATTTGTCCAGCGGCAAAAGATTAGCAGGACAAGGAGTGGGAAAATTAATCCCAGGGGACCCTTGGTCAAAACGGCGAATCCCATTGCCAGAGCGGCACACCAGGAAGCTTGCATTTTAGTTTTAGTGCCTTCGGCTTTTACCATTTCCCATGATGCAATTATGGAAAGAGTGATGAAAAAGGTGAACATCGCATCGATCCTTGCATGGGAAGAGAGATAGGTGAAACGCCAGGCTGTGGCGAGGATGATTCCCGCCATGCATCCTGCAATCGGGGAAAACAGACGGGCCGCGAAAAGGGTGGTCAGAAATACGGTAGCGGTCCCAGCAAGAATGGACGGAAGCCGGAGGGAGATTTCATGCACACCTCCTATTATTTTAGAGGAAAGGAGCCCGGTCCAGTAAAACACCGGCGGTTTGGTCCGAAGTTTCTGGTCATGAATTTTCGGGAGAAACAGGCTGTCCCCGCGGTCCATGCGGACGACAGGAATCCCCTCACGGGCCTCCCGTTTGGAAAGGTCAGTATGGGAGGCGCACCAGAAAAAAAGAAAAATAGAAATCAGGCCGGGGCCGATCAGCAGGTATCTTGAAGACGGTTCTTTAAGAATCCGGAGCATAACATGTACTTAATGGCTGGACCGGAAGTTTTTACTCTTTACCGGGACTTAAAAAACGGGTTGGGAATAAAACGTCTGAAAAAATAGAATGAGAACGTTCGGTCTCTTATTCTTTCAGCAGACCTTTCTTTTTCCAGTAGGCCCGCAATGTATGTTCCTCGTCCAGAAACGTATCCAGATAGGTGTGGTTTGCGGGAATCATGGGCATGACGTGTCCCCGGCTCTTGTCATTATATGGGTACTTAACATCGAGGACATAGGGACCTTTATGTTTCAGCATGCGGTTTAGAGCCGGGCCAACTTCTTCGGGTTTTTTGATGCTTTCCGACTTGATGCCGAAGGCATCCGCTATTTCCGCGAAGTTGGCGTCGCCAAGATAAGTGTGGCCGCGCAGGGATTTGTAAAACCGGTCTTCCCACTGAGCGACCATCCCCAAATGGGCGTTGTTGAGAACCACATTTTTAACGGGGATGTTTTCGATTTTCAGTGTTTGCAGTTCCTGGATGTTCATGAGGAAACTCCCATCCCCTTCAATGTTAAATACCTGTTTTTTAGGATAGGCGACTTGGGCGCCCATGGCCGCAGGCAGGCCGAATCCCATCGCTCCGAGGCCGGACGAACACAGCCAGGTACGCGGTTGGTTGAACTTCCAGTATTGAGCCGCCCACATCTGGTGCTGGCCCACCCCAACGGATAAGATCGCGTCTTCATCCGAAAGTTTCTTCAATTCTTTGATGACATGCTGTGGAACAATATCGTTTTTGTGCAGGTCGTAGTGAAAGGGAAACTCCTTCTTCCACTTGTCGATTTCCTTGAGCCAGGGTTTGATGTCATCTTTCTTTTCGATACGCTCGCTAATCATTTTCAAAGCCATTTTAACATCGCCCTGAATTGGAATCTCCACGAGAATGTTCTTGTTGATTTCGGTTGGATCGATGTCCACGTGAATGAATTTCGCTTCTTTGCAGAACTCTGCGAGTTTGCCGGTGACCCGGTCGTCGAATCGTACCCCCAGGGCGATCACAAGATCTGCATGATTGATTGCAATATTCGCGTACACTGCGCCATGCATGCCGAGCATGTTGAGAGACAAGGGACCGTCGGAGGGATAGGTGCCCAGTCCCATGACGGTGGTGGTGATTGGGATCCCGGTTTTTTCGACAAAGGTTCTTAATTCTTTGGAAGCTTCTCCGCAGATGATTCCCCCGCCCGCGTAAATCAGCGGCCGTTTGGCTTCATTGATGGCATGCACCGCCTTTTTGATTTGAAAGACGGAGGGGTTCAGGTTGGGTTTATAACCCGGACAATCGAATTTTACGTCGAAGTTAGGAATCATCTCTTGCTGCTGGATATCTTTCGGAATATCTATCAGTACCGGTCCAGGTCGGCCGGTTCTGGCAATATGCATCGCTTCATGAACAATCCGCGGGATATCTTCTAGCTTCTGTACCAGGTAACTGTGCTTGACCAGAGGAAAGGTCGAACCGATTATATCCGTTTCCTGAAACGCATCGCTTCCCATAACCCCAGAAGGGACTTGTCCGGTGATACCGAGTAGAGGAATGGAATCCATCTTCGCATCGATAATTCCGGTGAGAAGATTGACCGCTCCGGGACCCGAGGTGGCAAGACACACACCCACCTTCCCGGTGCTCCGGGCATACCCGCCTGCGGCAAAGGCCCCCCCCTGTTCATGCCGGGGCAGTACCATGCGGATTTTCTTGCTTAGCGTCAACCCTTGGTGAATTTCCATCGACGCCCCGCCGGGATACCCGAAGATGACTTCTACTCCTTCATTTTCTAGCGACTTAACGAGGATATCTCGACCCTTGAGAATAGGGTGTTTGGAATCTGATTTGGTTTTACCGAGGGCAACGGGTTTTTTTCTAGAAGACTGTTTGGTTTTCATGGTTTGAGGAAACATAACTGAAATGGATTTTGTTGTCAACCCAACCCTTAAAAGACAATAAATTATCGCATGGGTGGGCCGGCGGTTTTTACGGCACCATCAGGATTGTTTTAGAGAATTAAGAAGAATTCCTTCCCGAAGTCCGTATTCGCAAACCCTGAGTGTTTGACATCCGAAAGCCTTCATGGTTTCCAGGGCGATGGCCGTGCCGGCAATGATCAAATCCTCGCGTCCGGGTTCCATTGGTTTTAACGCCAGTCTTTCCTCAATGGATTTGGATTTCAGTTCATCCATGAGTCCCTGAACACGCTCAAGGGGCAGTAGAGTCCCATGGATCTTTTCCGGGTCATATGGATAAATATTTTTATCCAGGGCCGCTAGGGTGGTGACGGTTCCGGCGGTTCCTATTAAAAGTTCCGGATCAAATTCCGCCAACCGCTCTTTTACGGAAGTTAAACTCTTACTGAGGTGGTCTTCAAGGTTGCGCAATTCGTCCGGATCCACCGGGTGCCGGGTGATGAATTTTTCTGTAAGACGTACCGTCCCAAGCCCTGTTCCGGCGGTCGCGGCAATTTTGTTGCCTCTCGATAAAATGAATTCCGTACTGCCTCCGCCGATATCGAAAGCCAGTATTTTTTTATTTTGATGCGGAATTTTCCAAAGCACCCCTTCCAGGGTCAGCCGGGCTTCTTCCTCCCAGGGGATGACCTGAATCCGGATCCCGGTCAGTTCCCGGGCGCGTTGAACGAATTCATCGCCGTTTTCGGCTTCCCGGACGGCACTGGTCGCCACAGCTTGAATGGGGATATCGCCATGCGCCCGGCAGCGATCGCGAAAATTAGACAGTGCGGTCAGGGTGGTGGATATTCTATTTTCAAGAATGCGTTTTTCGGTATCCATTCCCTCTCCAAGCCGGGTGATTACGCGCTCGGAATCGACAGGGTTGAAATCGTTTTGGGCGTCCGTTTCCAGAATAAGCAGCCGGACCGTATTGGTTCCAATATCGATGGAGGCAAATTTTTTCATGGATCAAATCGGCAGGATCCGTTCGCTGTCCAAAGTTAGGATCAGGTAGAACCCGACGGATGTGAAAAAGATATTGGGACCCCAGGCGGCCAGGACGGGCCCGAAGGTTCCCCCATATCCGAGGGAAATTCCCACTGTGTACAGGAATGAAAACGCGAATCCCATCGCAAGGTTGACCGCAACGCAAAACAAGATCCCTCCCTGACGGCTGGATCTTAACGACAGGGGGATGGCCAAGAGGGTCAGCACGATACCGATGAAGGGATAAGAAATTTTTTGGTGGAACTCCACCCAGGGCTTGGTCATGTCCTTTCCCTCCAGGACATGGAGTTTGATCGATTCGTACATTTCCCGGGCGCTCAACTCTTCTGATTTGATCCGTACTTTTTCAAAGTCACTGGGCCTTTCCAGAATCGGCAGGGATGTTTTTTCAAAATATTCCGTCGTGTCCAGACGGTCTTTTTTGAAAGCCCTAATGTATCCTTCCTGGAATTCCCACTGTTTGCCGTCCCAGACGGCCTGTGCCGCATCCACTCTTTTGCGGATGAAGGAGTTTTCGGTCCCGAAAAAAATTCTCACACCCTTCATGATATTTTTTTTCGGATCGTAGTTGTCGATGCTCCAGATAGTGCCGTCCTGCGAGCGGTGCCACATATCTATATTCCAATTGGGTCTTGTTTTGCCGTACCATGTTTTTCCCCGCACCTTGACATAAAAAATCTGGTTCATCTCGGTGGTGGTTTTAGGTGCTATAAATTCATTACTGGCTAAAATGAGAAAAGAAATGATCAATGAAGCCCCCACCAGTGGGAGCGTGATTCCCGTTACCCCGATTCCGCATGCCTTCATCGCCACGAATTCATTATGGCGCGATAATATGGCCAGGGTGATAACGGTGGATAGTAAACAGGCCTGGGGCCCCATGTAGGAACCGAAAAACGGAATCTTATACAGGTAATACATAAATAAATAGGACATGGGGGCGTCATGGGAAATGAATTCGTCGACACGCTCGAAAAAATCCACGACCAGGAAAATACCGATCAGGCCTGTTATGGAAATCAGATAACAGGCCAGGAATTTGGTCAATACATAGCGCTGCAGTAGTTTCATCGAATATTTATTTGGTGGCCGGGTTGGCGGTGATCCCCAGGTCAGGAATGCTTCTGATGAGGACCTCTTTCAACATGGTCAGGTCGGTTCTTTTGTTCAGGGTATCTCGGACATACTGCAATGTCGGTTGAATATACTGAATGTAGCGGTCGTTTTTTTTGATAACGCTTTGATAGGCAAAGGTTCCCACCGCTTTTAGATTTCTTTGCACGGACATCCAGTCGAAAACCGTGTCAAACTCTTCCCGGTCGACGGGTTTGCTCTCCAACTCCTGTTTCAACTGGATGTAATGGGCTACCAGACTCTCCCTCATGTTTTCATTCAACTGGACATAGGAGTCTTTCAATAAGGAAACCAGGTCATATTGGCAGGGACCCATTCGGGCGTCCTGAAAGTCGAGCATGACCAGTTTGTCTTTATGAACCATTAAATTACGGGAATGATAGTCCCTGTGGGTGAAGCACAGGGGTTGCTTTTCGAGTTTTTTACAGACTGGAAAAAATTGTTGCCTCAGTTCTTTCCACTCACTTTTTTTCAGCGGGGTCTTCTGTAAGCCGCCTACATAGTGATCCAGCATGAATTCGAATTCCCACATTAATTTTTCCGTATCGAACCGAAGATGGTAAGCGGGGCATTTAGACCCCACGGCCCGGGTTGCCCGGTACTGAAATTGCGCCAGCAATTCCACCGCCTGTAGGTAGCGGTCCCGCGTTCGGTCCGGATGGTGGCGGATAATTTCTTCCAGGGTGACATCCCCGCAATCTTCAAGAAAAAGCAGTCCCCGGTCCTTATCATAGTGGAACAAGTTTGGAACAGGGGAGTCAAGACCCTTTAAAAACTTTAATATGTTGATAAAATCGCTTTCCTCATCGGGAAGGGGGTCTTTGAGTTGCATCAATATGATTGATTCGTGTCGGTCCTCTTTCCCCATGGGTTTGAAGGAGACCCTGAAATAACTCCGGTCGGAAGCATCCCCGGCAATCGGGTAATAGGAAATGTCGTTCACCTTTGATTTGAAGATGGATTCCACCGAAGCGGTCAGGTAATGCTTATGAAATCGTTCCTGTGGACCACCGGATTCTGGTAATGATTGGCTTATCATGATATGTTCTTCAGGGAAAAAATAAATTCATTTCGGTTTTTAGCCATTTAATTTGGGACTTTCGGTCCTGCACAAATATTTATTTGAGGAGAAAAAATGCCTAAACCAAATTATCATATTTTGATTTGTACAAATCAAAGGCCGCCCGGGCATCCCCGCGGGTCCTGCGGCGAACTCAATGCCCAGGTCATTCTCGAGAAATTTGGTATGAGTGTCGAAGAAAAAGGCTTGTTTGGGAAAGCGATCGTGACCGCTACTTCCTGCATGGGGCCTTGTTCTATCGGGCCCGTTGTTGTGGTTTACCCCGATGGGGTTTGGTACAACAAAGTCAAGCCCGAAGACGTTGATGAAATTCTTGATCAACATATTGGTCAGGGCAAGAAAGTGGAACGACTTGAACTTCCTGAAGAAATGTGGGGATGACTCGCGCAAATCTTCATCTGTAATTATAGCAGAACCTTGTGAACGAAACAGGCCACGATTGAATGAGCGCGGCCTGTTTCGTTTTCGGGTGAACCACTTCTTTCTCCCCGTAATGAGGCGATGGAATTATCCCTTCGGTGCGCGGGTTTTCTTTTTCCTTGATCTTCTCAAAATACTGTCCCAGAGCTCCTTTTTCCCCCTCCCGCTTTTGCTGGAATAGACGATCAATTCTTTCTGAGTGTCTCCGAGAAAAAATTCTTTGATCTTGCGGATCTGCTGGTTCATTTCCGGCCGGGACAACTTGTCCGCTTTGGTGGCGATAAAGATATAGTCGATCCCCGAGTTTTCCAGCCAGTTTTGCAGATCCAGATCCAGCTGGGTCGGATTCCTCCTGATATCCACGATTAGTACAACGGCTATCAATGTTTCCCGTTTCAAAAGATATTGTTCGATCATTTTTTGCCAGCGTTTCTTGACATCCAGAGGAACCTTCGCGAATCCGTAACCCGGCAGGTCGGCGAAGATCATTTCATCATTGATCTTGAAAAAATTGATCATCTGGGTTTTGCCGGGCGTGGAACTGGTTTTGACCAGTTTTTTGCGGTTCAAAAGAGAATTGATGAGCGAAGATTTGCCCACATTGGAACGCCCCGCGAAGGCGAGTTCCGGAAGGGATTCCCGTGGATATTGCCTGGGAGTAGTGGCCCCGGTCATAAATTCTGCGGATAGTATTTTCATAACGAAGGAAGATAACGAACCGGTTTAGAGGAGTTTCGGCCCTGGGGCAGGGGCTCGGGCGATTTATTTCTTAGAAACATTTTTCATGGACCGAACTTGTTGATCACGAGTCCAGACAAAAGTTTGGGATAGAAAAAGGTGGCTTTTTGCGGCAGGCGGACTCCGTTTTCAGCCAGGGAACGCACCTGCTGAATGCGAGTCGGGTTCATGAAAATCGCAAGGTCAAATTCCCCCGCATTGACCCGCCGCACCCCTTCTGCCGCATCCACCTTGTACGTGACATACTGCTGGTTCTCAGGTTTCTTGGTGTCGATGGCAAGAAGGTTCCTCAGTACTAGGGTATGTAGCTGTGCGACATCGAGGACTTTTAAATCCGCAGGCTCGTCCTGCTCTAGAAAAGGAATGATCTTGTCCTTATCCTTTAATCTCATCAGGAGTCCGTTCCCTTTGCCCACGTAAGTGCAGAAGACGATGCCATCCTTTCCCTCTCGTTCTAGGGTTTGCTTAATGCCGCCCGCCTGAAAATCGTTGGACATGGGTTCCATCTCAAAATATTCCTCGGCTTTTGATAAAAACTCATCCTGGTTGAAAGCCGATGGGCATTTGATCAGGCGGTGAATCGGATATATGGAAAGAGATTGCGCGTCCAGGTTGGTGAGAAACATCATCACATGGGCTGAATCCTCCACCTCGTGCCCGTGATTTTTATGATAAGCCAGGGCCGTTTCGTAGCGATGGTGGCCGTCGGCGATGTAAATTTTTTTTTCCCTGAATGTTTCCGAGATGGAATCCAAGGTGCTCTTATCGGTAATCCGCCATAACCTGTGGGTGATCCCCTGGTCTTCGATCACCGCCAGCGGTTCCTGTGCCGTGACCTGTTCCAGTTGACGGTCGATGTCGCCCTGTGGATCCGAGAACAGTCCGAATATCGGGCTGAAGTTGGCCCGGCAGGCTTCTAGCAGCAGCGTTCTGTCCTTTTTGGCTTTGGCAAGCGTGAATTCATGTGGGCAGATGTTTCCCGAACTGAAATCTTCTGTCCTCACCCTGGCGAAAAAACCGGTTCGGCAGATCCGTTCCCCCTCAAAGAAATATTTCTGGCTGTAAACATAATACGCCGGGTGCTTATCGCGCACTAGTATCTCCCGTTCGATCCAGTCTTGGAAATCAATTGCGGAACGAGTGTAGCGGTTATCGTTTTCATGGTCGTCAGGAGATTGTTTGCCCAGGATCAGGCGCACAATATTATGCGGGCTGCGTTCATAAAGTTCGTCCTGCATTTGCGGGGAGATCACATCATAGGGAGGCGCAGTGAACCGGTCCAGTTGCCCGGCTTTTCCCTGATTGTACAAGTAACCTGTAAACGGAACGATATCGACCATGGAATTTCTCTATGAATAAATTTCGGGATTGATAAGGTGGAGATCCTCCGGGATTGTCTTAAAGCAATATTGGTGGCATTATATCAAAATACTTCCCCCGACACTATTTCCGTTCCGACCGGTTTCGAATCAAGATGCTTCGCATTGGCACAACTCGCGGATGAAACGGACGAGGGAATGAATGGTTTTCTCGTCAAGGGTGTGGCGCCATGCTGGCATGCAGGGGGCGCGCCCTACGGCCAGTCCGCCCAGTTGAATGGCTTCGAACAGTTGCCGGTCGGTCCGGGTTTCCAGGTAATCGGCTTTGGTATGATCACGGGGAGGCACCGCCAGATGCGGCGCGTTGATCCCGTCCCCTTTCCCCTCAAACCCATGGCACTGGGTACAATACCAGTGGTAGATTTCACGGGTTTGTTCCGTGACGGAAAATTTTTCAGAACCCATATTTTCAATGATAACGGGAGAGGGTTGTCGTTCTTCCTTTTTTGCTCCCGGAGCGGAGCCGCTTTTCTTATCTCCACAGGCCAGAACAAACAGCAGACCCAAAAAGCAAAAGCACCAGAGACCGGCTTTGACGGGAGCGTTTTTTTTCATGAAGATGTTTCGCAGGATCAAGGCGCGTCGTCTTTTTTGATGGTTAAAATATACTTTGTCAGTTTGGCCGCTGTTTCGTCGTCGAGGTCGAAAACAGGCATGCGTCCTTTCGCCATGAACGTTCTCGGTGAATTCAGCCAATTGAAAATCCAATTGGGATTCAGCCTGTCGGCCGCATTGATGAAAGTGGGCCCCGAAACTCCACCCCGCACCTGGCCGGCAAGGTTGAGCGCCTGGTGGCAAGCGGTGCAGCCGTAATTTCTTTCGAACAATATCTTGATCCGGGTACGCTGTCCTTTGGAAAGCGGTTCGGCGTCCAACTTCCCGGTTTCCACACCGTCCATCTTGAGGGACATCAGAATTTCTGCCATCTCCTCAGCCTCTTTGCGCGAAATCGAGCTATGTTTTTTCCCGGGTTCAGAATTTTTTCTGGCGAAATCTTTGTTCGATGAGTACCCCGCTTTTCTGATGGGGAAGGGAGCCCGTAGGTATTCGATCAGCCACTTCTTGTTGAATTTATTCCCGGCGTAGAAAAGATCGGGAGCCTTATGGTTTTCTTGGGGGTCATCCGGGGAAAACCGGTGGCAGGCGGTGCACCCTTGCTCCTGAACCGCTACAGGAGCCGCATGGGCGGAAATTTCAAAAACCGGGGAGAACAGGATTACTCCCAGAAGGAAGAATATGAATTTGGCCATTTTTATTCTATATTCGTATTCGGCGATTCCGGTTCTGCCGGTGGGGCCGGGAGCAAGAAGAGGCTGCGAAAAAACTCAATAATTTTATCTCCCTCGGGTGTCACATCCACAGTCGTGTCCGGGGAGCCTGGTATGGATTCTTTTTCGCTCCCGTCCTCGGGGGAATCAGTTTTTACCTCCGGTGATGGGGCCAATTCATGCGGAGGACCCGTGGCGGTGAACTTGTTTGCATCCATGTCATAGATCAGATCCCCTTCGTCCTGCAGTCCGTACTTTTCCTCGTTTTTTCTGTGTTTGATATCGTAGATAAACTCTTCCCGCGCCAGGAGTCTGGGAAACTTCAGTGCCCGAAGATCCATATAACGCAGGGCGCGGTACAGGTCCGTTTTCTCTTCAAGAGCGGCGATTTCTTCCGGGGCCAGGAACCGGATCTCTTTCGGAAACGTATTTTGAATCGGGTCACCTGTTTCAGTGATCATTTGTTTCACCTGAAATTGAGGGAGGACCCTGTTTTGTTCCTCCAATTCGTTTTGGAAACGTTCGGCATCATCGACCTTCTGTTTGATAGGATCACCCAGCCCGGCCGTGAGAGCATTTTCATGGCAGCTTTCACATGAACGTACGGTTTTACGGATGGTATGTGGAGTGTGAGCCTGCATGATGAATCCGGGACGTTGATCCTTGGTCATGGGAGGCGCGGCCCTTTTCCCGGGCGGTATTCCTTCCCCCCTCCGCTTGGTCAGAAAATACTGGTAACGAGGTTTCAGGATGGAATACTTGCCGCGTTTGTTCTTTCCCAAAATCATGGTATCCCATCCAGTTTCGGTGAAAATATTCCACCAGGTCCCGGGAGTCCAATCCCCGGAGATACCCCCGGGTTCCGATCTGGCGCTCAGCCAGTCCAGCATTTTATCTGAAACGGTTTCTTCCTGAGCGCCGGTTAAAAGATGTTGAAGCGTCGGATCGGAAAAACCCCAGTCCTTCCACAAAGAGAGATCGGGCGAATCGTCCTGAATTACATGCGCTCCCCACTCGGATGCGGACCATCGGGCGTGGCAGGCGTGGCATTCCATCGTTTCCATATGTTTATCTACCTTATGGGCCAAGGGGACTTCCATGTTTTTCAGGACAGGGATGGGATGCTTTTTACCGGTCACCTTCGAGAACAGAAACCATTGATCCTTTTCCTGCCGGATGTGAGGAATCGGGGTTCCTTTGGACGTCACAAGAATGGTATCCCCCGGGGTTATTTTTTTCTTCAGAACCGGATTGCGGGTAATGGGCTTCAAAATGATCTTGGTATTGGGGTGGGATTCCACCAGCAGAAAACCTTCCGGGGGATTTTCATGCGTTCCGTGGCAGTCCTCGCAGCGGATCTCCACCGCGGAATGCTCCGGTTGGGTGATGGGGCCCTTGATCTCATTGGAACCGTGGCAGTCGATGCAGTGCATTCCCCGTTCACGGTGAATGTCCGGGAGTAAAAACTCATGCTCTGTTCCATACAGCACGGGTTGGTCGGCGTCCACGACCTGCCGGGAGGATTTGGGTCTCGCGGGTTTGGCGAACAAACCCTCAAACTCGCTCCCCACGCCGTTCTGGTTGTGGCAGTGTTCGCACTGAACGCTGGGAATGGCTGTTGTGAATTTATGCAGAATGGGATAGCCGCGGCGATTTTTCATGGACCGGTTGGCGAATTTACGACTGAACCGGTTCTCCTGTTTCCTTCTTTCCTCCTGTTGAACGGACTGGATGGCCCGGTCATAGGTGAGGGTCAATCCGTCGTTGGCATAGACCATATGGCAGGCAGCGCAACCCGTGGCGCGATAATCCCCCGGCCTGTGAGGCGAAGGACTTTGCAAATGACATCGTAAACATTTTTTTCGTAAAAAGGAGTCGACGGGAAGTTTTTCTTTTCCCGCGCCGAATGCTTGTTCATGTTCATCGGGATTCAAAGAAAAAGGAACTTCCTCATAAGACTGGGCACCCCAGGCATAGCGGGTGGTATTGATGATGCCCCTTGCGGTGGCCATTTTGGAGCGCTCCACGTTCTGGATGTGCTCCTGGTGGCATTTTCCGCAGAATTTTTTTGCGTGTTTCAGGTCGGAGGGATTGGAGACCAGTCCCTTGTGGGCGGTGGCGATGGTTCTTCCCCTGCTCTTGCCCCGGTGGCATCTGGTGCAGCTGAATTTATGGTTGTCGCTGATTTGTTCAATGCCCAGATGGCAGTACATGCACCCTCCGCGCCATTCCATGTGCACCACACTCTCGAAAATGTCCTGAATGGAGAACTGCGATTCCCGGTAAAATTTCTCGATGAATTTATTGCTGTCGGAATAAGAGTTGAATCGGATTCCATCCAATGTAGTTCCCGGCTGTAATACTTTGGAAGAATTATTCTCCGGATTTCTTAACAGAAAAAAAGGATCCCGAAAGTCGCCGGCGTTCAGGAATGGTTTGCGCTCCAGTTCAGGAACCGTAACGATTTTTTTTTCCAGTAAGCGGCGGCGGGTTTTGTTTAGGTCCGCGGGGGAAGGGGACAGCGTTTCCTCGCCAGGTGAGTCCGTTTTTAGTTCCGGCAAATCCCCGAGATCAAATTGAAAGTGAAAGCCGGGAGGGACGATATCCTGCGCGAATAAAAAAGAAATGGGACCCCCTAATAAAATCATTATCAACCATATAGGCAGGATTACTTTTTTGGGGAAATTCATGGGATGTTTATGGCGTGCCTAGTATTGAGCTTCTTAGGTTTCTGTGATCGAGAGTTTTTTCGAAAGCATAGCTTTTCTCAATATTCTGATAAATGGGATCTTCATAACTCTCATGGCAAGGTATGCAATTGCCCACTTTTAGAATCCGGTTGATCTCTTCCTGGTTGAACGGGCGGACCTTGGGTTGGCTGATTCCAGCCAGAGGTTCCCCCCTGGGGGTGACCGTGGAATCGCTGGCGACTTCCGATTTTTTCCCGATCAGATGGGACCGCTTCAGAGATTCCATTCGGTCGTCCCTTCCTGTGGAAATTTTACCGATCATCAGGTCTCCCTCACCGAAACCCAAAGTTTGCGGGGAAAGATGGCAACTGGCACAGGACCGTACTTCTGAACTGACGGAATGCGGATTGAGAGCGTAAGCCAGTTTGGCCCCTGAATAACCGTGCGGGTTGGTGAACTCCCAATTCTTATAGTATCCAATCGAATCACCCTTTGAATCCAAAATGGTAATGGGAATTCCCCGTTCGTCCACCACGCTCAGGGTTCTTTTGGGCTGAACGAACATGGGGGCCGCCTTCCCTCGTGGACCTATCATGAGCGCGGGTTTCGCTGCATCCACCCCATAGTCCGAAAATTTCCAGCGATTTTCCGATTCAGTTTTACTGGAATTAGGCGATGGATTGCTCTGATCGAATGTCGCATGACAGCCGGAACAAACCGGCACCCATTGGGAGTGGCAGGCGGTGCATTCAAGTTTTTTCTGATGTTGCGGTATGGAATGCGCTTCCGGGCTTTCCCGGACCAAAGGGGTTTTGAACCATTCCCCTGTCTGTTTGCTCAAAGTTATGATTTCCCCGTCCTCAACCTTTACGTTGGACATCTTGTTGTTGCGGGCGGAGACCACCATCCAATCTCCTAACGAATTGGTCCAGCCGTTGTAATACTGGCTGACACGAAGGACCCGGTCTTCCGGATCGGTCACTTGAGCGACAGATGGGAAGGTGGAGCCGTCCCCATGGCAGGTTTCACAACGAATCTCGACGGCTTGATGTTGTTTGGAATAAAGATTTCCGTCACCCATAATATCAAATTGCGTATGGCAGTCAATACACCCGAAACCCATATCCATGTGAACATCGGGTTGTACCTTTCCTCTGCCGGGTTCATTGTTTGATGAGGCATCGTTCCCCTGGTTGAGCGAAAAAGCCTTGTGGCATTTAAGACATGTTGAATCGGGAGGCAGGGCCGTCATGGTATGAAACCGCGAATGGCCGGGATCGAATCGTGATATCGTCGGGTCCTTCCCCCGGTAGTATCCGTTTTGGTCATAGGTGAAATGACAAGCGGCACATCCCTGGGACCTGTATTCTCCAAGAGCCGGGGGGGAATCGATATGGCACTGGAAACATTTTTTTCGCAGAAGATCGTCCGCAATGTGGGATTTTACGGTTCCAGATCTCGTGGGGGAAACTACGGATCCTGGTATCTCGGAAGCTTTCGGAAAAAAGAAAGGCAGGGCATCCAGTTGCCGGAGGGCGCCCCATGCCGAAGGGATCACCCCGTCGTTATCCTGGATGGTGCGAGTGCCATATTGTGCCGTCTTTAGTTTCTGGGCGGACCATTGAAATCTAAGTCCTGATATCATTCCCGCCAGTGTCGCCATGAGGGATTTGTTGACCCGTTGAATATGGTTTTTCTCCTCCCTGGAATGGCCCGAATGACAGCCGAATTGTCCGCAGCTTTTTTGGGCAACGGTCAGGCTTGACGGATTCCGTTTTCCCGTTCCCGCTTTTGGGTCGTAGATCAGGGTGGAATGGGCCTGGTCGGGATTTAAGGATTCTCCATCCCCCCCATGACAGACCGTGCATCCAAAAGAAACTGGGTGGGAAGAGCTTACAGTTCGGATACCGTCATGGCAGGTGACACATTTTTCCCGGTTGAAGCCGCGGTAATCCGATACGCGAATCCCTGCAGAATCCCGAAGGATGGCGTTCACTTCGATTTCTTTTGACTGCCTGGTATGAATGTACGATTGGGTTGAAGGCGGGTTTTGATTTTCGAAAGTCTCAAATTCAAACTCCCGGACGCCTCCGCCAAAATTCTGCGCGCCAACAGTAAGGACCCCTGACAGGATCAAAAGAAAGGAAAGTATGGCGTAAAATGTTTTGCTCACTGGAACGTTCTGGCGGAAGAGATGGCGGATGATATTTTGAACTTCGGGTCCGGGAAAAAATTTAAAACAAATTTAAGGGAACCTCTAAAAATTGCTCGCAGCCATAAGCTTATCCTTTGTTTTAAAGGGCAAGCGAATTTCGAAACCCTGGAATTTTGAATTATTAGAGGCCCCGTTAAATGTTAATAGTACAGAATATGAACCCGGATCAAGAGGTCTTCCAGTTTCTCAACGGATATTTTTATTTTGTCTTTATCTTGAGCCTTGACGGCGTTTTCCCGATCGGCCCCTATAGCCCTTATAAAATCGAAACCATAGCCCCCTCCAGATCCCCTCATAGTGTGTCCGAAATTCTGGATGCTTGCCAGATCATTTTTTCTTAAAGCTTTGCGAATTCCTTCAACCTCCTTTTTCCGTTTGCCCAGGTAGGTCGGAATAAATGCCTTCAGATCGGGATCAATATGAACCGGTATTTTATCTTTTTAGGGATCGGGGAAGTTCGTTTCCATTTTTTTAATCCAGGCCTTTCCCAATATTTTTTTAGCGTCAGGGGCAGCTGATGAAGTCTCATGAAAAAATGACCTCCCCATGGTAAATTCAAGTGAAGCATTTTTCAACTGGCGTATCAGGATTAAAAGGATCCCTCACCGATTTGTTGTGGATAACCTGAATTTACTTCATTTAGCTCGAAGTTCGGGAAGAATTATCTGCGGGGGCTGGATCAGTAAACTGGATTGTGAAAATAATAAAGGGCATCCTCTCCCGGCTGGATGGTGTAATCCGGCAAACTGGAACAATGCTCCTGGGCGATTTTCCAGGTGCCCCTTTCCCTGGAGAACATGTAACTGCAAACGGAGTGTTGCCGTTCATCGGTATCGGTGCTTGCTGAAGTCACGCTGATCAATTCATCCGCGAGGATGTAGCCGATCCTATCTCCCACCTGACCCGCGAGGATTTTTCGCTGGAACTTGCATTTCATCTCCCTGAATTCGGACAGCATGCGGCGGTAACCCTTGACCCTGTTTTCCAATAAGGCCCGTTTATCGTCCACCATGATGACGAGTTTCGGGCTGTAAAAATTGACGATCTTTTCCGGATTTGAGCAGGCCAGGTTATCGACTTTGTCCAGAAC
Source organism: Nitrospinota bacterium (assembly GCA_036339675.1). GTDB lineage: Bacteria > Nitrospinota > Nitrospinia > Nitrospinales > VA-1 > JAYZAN01. The sequence continues at coordinate 22,677 of JAYZAN010000027.1, forward strand.
CTTGGCGAAGACGTCGGTTTCGGCCGCGCCCGCGGTTTGGAAAGGGAGGGGAGACAAGAGCATCCCGGTTAAAATGGTGATGGCAGTTATGAATTTAAACATGGGTACTTCTCCGTACGTTTTAGTTTTTGTTTTGGGTATTTTGTTTGGCAAATCAGGGAAAATTCTGCACATAAATTTCCACTGTTTCGCCGTCATGTCCCCAGCCGAAGGTCCCGGTCCCGGCAAAGGTGGTTATGATTCCCTTAGTATCCACTTTTCGAATCCGGTTGTTTCCCATATCCGAGATATACATATTGCCTTTTGAATCGAATGCAAGGCCGGAAGGGTTTTTCAGCATGGCTTTGGTTGCAGGGCCTCCGTCCCCTGCGAAACCGGCGTATCCCCGTCCTACAACGGTTTCTATTTTCCCGTCTTTAGTAACTTTCCGGATTTTATGAGTATTGGTTCCCAGTATGTGAAGTTCTCCCCCGGGACTGAAAGCGAGAGCATCCAGGGACCGGATACCCGCCTCAAGTGCGGGCCCGCCGTCTCCGCTATCCTCATGTTTGCGGTTTCCAGCTAGTGTACTGACGATTCCTTTCGAATTGATCTTGCGGACAACATTGTTGGCCGTATCCCCCACGTAAAGATTCCCTTGCGGGTCGACCGCCATGGAATTAGGATCTCTGAAAGTAGCATTGATCGCAGGCCCTCCGTCTCCGGTATAATCCGATTCTCCCTTGCCCGCAAATGTGACTAAGTTTCCTTTTGGATCAATTTTTCGGATCTGATGGTTGAGACGGTCTGTAATGTACATATTACCTTTCTGGTCGAAAACGAAATCTGAAAACTGGGTGATAATAGCCACTTTCCCGGTTTGCGCCAGTCCTTTGAATTTGGATTTTGCAATGGCTTCCAGATATTTGGGTTCGGAGGTTTCTAGGTAATGGTGAATCACACCTTTGGTGTCAATTCTGCGGATGATGCTGACGAATCCACTGGGGCTGACGAAAAAAAACTCTCCTTTTGGGTTTAACCTTAGTGATGTTGCGCCATAAATATTTGCTTCCAACGCTGGAATGTTGTGTCCGATATTTCCCCGTTTACCGTTTCCTGCAATAGTGTGGATAATGCCGTCCGGGGAGATTTTTCGAATCCGGTAATGCCCCTTGTCGGAAAAGAACAGGTTATCGTTCTTATCAACCGCCATTCCATGAGGGAAATACAACTTGGCGCCGGTCGCAGGGCCACCATCTCCTGCAAACATTTTTTCTCCGTTTCCGGCAACCGTTTCCACTTTTCCTGCTTTAGGGTCGATGCGGCGAATGCGGTAATGCGACCGGTCGATGACCAGCAAATGCCCCTTCGAGTCAACGGCCAGTCCAAAGGGCAAATATAGGTTGGTCTCCCGGGCCACTTCGGAATCCCCGTTGTAATCCTGCTGGCCCGTCCCAGCGACAGTGCGGATCATCCCCACGGGGTCTACGACACGGATGCGGTTGTTGTTGCGGTCCGCGATATAAATATTTCCCTTCCCATCAACCGCGACGCCAGTGGGGCCGGCTATGCTGGCCCTGTAAGCGGGGCCGTTGTCCCCCATGAAAAAGAAACCGCCGTCCCCGGCGATGGTGGTGATCATTCCCTTGGGAGTGACTTTACGTATGCGATTGTTGTTTCGGTCGGCGATATACAGATTTCCCTTTTTGTCCAGGGCCAGACCGAAAGGTTTGTCGAGGGTGGCCTTCAGGGCCGGTCCTGCATCCCCCCGGTATCCCTCATCCCCGTTGCCTGCATAGGTTCTGATGATTCCCTTGGAGTTGACGACCCGCACCCGGTTATTGGACCGGTCTGAAATATAAACATTTCCCTTGTCATCCACCACCACCCCCGAGGGCAGATTGAGACTGGCTTCCACCGCCAGACCGCCGTCCCCACTGAATCCCGATGTTCCAGTGCCTGCTATCGTTGTAATGATTCCCTTGGTGTCTACCTTTCTCACCCGGTGGTTTTCCCGGTCGGCGATATAGAGGTTGCCCCTTTTATCGAACGTCAGACCCGCGGGAACCTTGAGCTTGGCCTGGGTCGCGGAACCCCCGTCCCCCGAATAGCCAAATTCCCCGGTACCTGCGTAGACGGTCATGGACCCGTTGTTGTCTATCCGGCTGATGGTGTTGTGGTCCCGCATGGCGATATATATATTGCCCTTGGGATCCAGAGCGATCCCGTCCACCAGGGAAATTTCCGTTTTAGTCGCTTCCACGCCCTTGGCCAGGGAGGAGTGGGCGAAAAAAGGGAAACTCAACAACAGAATCAAAAAGGTGAATATGATTTTCCAATGAGGACGAAAATATGGAAACATTGGCTGTTCCTTAACAAAAAAAAACAAAAAAATATCAGGCCTCACAACCTCAATGGAACCCAAGGGTATTTTCGGGCGCCGGGATTCGACATGCTTCCTGTCCGGGGCGCCGATGGGGATCATCGTTTGAATATTTTTTGAATATTTGTATAAGCTATTGATTATACGTTCCGACGTTTCTATGTCAACGGATATTCCTCCAGCCCGGGGGTCGGTCCGGATGCCTCCGCCACGGGTCCCTGAATTCCAATATCTGTTTGGGAAACAAGGAATATAAGTGCTATGATTGATCAATCATGAAAACTCTGTTGATATTTCCCTGTCAGTGGTACCCCACTCAGCCGTATCTGAGTACTCCCTATTTGACCGCCTATCTGAGGTCGAAGGGATGGGACGTGTCCCAGCGCGACTTCAATATCGAATCCTACGACCATTTTTTGTCCCCGTCACAACTGCAAAAGGCGGTGTCCAAAATAGAAGGGCGTTTAAACGCCATTCGCTCGAAAGATTCGTTTTCAATCAAGGAAAAATCCCTGATCGATGTGTTGAGTATGGGTATCCGGTTTTCCGACCAGATCATCTCCCGTGTCGGAGATGCCAAACAGGTGATGCGGTCCCCGGAGCGGTTTTTTGATTTCGACGGCTATGTGGAGGCCGATATGATCATCCAATCGGCCCTGAAACTGGTTTCCGACTCCTGCTCCCCGTCAATTTTGTCCCTGTCTACCTTCGAAAGCGGGACCCGCGCGGAAGAGTCTACGCGTAGGGCGAGAGGTATCAGCCGGGACAGCGCGACCAACCCGTTCATCGACCTCTATGAAGGAACGCTTCTGCCTACTGAGAACTGGGGCGAATATTCCGTGGTGGGCATATCCATTGTCGGCATTTCACAGATCATCCCCGGCCTCACCCTGGCCCGGATACTCAAGGAAAAATATCCCCACCTTCATATCGTTCTGGGAGGCCCGATTTTCAGCGTCAACGCGGGACAGCTTGAAGGACATCCGGAATTTTTCGACGATTTCTGTCACAGCATTGTGACCTTTGAAGGGGAAGAACCGCTGCACCGGCTGCTGACCGCCTTGAAAAACGGCTCGCCCCTCTCTGGGGTGCCCAATCTGATTTTCAAGGAGGGGGATCAGGTCATCCATAACCAGGAGCGCGTGGAGCTCAGGTTCGAGGACATCCCTTCACCCGTGTTCGACGGATTGCCGATGGACCTTTATCTTTCCCCTTATCCTATCATCCCGGTTTTACAGAGCCGCGGATGTTACTGGGGGAAATGCACCTTTTGCACCCACAGTTTTGTTTACGGGCACCGATACGGAAAACAGAGAACCGAAAACATGGTGGACGAGCTGGAAATGCTTTCGAAAAAATACAACACGCGCTATTTCACCTTTTCCGACGAAGCGGTGTCCCCGCATTCGCTCAAGGACGTTTCCGAACTCATGCTCGAACGGGGCGTGGAGATCCGTTCCCTGGCGCTTTTGAAATTCGAGAAAGTGATGGACAAACAGTTGTTCGAACAGATGAAGAGCGCCGGATTTATTTTTCTCATGTACGGACTGGAAAGCGCGAATGACCGGGTCCTGGCCCTCATCGACAAGGGCACGACGAAAGAAGTGGAAAGAGATGCCCTTAAAAAGAGTCATGACGCGGGGATATGGAACCATACGTTCCTGTTCTACGGGTTTCCCACCGAAACGAAAGAGGAAGCGCAGGAAACCACCGATTTTCTTTTCGACAACCTGGAATCTATTCATTCCTTCGGTCCGGGGGTGTTCTTGCTGAACAGGGACTCGAGTTGTTACCAGTATCCGGAAAAATTTTCCATTAAGAAGATCATTCAGGATCCAGAAGCTGACATCGCTATGAATCTGGATTTTGAAGCGACGGAAGGGATGAGCCGTGAAGAAGCTGCTGAGATGAACAGCCGGTGTATCAAAACCGCTGAAGAAAAGTTTCCTTCACTGAAAGTCTGGGGCACACTGCCCAGAGAACACTTTCTGCTTTATCTGGACCGGTACGGAAAAGACGCTCTCAACGGCAACCAGCCGTTTTCCGGCGAGGGAGAAAAGATTCTTTGCAAGGCCTGACGGCTTTTTAATCAATCATGAAAATACTTTTACTGTTTCCACCAGACTGGCTGCCCTCAGAACCGTATTTGAGCCTTCCCGCGTTAACGTCGGTTCTGCGTCCCGCGGGCCATCAGGTGATCCAGAAAGACGTCAATGTCGAGATGTATGACATGATGTTCGACGCACCGTTCCTGGATCATGTAGAAAAACGGATCGGGAATGAACTGAGCCATCTTCAACATGTCGAAAAACAGCACCAACTCAATGAGGAAGAGCAGGATCTCTACGATCAACTGATCGCCTGCACTCCGGCATTTTTCGAGCAGATCAAACAGGATATCGCCTCCGCGAAAAAAATCATTCGCAGCGAGGAGTTTTACGATATCGATAAACTGGAATGGGCCACCAACTGCCTTCACCAGACGATGGCCCTCGTTTCGTTGGGGTATTATCCGGCGCAAATTTGTTTTCCCCCCATCGAGACCGACCTGGTTTACAAACCTTTCATGTCCAGTGAAATTCTGGAAGCCCTCGATGACGACCAGATCAACGTCTACAGGGATGTCTACCGCCGGCTCGTGTTTCCGGTCATGGAAAAGGAACGTCCGGGTATGGTGGGAATTTCGGTCGTTCAGCAAAAGCAGATGATCGCGACCTTCACCCTGTGCAAGATGATCAAGGAGGATTTTCCCGATACCCATATCACCCTGGGGGGAAACATCATCACCCGAATTCGCGATGAATTGCCGAAGCAGGAGGATTTATTCCAATATGTGGATGCCGCCATCCTATACGAGGGAGAGCATTCTTTTCTGAAACTGGCGGAGACGGTGGAGAAGGGCGGAGACTTCTCGACCCTGCCCAACCTCATATACAGGGATGAAACAGGGATTCATACCAACAAGGAAGTCATGTCCGAGAACCTGGCGGATCTTCCCCCGCCGGATTTCGATGGCCTGCTCCTCGAAAAGTATTTTGTTCCCCGGCTTATTCTTCCCTACCTGGCGACAAGGGGATGCTACTGGGGCCGCTGCACTTTCTGCGACCATTTTCAGGGTTATGTGGAAGGGTTCCGCACCATGCAGGTGGAGCAGATCGTCGAAGAGATCCGTTTCCTCAAGGACAAGTACAAGACCCGTTATTTTCATTTTACCGACGAGTCCTATCCTCCCGCCCTGTTCCGCAAATTGTCATGCAAGTTCATCGAGGAGAACCTCGATATAGTCTGGACCACCCATATGCGTTTTGAAGAAACGCTTCTCGAACAGGAAGTCTGGGAGGATGCCTCCAAAGCGGGCTGCAGATATCTGCATTTCGGTTATGAATCGGGAAATCAGAGGGTCCTTAAACTGATGGACAAGGCCACCAAGCTGGATGCCATTCACACCAATTTGAAAATGTCGACGCAGGCGGGAATCTGGAACCACTGCATGGGCTTTTTCGGGTTTCCGGGGGAAACCCGGGAAGAAGCGGAGGACAGCAAAAAGTTTGTCCATGATAACCGGGAGTACATTCATTCACTCGGGTTCATGACGTTCGTGCTCGGTAAATACAGTCCGGTCGCCTTTGAACCGGAGAAGTATGGGGTGAACTATTACAAAAATCCCGAATGGGACTTGGCCCTGGACTATTACTTCACGGTCGAAGACGGATTGAACATCCAGGACGCCCTGGAAGTTTTCGATGAGTTTGAGAAGAATCATGATCTAAAATGGGACCTACGCACCTGCGTCCGCGAATACATCTTCCTGTACATCGACCATTTTGGAACCAACCACCTGCCGCAACTGCACATGCGGCCCGACCAGAGAACCCAGTACCACCACACCCCCGTGGGCATGGTTTGATCGTAAAGGACCGACAGGTTGTTAGGAAATTAATGTTGGAGCGAGAACCATTTGCCGCCACTTCCGGCAGACATGGTTTAAACACAAAGAACCGAAGATTTTAAATTTGGATTGGAAGTGGAACGTGTAGGTGAGGGGAGGTTACTTGATCTTTGAGCAATTTTCCCGGACACAGGAAAGCCGTTCCTGAAAATATTTCTTCCGGCACTGTTTATTCATCTCTTGTCCATCCGCAGAACATTCCCTGGTCACGCTCGACTGCCAGATACTCTGGCAGCGGGCCCAGCAGGTTTTCCGCGCGGAAATCCTGTCCGATGAACTTTTCTTAGCCAGCACCTTGGTGATCGAAGAAATAGACCTCTTTTTGGGTTTTGGGGGAATGACTTTGGGTTGTTCGGTACCGCTTATATGATTCTGGATCGTTGCCGGGTTTTGCCCTTTATGGGCGCCGCTGATATGGGAAATAACCGTTGGGCTGCTTTGCGGATGCGCGGAACCGCTGACATGAGGGACATTGGGTCCCCCCGCGAAAGATAAGGTAATTCCAAAGGTTACGTTGAAAATCGTCAATAGTGATAGAATGAATAATCGTTTCATGTGCCGGTCTCCTGATGAAGAGATTTTATGCCTTATCGGGTTTTGGAGCCAATCACATAACCTTATTTTTGGAAAAGGCCTGGGGGAAATGGCCCTAATGGCCCCGGGAAGGGCTTTAAGAAACAGGGTGAACGGAACCATTTGAAATTTTGAAAAATCCGCGATGAATTCCAAAAACTCTACAACGTTGCCGGTGACGGTTTTGACCGGTTTTCTCGGCTCCGGAAAAACCACTCTCCTCAATTATATTCTCAGTGAAAATCACGGCAAACGCATTGCCGTGATTGAGAACGAGTTCGGGGAAATCAGCATCGACCATGACCTTGTGATCGGGTCGGATGACGATATTTTCGAGATGAGCAACGGTTGTGTCTGCTGTTCCATCCGCGGCGACCTCATCGAAACCCTGAACCGCCTGATGGGGCGCCATGAACAGATGGATTACATCCTAATCGAGACGACCGGGCTGGCTTCTCCGGGCCCGATCGCCCAGGCCTTTCTCATGGAAGACGAAATCAAGGGCCCGATCAAACTGGACGGGGTGGTGACGCTGGTCGACTCGAAACATATCTGGAACCATCTCAACGATATCGAGGTGACCTGGGAGCAAATCGCATTTTCCAATGTGATTCTCCTGAATAAAGTCGATCTGGTGGAAAAGAATGAGTTGGAGAAACTCGAAGCACGGGTCCGCGAAATCAATCCCACAGCGAGGATCAGTCATTCGGAAAACGCCGTGGTGAACCTGGATTCGATTCTGAATATCGGCGGTTTTGAACTCGACAAGGTGATGGAAACTGAATCCTTCCATCTCGATCATGGTGACGGCGAACACCGGCACGGTGATGAGATCATGTCAGCGGGGATCATCTTGGAAGGAAATATCAACTGGTCCCGATTCAAGGCGTGGATGCAGCTGCTTTTGATCAGCGAGGGAATGGATGTAATCCGAGCCAAGGGAATTCTCAGCCTCGATGATGCCCAGGACCGGTTCATCTTCCAGAGCGTGTACATGATGTTCGACGGCCGGCTGGACCGAGCTTGGGGGAAGGAGGCCCGCGTCAATCAGTTGAGTTTTATTGGCCGCGGCCTGGATCGGGGCAGACTGGAAGCTGGCGTCCGGTCCTGCATGGCCTAATCGGGTTTCTCAGGCGCTTTCATAGAGCACCACGTTCTCCATCTGATCGGGGTCGTTGCGGGAAACGATGGCCATGGCCGGTTCGGTGGCGCTTAGATTCACCGGCGAATGCGGGACGCCCGGCGGGATGAAAACGAAATCGCCTTTTTTGGTGATGACCGATTCCTTGAGCCCTTCGCCGTAGCGGTTGTCCACGCGTCCCTGCAGAATGTATATGGCCGTCTCGAAATCCTTATGGTAATGCGGTTCTGCCGTGGCCCCCGGCGGGATCACCACCAGGTTCATGGAAATCCCCTCCGCGCCGGCTGTTTCTCTGGAAATTCCTACGAAGTAGGGAATCTTCTGTCTGGTCATGATTTCTTTATCCGGACGTATGACCGTTATGCCCTTGGTAAGGTCCAGCGACATAGTGCACCTCTTAAGAGTTATCCGTCCCATTATACCATTACGGATGCCTGTAAGAGGCGGTTTGACGGGGTCGGGGGCCTGTGATAAACTTGGCACATTCTCAATATGGTAAGGGCGTGCCTGCCTGTTTGGGTCAATTTCATCATTTCTCCAGCGCTGTTGTCCGAATCACCACCTGCCAGATAATTAAGAGCAAGGATAGAACCTGTAGAACATTTGCGGCATCTATATTACTGATCCGTTTTATGAAAGGGTTTCAAAACAAAGGTCGCCCCCTGCAACAATCGGCGGAAGCGATTTTGTTGTCGATAAACGACTTTATTCAATGAGTTGAAAATGGGTATTGCATTTACAAAAATGAGCGGAAGCGGGAACGATTTTTTGATTATCGACAACCGTGAGCCCGTGATTTCTGATGGGCAGAAGCGGGAGTTTGTCCGCAAGGTATGCGCACAGAAAACATCGGTCGGTGCCGACGGGGTTATTTTTATAGAAAACTCGGAAGAGTCGGATTTCAAGTGGGATTTTTATAATTCCGACGGCAGTTCGGCGGAGATGTGCGGGAACGGGGGCCGCTGCGTCGCCCGCTACGCCTATGAGCATAAAATCGCTCCACGAACAATGACCTTCGAGACCACCGCGGGGATCATCGCCGCGGTGGTAGACGGGGCCAATGTTCGGGTGAAGCTGACCTCTCCCCAGGATCTCAGGAAGGGGATGGATATCGCACTTAACGGGGTCAGGTATTCCATCGACAGCCTCAACACGGGTGTTCCCCATGCAATCATCTACGCGGATGATGTGGCCGGTGTGGATGTCTGTGGGGTGGGACGGGGAATCCGGTTTCATCAGTCTTTCGCCCCCGCCGGGACGAACGTGGACTTTGTGCAAAAGATCGGGGACGATTCCCTGAAAATCAGGACCTATGAACGTGGGGTGGAAGGGGAAACCCTTGCCTGTGGAACCGGTGTGGTGGCCTCGGCTCTTCTGGCTTTCGAAAAAGGCTTGGTCGATGCCCCGGTAAACGTGGAAACCCTGGGCGGTGAAACTCTGAAGGTCGACTTTCAGAACAGCAACGGGACCTATGGAGACGTATTCCTGGAAGGGTTGACCCGGGTTAGTTTTGAAGGAAATATCGTTGAACTTTAATATCGCATTATCTGGAAATGTCCTCGATGTTTGAAGGTTCGTATGTAGCCATTGTCACCCCATTCAAAAACGGCAAAGTCGACCGGGAAGCTTTGCGTGGCCTGATCGAGTTTCAAATCTCGGAGGGTACGAACGGAATCGTTCCCTGTGGAACCACTGGGGAATCGGCCACGCTCACCCACGAAGAACACGATGAAGTCATTTCCATTGCGGTGGAGGTGTGCAAGGGGAAAGTCAAAGTGCTTGCGGGGACCGGCTCCAATTCCACCCGCGAGGCGATCGAGTTGACCCAGCACGCCCAGAAAGCGGGAGCCGACGGAGCCTTGCTCATCACCCCCTACTATAACAAGCCCAGCCAGGAAGGGTTGTACCGGCATTTCGAGGCTGTGGCGAAAGAGACCGATTTGCCGATCATCCTTTACAATGTTCCGGGACGTACCTCGGTCGATATGCTTCCGGATACGGTTCACCGGCTGGCCGTTGTGAAGAATATCGTCGGGATCAAGGAAGCTTCCGGATCTCTGATGGGTATCAGCAACATCATCGATCAGTGTGGAACCGATTTCAGCGTTTTATCGGGTGACGACGGGCTTCTCTGGCCTATTCTGGCTGTTGGCGGCAAAGGTGTGATTTCTGTGACCGCGAACATTCTTCCCAACAAGGTGGCCCGGCTTTGCAAGGCGGCAGCGGATGGAGATGTGAAGACCGCCCGGGCCCTGCATTATGAATTGAGAACGATCAACGAAATTCTTTTCATCGAAACAAATCCCGTCCCGGTTAAAACCGCCTTGGCGCTTATGGGCAGGATTGACGGCGAATTGCGGTCTCCCTTATCCCCCATGTCGCCGGATAATCTCGAAACGCTCAAATCCACCCTGCGCAAATATTCCCTGATAAACTGATCTCTTAAGCGGAATAAACTATATAATCTTCTAGGAAAGGCAAAATTTCCGGATTGGTTCCGTCGGGGGTCTTTCCCGGAAAGGGGCAAATCCGGCAAGGGGTAGTATCCCTTAACTATAAGGAGGGGGAGATTTGGTTAAAATTCTTGTGATCGGTGCGGCGGGCAGAATGGGGAAAACCATCCTGTCATGCATAGAAGATACGGAGGGTGCCGAGGTCAGCGGGGGAACGGAGACCCCGGGCCATCCGGCCGTCGGCAAAGATGTCGGCGAGGTAGCAGGAATCGGGAAGAAGGGAATCGCCGTGTCGGACCATATCGAAAACGCTTTGGATTCCTGCGATGTGGTCATCGATTTTTCCACTCCCGAATCCAGCATGAATACTCTTCAGGCCGTTCTTGCAAAGGGTAGGGCGGTGGTGTTTGGCACGACTGGATTTTCCGCGGAGCAGAAACAGGAAATCCAAAAGGCCGCTGAAAAAATCCGCTGTGTGCTGGCGCCCAATATGAGCATCGGAGTCAACGTGCTGTTCAAGGTTGTCCACGATGTGGCCAAAACCTTGGGCGATGCGTATGACGTCGAGATCGTCGAGGCTCATCACAAATTCAAAAAGGACGCTCCGAGCGGGACCGCCGTCCGGATTTCCGAGATCGTCGCCGATGCCCTGGACCGAGATATCGGTCAGGTAGGGGTCTACGGAAGGCAGGGATTGGCGGAGAGGACTCCCAAGGAAATCGGGATTCACACCGTCCGGGCGGGAGACATGGTCGGCGAGCATCGGGTGCTTTTTGGAGGGATGGGAGAGCACCTGGAAATTTTTCACCAGGCCCAGAGCCGGGAAACCTTTGCCCGCGGCGCCGTGAAGGCCGTCCAGTGGATCGCCGACCGGCCAAACGGGCTCTACGATATGCAGGATGTTTTAGGGCTTCGATCTTAATAGTGAAAGCCGGCCAATGGACCGCGGATCGGCCAACGGATACTACGTTATGAAGGTGATTTAGGGCCTTGATCTTAAAAATTTCATAAAACCAGACAGAGCGATGAGTTTTAAATTATCAAATTTTAAATTCGATCGAAGGAGTTTTCTGAAAATCCTGTCTTTCACTTCAGCGGCCACTCTGCTTCCCAGCAAGGTTTTTGGAATCCCCGATTACCGCCGGGACAAGAACATTCCCAAAAACTATATTCAAAACCGCGACCGGCCCGGCTTTTTCATCCGCAGCGCCAACCCGTTTCTGGGTGTGGATGTCAACAACTGGGGGTTGGCCATAGGAGGGATGGTCAAAAAACCCGTCGCTCTCGGGTATGAGGATTTGTTCGGACTCAAAATGGTGTCCCAGGTTTCCCGGCTGAAATGCGTGGAATGCTGGTCGGCCAAAGCCCAATGGGAAGGGTTCCGTTTCGAGGAAATCGTGAAATGGGTCCACCCCGATCCCGCGGCGAAATACGTTTACTTCCAGTCCGCCGATTCCTATTACGAGAGCTACAGGATTGAAGAACTTCAAAGGCCCAGGGTTTTATTTGTTCTCAGGATGAACGGAAATCCGCTTTCCCAAGACCACGGCTTTCCACTTCGTTTGATCGTCCCCTTTAAATACGGTTACAAGAATATCAAATACATCACGTCGATCCAGTTCACCGATTCCAGAAAACGGAACTACTGGGCGATCAACGGTCCCTACTCGGTGGACGGGACCATCCAACCCGGAATCGACCACCCTCTTGATTTCAATAAGAATCCTCTCTCCATTAACGGGGGGGAGGTGTTTCATCCCTTCGATAAACGGCCAACATGAAATGGTTTAAGCTTAAGCAACCAAACAGGTTTTGTAAGTTTTGAGCTGGTCAGTGAATCCCACATTTTTGCCGTGCTGGAAATGGTTTTCCCTGTTTATGATAGGGTTGCTGGTCCTTGCCTGCGACAGCCCCCGGGTCGAACAGTTGACGGTAGAGATTCCCTCAGGAGTGAAGGTTCCGGAAAATATGGTTTATATTCCCGCGGGAGAATTCATAATTGGTTCTCCGGATGACTCAAAGACCCAAGGCGGAAGAAAAGTCTCCACCGAAGCGTTTTTGATCGACCGTTATGAAGTCTCCAGAAAAGGGTACAATGAATTTAAACTTTATTCTCCATTCAATGAAAAGACCGGCAGATTTCCGGTGGCCCTGGTTACGTACCAGGAAGCGGAATCTTATTGTGAATGGAAAGGGGGAAGGCTTCCCACCGAAGCGGAATGGGAAAAGGCGGCGCGGGGAACCGATGGCCGAAAATGGCCGTGGAAGATTTATTACGATCATCCCAATAACGGGTTTTCAGGATTCCTCCCGGAACATGTAGACAAACGTAGTGAGTGGATCAGCCCCTATGGCGTGTACGGGATGGGCCACAATGTCTGGGAGTGGATGTCCGACTGGTACTCCTACCCGGGCCAGCCTGCTTCAGAGAAAAAACGGTACAAGGTCATCCGGGGGGGGTTGACGCAAACCCATCTCACCATTCGGTTTTCCCCGACGTATTTCCGCAACTATATCGAGCCGGAGGCCTCATTCAATTTTATCGGGTTCCGTTGCGCGCAAAACGTAGGGTGAAAAAAAATGCTTCCAGAAAAGTTTGAGGGATTAAAAACTGTGCAGGTTTTTATTTGCCGTTCAGGTGTTGGACAATTTCTTCCGCCGCCTTGGAGAACAGGTCATCCTCCGAACCCCCTGTGATCCCGCCCTTCACCCATGAATGGATGGTCCAACCGCCCACCATGGTTCCCTCTCTGAACAGGGCGGCTTTCACTTTTAAGGTGCTCCTGGCGGAATCTGAAAGCCCTAAAGTGGCGATTCGCATTGCACGGCTGCCTTCTTCGAAATCCAATATCTTGTATTTCAGGATATATCTAGCGTTTTCCCTGGCAATGATAAAACTGGAGTTGTTCAGGGATATTTCCAGGGTTTGCTCCAGCCGGGCTCCGGCATCCATCAGGGTAAAATCCTTGGAGGTGATGTCCTGAAGGGAGAGGGTGTTTTCGCTGTTCTGCCAGGGTTTCCTGATCACCGTGTCGGCACCTGAACAGGCGGACAGCATCACCCACCCCATCATTCCCAGATAAAGAAACTTTTTCATGACCGGAATTTCCTGAAAGTTACTCAACGGCGTACATTCTAACAAAAACCTATTATATTGCCAACCAACTGCTTTAAGGATATTTTTTGTAGATTGTTGAAATTTTCACATGAACCAGTGGAGGACCGCCTCCTCGAACTCGCTGAACCAAATCTGCGCTTCTATCGGGATCAGACTATTTATGTAGGTCAGGTAACCCATCGCCAGGGCTATGCCCAGTCCGATCAGCAGCAATCCGCTGAATAGATTGGTAGAATGCAAAAGAACGGTGTGCCCGGCGATCCGCACATCCCATCCTTTTCCTCTCAACACTCTCCAGAATAACCCGTTTTTTGGCAGGCGGCCACAGAAGGTGGCGATCAGGATCAGCGGCAGGCCGAGTCCTATGGCGTAAAAGAAGAGCAG
>JAYZAN010000028.1:0-17938 GCA_036339675.1 Nitrospinota bacterium
CAGCCCACTGGGCCATGCTAGGAGAGAACGGGAAACCACAGATAGATACAAATGAACACCGATGTCCAAAAACTCCCTCTCCCTTGACGGGAGAGGTTAGGTGAGGGTGATTCCTTTAAATCTTTATGAAAAATTAGACCCGCAACCCCTGCCCCCCAGCAAAAAGAGGATTATCCTTCGACAGGCTCAGGATGACGTTGATGGCGCTCAACGGTTAGAGCCGGGGATGGCCGCTTCGCCAATCTCCCTGCCCGCGTGGCGGGCTGGCTCAACAGAATTTAGCCATTTGCCCCTGCGGCGAGCAGAGTGGTATAATCAGGCACTCAATTTACAATCTTGGGAGACCCTGGGCGACGGGGCGTCTTTTTATTCAATAACCATGGGGTAAACGGATTATGGATTACTCACGCAACAAGCAATCCAAGGGCCAAGATACACCGGCGGATGCAACCGAAAAGATTGTCAGGGCACACCTGAGTAAGGATGGAAAAACCCTTGACCTGACAGCCGTCTTCATCAAGGAATACGGCGCCAAGGATCTGTCTTCCTTCGAATTTCTCAATGAGTTGACCTCCCTGTCGCTCGGGCATAACCTGATCGGACCCAAGGGGGCGAAGTATCTGGCCCGGTCTAAGGTGTTGACCAACCTAACCTCTCTCAATCTTTTCTATAATAATATCGGCAACGAGGGGGTGAAATTTCTCGCAGTTTCGGACAACCTGCTGAGCCTGCAGAACCTTATCATTTCGGACAACAATATTACGGACGAGGGGGCCCTTTATATGGCAAAATTTCTTCCGCTTTACACCAACCTGGTCCGCCTCGATATCCGGCTCAACAAGCTTAAAGACGAAGGCAAGGAAACTCTTAGGGAAGCGCAGAAATTGATGGGTCTCAAACACCTTCTGTTGGACAAGGTGGAGGGGTTCCAGGTCAAGGCCTGAATTTTTTCCGGTTTCGACGGGGATTTCAGAAATTGTGGACGGGGACTCGGTTTTCGTCGAACAGGCTAGTCGAATCGGCGAATGAAATTCCCGCCAACTCCAGCGACCGCTCCACTTTCGACCGGTTATAGACAATATTCCACAACAGTTTTCCCAACTCCGCGAGGTTGTCTATCAGGTTGGGAAGTTCCTCGTTTTTGAGCACCCTGAACAGGTCCAGACCCAATGCCTTCCATTGCCTGTTGAACTCCCTCAAGGTGCGGTAAAAAACCAGTTCCTGCTCCACCCGGTCTAGGGAACGGCGCAGGGGTTGAATGGGCCTGGCTTCTTCGGAAGGGAACAGATTTTTGAATTCGTCCTCCAGAACTCTGACCCTTCGGGAAGTCAGGAGGAATCCTGTCAGCTTTCCCTTCATGGTTTTTATAGAGGCGATCAGTTCCGACACCCGGTCGATTTTTTCCTCGCTCATGTCTCGGATCAGGAAAAGAACAGGATGAACCTTTTTCTCGTTGACCTCATTGAGGGTCCGATACAGTTCCTTCAGAACGGAATTGAGGTTGCCGATGGAAACCGGGTCTTCCGGTTTTCTGGTTTCTTTGAGGGAGACCACCTGTATTTCCAGGTCGCGGTTTGAGGTTTCCACGAAATTGATTCGAGGGATATCGAGCAGTTCATAGAAGGTGGCGGGAGAGACTCCCGGATCGATTCCGAACGAATCGATGACCCATTTTCGCGTGCTTCGGCATTTGGCCACATCGCGCAACAGTTCGACGACCAGGTCGAGGGGTTCGCCGGTGGCCTCGAACCGGCCGGTGTCTGCTTCGGGTCCGAGAAGTTTTGCCAGGATGCGTTTCGATTTATCCATTGAGGGAGAAGTGTCCGGTTCCAGGGTCATGTATGGGACATTGTCATGGGATAAAAATCCTGCTAACCTTGTCCCGTCTTTTTTAAGATGCCATCATTTTAGCCTTATAGCGATGTTAAAGACAAGCATGCCGGGGTGGCGGAATTGGTAGACGCACAGGACTTAAAATCCTGGGGGGGAAACCTCGTGCCGGTTCGATTCCGGCCCTCGGCACTCAGTTTCAGGGAGAGGACAATTGGCTAATGCTTGCTGTGTCAACTATGATTGCTGAGCGCGGGATAAAGTTTTGCCTGTTTCCTACTGGGTGTGGCCCGCCACGCGGGCAAGGGTTGTGGGTCTTTTTTTTATAAATATTTAAAGGAATCACCCTCACCTAACCTCCCCCGTCAAGGGAGAGGAAGTTTTTGGACATCGGTGTTCATTTGTGTCTATCTGTGGTTTCTCGTTCTCTCTTGGCGTGGCCCGGTGGGCTGGCGGTTATTTCTTGGTTTTTAAAAAAAAATCTTCTATGATGGTTTTATACAAAGGCCGAAAGTCCCGTAAACCACCAGGATAAGGAGTTTATAAATGGCCAGTTCATATCAGTCTGATGTTGAGCTCAGTCTAGGAAACAACGTCATAGTCACTCAAATGACCCAGGCCGTTAACTGGGCGCGAAAATATTCGTTTTTCATCTATCCGTTCATAACTGCTTGTTGCGGTATGGAGTTCATGTCCGTCGCGGGACCCCGCTACGACCTCGATCGGTTGGGCGCCGCGTTTCCCCGGTTTTCTCCCCGCCAGGCAGACCTGTTGATGGTGGTCGGCACCATCAGCCACAAGCAGGCCCCCATCCTCGTCAAGGTGTACAACCAGATGACGGAACCAAAATGGGTGGTTGCCTACGGCGTCTGCACGGTATCTGGAGGATTCTACGACAACTACGCGACGGTCATGGGGATCGACACCATTATCCCGGTGGATGTCTACATTCCTGGATGCCCTCCGCGGCCGGAAATGGTCATTGACGCCCTCATCAAACTGCAGGGCAAAGTCCAGCAGGAGACCCTGCAGGACCATGTCAAAGGACCCGCCCCGGTCACCCCGGTAAGTCGGTTATAAGGCCGCCACACAGATGAGGAAAATACCTTAATCTCGAGGGGGCCGATGACCGCTAATAGACCCGATTTTTATTTCAAAAACCCTCTTCCCTTGAAAGGAGGAAGGTTTTTTAATTTTTTCTCCAGTCATTATTCGGGGCGCATCTTTCCAATCGCTTCCACCAGTTTTTTACCCGCCTGTTTTTCTATCGGGGTGATCCATTCCGACCTTACCATCTTATCCACCTGTTTTCTCTTCGCTCCGATGAAAGCATGAAAATCCTCGCTGTCGGGGATCTTAAGAACAATATTTCCCTCTGCATCGATGAATCTTCTTTTCAGATAATGGAAGTACAGTTTCAGTCTTTCCAGCGGGTTTTTGAGTTTCAATGCATGTTGAATGGTGAGCAACGCTTCTTTTTTCCGGTCGATCTTGTACCCAAGCCGCGTGTTGTCGATTTTTAACATCTGCTCCTCTAATTTTGCAAAGGCGCGTTCACGCAGTACTTCGTCCACCTCGATCGCGGGCGGATCGAGGTGCTTGACCGCCGCCACCTCGAGCAGGAAGGACTTGATTCCCGTCTGCTCGCTCAGGTACGCCGACTCCAGCGGTTGTTCCCGGTTGAGCCGGGCCACCTCTTCTATCAGTGGCTGCATATTTCCGGCGGCCTGCCGCAGGCGTTCTATCGTATCCTCGTCGAACGGGTCCATGTACCATTGCACCTCCCTCGGAACGTGAAGATGCTCCAGGATAGGGCGCTCAAAAAACCTGTCTAGCACCTGTTGAAAATTCGGAACGTAAAACATCTTCAGGACATCGGTGAAAAACGGGTACACCAGCATCATGAACCGGGGGTCAAAGCGGGCGTTGAGCAAGTAGGCTTCCAGTTCATTGGCGATGCCCACGAAGGTTTGCGCCAAGTGCAAGGTCTCATGCAGGTGCGTGGCGTCGGAGTAAACGTTTTCGTCGATGAGGATCGTCCGTGGAAATATGCGAATGGTATCGAAGGTGGCGTGTGCGAACTGCCAGGGGGCGAGCAGTTCGTCGGCGCCGGACTGAATGATATACTGCTTTAAAGGAATCTTCCCGATCCCGGGCATCGTTTCTTTCAGCCGGGAGATCACTGTTCGCATCCGTTTGGCGGCTTTCAGAAGGATCTCGCCCCCGTCATGACACTCGCCACAGCCGTAAGCCTTGAATCCGGGAATGGTAAAAGTGGCCGTTTCCCCCCCGTCATCGACGGGGAACCGTCTCTCCACGAAATCCTGGGGATGAATGCTGGAACGGCCTTTCTGGGGAAGATGAATGGAAATCAGCCGGTGCAGTTCACCCACATCCATCGAATAAGACGGCACATCGGTTTCAGCGGTTGAAACTCGGCCTGGAAAAAAAATGAGGATAAGGACAACCGCCGCAGTATACAAACCTGCACGGTGCAGCATCCGGCGGTTCGTGGGGACCATCTGACTACCGGCTATTTTTGGAGGATATTCAGCCGTTGCCAGACACTGATGACTTTGCGGCCGTTGCGGTCTTCTTTCAATCCGTCCCAAACCGCGAAGGCGACTAGGGCCGAGTCTTTACGAGTCAGGTCGACATCCCATTTTCCGGTTTTGAACATATCCCTCAGGAAAACCACGGTCCACACCCCGTCTTCCCACTCGCCGAAACCTTCCACGTTCTGGTTTTCCGCGGGTTGTGGGGTGACCGTCCCGAATCCTTCCGCGTTCAATTCCTCCACCGCGTTTAACGAAGTGGTGTTCAGCCGTACCACCGGATTGGACATAAGGCCGCCGAAAATCAAAGCGTCCATATCCACCCCGCCCGTGGAATATTCCATATCTTCTTCGGCTGAGAGGGTTTCTTCCAGCCCGGCCTTCCAATGCCAGATGTTGACCGGCTTGTTGCGGTTGCCCATACCAAAGAATGGTTCGTTGTGTCCATGGGTGTGCAGGGTGACAGCCCCCAGCGCGAACTGCACCGCCACACCATCGCGGAACACGTCCTGCGTTTTTTCAGAAAACGCGTTGTGGGTCGGGTCCGCCCATTGCAGCCGGACAGCCAACTGTTCACCATTGTTGACGGAAGCGAAGTTGATGATCTCCACCGCTTGCCGGCGGGCGGAAAGAGGACGCAGCCAGAGGCTTGTCGATTTGATTCCTTTCCAGATCGGACTATCAATTTCCGTATTCAGTTCAAAGTCTATCCGGTGCGAATAAATATCGGTTTCGTACTCGGCTTTCTGATATTCCTTAACGAACCGGGATCGAATAAAGTGCACCAGCGACCATCGGTCCCTTTCAGGAAGATGGGAATAGGAATTCATCGGAGTCCCGTCTAGCCCGGTGCTGAGGGTCCGGAAAATATCCTTGGGCATATGTCCCGATTTAAAAAAACTGGGCACGGTGATATCGTGGACAAACACCGCGTGCTTCCAGGCGTCCATCAGCGAGTCGGCCAGCTTGCCGTCCCCTTTCCCCGACTCACCATGACACTGGATACATTTCAACTCTTTGAACAGTTTCTTTCCGCGCGCGATGGATTCTGGCGTGGGTGCGGGAGGCTTGGTAATTTTGACGGGTTCCCCCTTGGGCTCCTTTGAAAACCTTGGTGAAAAACTTTTGATCAGGTTGACGAGTGCCCAGGTGTCCTGGGGAGACAAGGCATCTTTCCAGGCCGGCATTGACGTTCCCGCCACTCCCCTGATGATCGTCCGGTAAAGGTCCTCATCGGTGGGTAACGACCCCAGGGGGGTGCTGCGAAATTTAAAAATTCCTTTGCGAAAATCCCTGGGCCAGGGAAAAAGATAATCGACCGCGGCGCCACCGCCGTTTCCATCCTTGCCGTGACAGAATACGCACATATGCAGATAGATATTCCGGCCCCTCGCCAGAAGAGCTTGCCCCTCTTCCATTTTGGGTTTGGCTTGAGTAGTTAAATCATGGGCTCCCCGCGTTCTGAACAGGTCTCCACCCTTCTCATCGTCTGTATCGTGATGATGTTCTTCTGGTGCCGGTTCTTTCCTGTATTCCGATCCCGGATCGGCGGGCGCACCCTTATCATGGGACATTCCTTCCATCTGATGATCCATACCCTTATGGTCCATACTTCCCATATCATGGTGTTTCTGATCATCCGAAAATACAAAAGAAGGAGGGAACAGTATCCAACAGGCCAGGATCACAACCCAAACCAATACCTGGGCCAGACGACGGTGGGTTGCCGGAAAGCTTTGACGGCGGTTCATAGTATTACCTCGGGAAGTGGGGGGAATTTTACTGACCCAAACGGTAAAATAAAATTTTAGTATCTTGCGACAACATTATCAGCGGGCTGAATTCAAAGCGTCGGTAACCGGATTTAGATCAACGCTCCAGAAAATTCCGGGTCGCTGCACATTATCTATCGAACGCCTTCGCGGGTTTTTCCAATCACTGGGTCCGGACCATTTTAACCCCCTGATCCAGATCGGACAGGTCTTTCAGGTTGAAATAGTTTTCCTTCTGGCCCAGGCCGAAGTACCAGGCATTGTCCAGCCCTCTCTCGTTGGAAGTCCATAAATAATAACTTCCCCCTGCCTCGAATCCCTTGGGAAGTCCTATGGCTTCATCATCCTTATTGCGCGTCGGCAGGGCAGAATCCCATAATGCGTTGAGTTCGTCCAAGGTCGGAATGCGCCAATCGTTGTGACCAGCGAAATTGGCGGCATTCTTGCCTTCGACATATTCCAGCGCTTCATACCAGTTGACCCCTTTACCCAATTCGAGAAAAGAATCTCCCGTTTGCCACATCAATCCTGTACCTTTATCCGACACGGCTCCTTTTTTATTATCGACGATCGGTCCGGCATGGAGTGGTCGCCCGCCCAGGATAATACTAAAAAAGAACACGGCTATGCCCGTCTGGAAACCGGTTGCGTTCCGGAAAAGCCTGCGCATTTTTACCATTTTTACACTCATCGGATTGATCTAACGAACGAATGGATCCACATGATTATACCGAATAAAACGGCAAATGTGAATCAAAGCCGGAACCATAAAAAGTTTGGCAGGCCCCCCATCTATTTGGTATTTGTGAAATTGGTTAAAGCAGTTTATAATTCCTGCATCTTAATAAAACCACATAAATCAAGTTACTAGCAGGAGCCTGCGGCAGCACCCCCCTTATCAGCCCGCAATTGCAATTCATCCACCATGTTCGATGTAGATCTTAAGCGGGAGGTCAGGATCTTTAAAATCGGAATCATCGGGGTAGCCGATGCCGAGAATCCGCGGCATCGGGCTTTTCGATTTTGGTGACAAGGACGAAAAAAGGCAAAGATGCCACCCTGCAGCATCCACTGGGAGCGTGTTATTTAAAGGGGAAGGTTTATATCGCCGACTCGTACAACAACAAAATCCGCGTTCTCGATTTAAAATCGCAGAAGGTCAGCACCGTCCGGGCCTCGGTGGACCTCCATTGCGACGACACATCGTGTACAAGTCTTGCGGGGCCCGCAGGTGTTCTCGAACTGGACAACTGCCTGTATGTCTCGGACACCAATAATTACCGGATCCTGAAGATCGACCTCAAAACCGAAAAAACAGAAATATTCATCCAATAGAGAAAAAGATCGATGAAACTGACCATCCTCGGTTCCGGAACCGCAGTCCCCTCACTCCAGCGCAATTCATCATCCCTGCTTCTGCAGGAAGACGGGAACCACTCCCTGTTCGATTTCGGATACGGCACCCTGCACCGTTTACTGAAACTGGGATTGACCTATCACGATATCGACCGGGTGTATTTCACCCACAACCACCCCGACCACATGTGCGATCTCGTCCCTTTCCTGTTCGGCTCGCGCTATCACCTCGACCCGAGGGAAAAAGAACTGGAGATCGTCGCGGGCCCCGGTTTCCGGGAATATTTCGAGGGGCTGATGGGCGCTTACAACCGCTGGCTGATCCCCACGACCTATAATATAAAAATCACCGAGCAGGATGAAGCAACCCGGACTTACGGGAACCTCTCAGTCACCACGGAAAAAGTGAAACACATCGCAATGAGCCGCGGCTACCGGGTGACCGGGTCGGACGGCAAAACCTTTGCAGTCTCAGGCGATACCGATTACTGCGATGGGATGATCCGGCTCGGGAAGGAAGCGGATCTCATGGTCCTCGAATGCGCGTTTCCGGAGGAGTTGAAAGTGGCTGGGCACCTCGTGCCGAAACTGGCGGGACAACTTGCCAGGGAGGCCGGTTGCAATAAGTTGTGTCTCACCCATTTTTATCCCTCTTGCGAACTGGAAGAAGTCCGGGCCCAGTGCGCCGAAGAATTTTCCGGAGAACTCGTCCTCGCCGCAGACCTCATGGAGTTCAAGTTGTAAGATTTGAAGATTGTGATAAGGATGAGAATGTTCCACCCTCAATCCGGGTTGACGGTGGTGATGAAGTTGGAAAGTTTTTCTCTGCTTTCGATTTTTTCGGCGAGTTCCATTGCTGTGTCCCTGTCCGGGAATCTTTCGACCTGCACCCGGTAGATTTCTTTCTCATCCCTCACGAGAACGGATAGGAACGTATCGTACCCTTTCTTGGAAAGGTCACGGATCATTTTTTCCGCCAGGGCCTTTGTCTGGTAAGCGCCCACCTGAACCGTATAAAGGGCCTTGGGATTTTTGACCGGGGCCGCAATGGATTTTTCAGCTGTCGCCGCCTTCTCCGCCGGGGGGGAGGGACGATAATTGATTTTGAGCGGCTGAATTTTGTCATTGAACGGGGACAGGTCGACCGTTTGAACCTTGGAGATCGCTGGCGCCACAGGCTCTGGGGCCGTGTTTGCATTTAAAACAACCTCTTCTTCGGTCAATGAAGCTGTTTGTGGGTTTTCTTCGATAGCCTGTTCCAATTCATCCCCGACATTTTCGATAAACCCGTCCGCCTTGTAAGCCTCCGCCCACCTGGACCTTAGCTTATTAATCTCTACCAGTTTTTTCAAATCGCGGCTGGCGTTGGCGGCGATCACCTTTTCCTCGAACTTCTTTTCCTTATCCGCTTCCTCGGGCTTTTTGACCAACGCTGTCAGCTTACTAGCCATTTTGGAAGTGAGCTTGTTCAAGTTGAGTTTGTTGGTGACGAAATGGATCGGTCCCAGAATCGCCGCCGCAATACCCGTCGGTATCTTGCCGATGCCCTGGAAATCCGATTCGGTCTGTTCCGCTCGCCAGAGAATCTCTCCCGTGCGGGTGTCCACTATCTGCGCCGAAATGCTGAGCTCGATGGAAGAATGGACCACCATGTAGGACCTCTCCACCTTGTTCATGCGGCTGATCAACACAGCATCCGCACCCAGAATCTCTGCGAAAGTCATGGGATTGAGCGTCAGGTACTTCGAAGGATCGGTCAGGCCATTCTGCTGCAGGAGGCCGTCGACCACATAACGTTCCAGCACGTTGAATTTCGACTGTTTCAGGTTTGCAAACAAGTTCTGGCGGAACATCTCCGCCGCTTCTTTCTGCCCTTCCACGGTCGTCTCGATCGGGAGGATGGCCACCGTCTGATCCCTGGACAGGTTGTTGAGGTTCCCCGATACTTTCGACTGCAGGTTGGTCGTGCAGGCGGAAAACAAAATCGAAAAACTCAAAAATAATATCCACTTTGCCCTGCTAAGGAAGGCCCCCCTGAAAACTGACGTATTGGGATCAAATGTTATCTTGAAATCATTCATGGTTAACGCTCTCCCGCCCTGGCCTCGGTCACGATCGCCATTGCGTCCTTGAAAAATTTCTTGCTGCTGAGTCCTTCATTGTTCCTAAGCGTTCCGATGATCAAAGCATGGTCTATTTGATCCTCCGCCAGGATCCTGTAACTGCCCGTATACAATCCCGGAGAAACCTCCTTCATGGCTATTCCCGATTTCCAGTTCCCGATGTCGAAGGAAGCCTTCAAGCCGGGATGGCCTTTCAGGCTCACATAAATCCGGTCGCTTGTGCCCAGTTTCTGGTCCGGTCTGATATTGCAGTCGATACTTTCGATGACGGGAAGGCGTACCCCCTGTTTTCTTAATTCCGTGGGGTCGGGAATCTCTTTCAGGACCTTCTGAGAGAAAACCTCGGCAACATTGTAATAGGCCTCTTCAATGTGAGAGTTTTCCACCTGGTCTTTGATGAGGTCCACGAGGTTGGGGGTGGCAATTCCAGCGTAGTTCCTTTCCGAATGTTCGGTACGCCATAACTGCTCCTCGGACCGCAAGTCGATCATTTCCAGTTTTGCATCGATGGTGGTCTGCGCGTGAATGCCTCCCGTAAAGTTTGTCGCATCCTGAACATGACCAAAAATCACCGCATCGACTCCCAGAATTTTTTTCAGCTGAGCGGTATCAATTTTATTGATCTCATCCCCTTTGATCCCCGCATCGGCCAATTTCAGATCGACTTTCTCCAGGGCCATATCCGTGAACCCCAGATAACTGAACTGATAGTAAAAAGCTTCCCTGAGAATCTTATGCGGGAACTTCTCTTTGGGGATCTCTTCATTCACCGTAAAGGGGAGGACGGCTACAGTCCTGGGGAAATCGGTATCGATATTCAGTCCTTGGTGCACTTCCACCTGGGCAGACCCGCAGGCGCCGAGAAAAAGCGCTGCTGCAAGAATGAGGAAAGCACATTTTAAAGATGGAAACCGGCCGCAAGAATGTTCCATAAATTATTGAATTTTAAAGTATAATTTTTGCCTTGGATTCATCAACTATATTAAATCGGCAAGATTTTGTCAATAAATTTAATAAAATTTGTTAAAATTTTAACTGAATTATATGCGGCAAGGACGGTAAGACAATAAATACAAAGGTATTTCTTGTCTTACCGTCCTTTTGCGGTTTGCCGTCAAAAGGGAAATCTTGATAAGCCACCACATATCTGTTAAATTGTGCCGGCCCAAACACTATTTTTAATGAAGGAGCCTCCATTTATGGTCACTAGGCAACTCAGGTCGGGAATTCCGGCGATTTTAATCGTGCTGATATTAATGTTCACACCCTTCACGGTTTCCGCTTCTCAAATCACGGATGATCTGAAAAACACCATCGACGAGATCATTGGAATTGTCACAGACGAGTCCTTAAAAAACGACAAGCGGGCACGGAGAGGGAAAATCCGCAGAACCATCGCCAAGCGTTTCAACTACCGGCAAATGGTGATGCGATCCCTGGCTAAAAGCTGGAACGACCGCACCCCTCAGGAACGGGAGGAGTTCATCCAACTGTTTAAGAAGCTCCTGGAAAATTCTTACGCGCGCAAAATCGAGTCCTACAGAGATGAAAAAATCAATTACCTGAATGAAATCATCAAAGGAAACTATGCCCAGGTCGAAACCGAGATAGTCCGAAAGGATGGGAACATCGCCGTCGATTACAGATTGATCAAGGATAACGGCGATTGGAAGGTTTATGATTTTGTGATCGAGGGAGTCAGCATGATCCGTAACTACCGCTCTCAGTTTTCAAGGATCATCCAGAAAGATTCCTATAACGAGCTGGTAAAGAAACTGTCCGCCAAAATCGACGAGTTGGAACTAGACGATGGGAACGGTGCATCAGAAAATCTCTGATCCTTCCTCCAGCTCACCCCCTAACCCATTTTTCCATGATAAAAAGTTCCGCCCCGACGCGCATCGACTTGGCCGGTGGCACGCTGGACATCTGGCCCCTGTACCTGCATTTCGGCTCCCCCCCGACCCTCAATGCCGCCATCGACCTGTACGCCACGGTCGAATTGTTCCCCCGAAAAGACAGATCGATCCTCGTGGAATCGGAAGACTTGGGGCTTCGTGCCGGCTTTTCCTCCATCGACACCCTTCCGGAGCGGCATCCCCTGGAACTGATTTTCCGCACGCTCAGGTACTACAGGCCGGAGAGAGGTCTTGAGATCAGGACCCGTTGCCGGGCGCCCGCAGGTTCCGGAATCGGCGGATCGTCGGCGCTCAACATCGCCCTGCACGGCGCCCTCAATGCGTGGACAGAGAAAAAGTACCGGAAGGACCATATCCTTGAAGTCGCCAAAAACATCGAGACCCAGGTGATCACCGTTCCGGCAGGATGGCAGGACTACTTCCCCGCCTTGTACGGGGGAACGCTCTCTGTGCAGCCCGGACTGGAGGGGGTCCGTTTCGAAAAACTGCCCATCGATCTGGCAGAACTTACCAGACGGTTCGTCTTGTGCTACACGGGAAAACCAAGGAGCTCGGGCATCAACAACTGGAAAATCATGAAAAAAGTATTGGAAAAAGACCGGGACACCATATCCAGGCTGGAAAAAATAAAAAGAACGGCCTCGGCAATGCAAAATCTTCTGTCGAAGGGAAGGATCAACGGTATCGCCCCCCTATTCGCGGAGGAATGGAAGGTGAGAAAAGCCCTCGCCCCTGGGATCAGCACCCCGAAAATGGACCGGCTGATCTCAGCGGCCATGAAACAGGGAGCCCTTGCAGCCAAGGTCTGCGGGGCCGGCGGCGGCGGTTGCGTCGCCTTTTTCGTCAAGCAGGGGAAAAAGGATCAAGTCGTAAAGATATTGAAAAGTAAAGGTGGTGAGGTGCTGGATTTCCGATTCGTCCAGCGTGGACTGAAGGTCCGCAAATTTTAGGATCCCACAAAATATTACCTCCCCATAGGGTGTATAATCGAACCAATATCCACCCGTATCGCTCTTAATGCCTGACAAGTTCCCTTCAAAAATCAAAATCGTCCTTTTCGCCTGCCTGATATTACTGCTGGGAGGCTCCGTCTGGTTCAACAAATCCATGATCGAAAACAGTTCAGACGAAATCGTCCCGCCCATCGACGCCAAGGACGAAGTGGGACGGCTGATCCAGATGGCGTCGGAAAACTTTTTCTTCAGGGACTTTGAAAAAGCCGCGAAAAATTATCAACAGGCCATCTCCCTTCTAAAAGAAAAGAAAAAGTTCAAACGTGTCGGTAAAACTTACGAGTCCCTGGGTGATATGTACAAGTTCATGCGGGATATTGAAGAAGCGGAAAAATCCTATCGGCAGGCTAGGGGACAACACAGACAGATCGAAAATCTTGAAGGAGAAGCGCACGCCCTGAAGAAGACCGGGGACCTCTACATGGAACGGGGGCAGTTTCAACCCGCCCTTAAATGGTACCAGGAAGCGGTGGCGGTCATCGAAAAGGAAGAACCGAGCATGGTGCAGGGGGAAGTTTACGAACTGGCCGGCCGTGCCTACTGGAAAAACGACCGGATCGATGAAGCCGTTACCCATGTGACCCGGGCACGTGACATCTTTGCAGAAATAAAGTTCGCCATGGGTTATGAACACATGGAAAAACTCATAAAGGCCATTCAGAAAAAAAGCCCGACTTTCCCACCCACCGGCACAAACACATAATAAAAAACGTTCAATGTTCCAGGCCCGCTTCGGCGACGCCTTGGAGAAACGGGTTCAATGGTCAAGGTTAAAAACTTTGAACTGGTTTTGGAAGGGATTTCAATCAGCGGTTTCCTGCGTGGCGTCTTCACTCACCTCTTCGAACGACTCGTCCCAGTCTTCTTCTTTAAGTTTATTTTCCTCAGTGAAGCGTTCCTTGAGGCGGTGTAAGTCCTTTTTATTCTTGCTGACGCTTTTGAGAAGCTGGCGCATTTCAGGGTTTGTGAACAATGCATTTAGGTCCGTTTCCGAATCCGGGTACAACTCGTTCAGGTCGATCTCCTTCTCGAATTCATGAAAAGGAATCTGGGCCTGCGGGGTTTCCGCTTTGGGAGACGGGACGCCGTCGGGGGCGGCAATATTTTCAGGCGTGGTGTTCTCGGTCATAAATTCGTTCCTCTTTGAAAATAGTACTTAAATACCAGCTTATATACAATTCCTTTTTTAAAATCCTCCCAGCGTGACGCTGGACCCAACAGAAAAATTGCAAATCGCGTTCAACGATCATCGTTTGATTTAGAAGTGTTAGCAAATTCCCCGCCCGCGTGGCGGGCTGGCTAGTAGCGGGCGAGCCAGATGCCGAGAAACACGGCGGCCATGATCAGGGCCAGGTTAATATGGCTGGTCTTCTTCATCGTACCGAGCGTGGTGGGAACCAGTTCCCGTTTCTCGGGACTCAGGTCCAGGTTAGCGATGCGGCCTCTCAAGGTAAAGGTCTGGTACCCACTCAGAAAAAACGCCGCGATCACAAAAATCATTTTCACCCCGAACAGGTTGTAGTAGCCAGGCTTGAGCCCCACCTGGGCGCTGTAGTTCTCCAGCAGGAAATAAATTCCCGTCCCGATCAGCATCAGCACACTGGAAAACACGGTTGGGGCGAGGATGTCCAGCGCCTTGTAAGAAACGGAGTTCTCGTCGAGGTTTTCCGATGTTTTGGGATTCTCCACCCTAGGAAGATACAGAAGAACCGCGAACACCAGGCTGCCGACGGCAATGGCCGCAGATATTAAATGAATAAAAATGATGATGGTATTAGTCACTATTAGCCTTAGGGGCACCGGACTACGCCCGGGGGGGAATAGGTCGATACGTTTATTTGGGCTCAGTAATTATTGAGTATAAGTCAGAGTTTTAGCTATTTGCCCCTGCGGCGAGCAGCCGGTCCACACCCGCCAGCGTGACGCTGGATCCAACAGGAAAAATTGAAAATCGCGCTCAACGATCATCTTATGCATCAAGAAGCATTAGCCATCTGCCTCCACGGCTAGTGGGCGTCACGCTGGTTAGCGTTTCTTTTTCTTCCGGGATTTAATTTCCTCTTCCAGGAAATTTATCAGGAGGCGTACGCCGAATCCGGAAGAGCCCTTCGGGGTCAGGGGCCGGTTGTCGGAATACCAGGACGTCCCGGCGATATCAATATGGCACCAGGGCTGGTCCCCGGCGAAGGGTTTTAAGAACGCGGCCCCGGTGATCGTCCCCGCCCCGACTCCGGCGGAGGCGATGTTCTTAAGATCGGCGATGTTGCTCTTGACCGATTTTTCATATTCCTCCCATAGAGGCAGTTCCCACAGTCTTTCTCCCGATGCGGTCCCGCTTTTTATCAGTTTTTCGGTCAGGTCCGCGTCGTTTCCTATCACCGCGCTGGCATGGCTTCCCAGGGCAACGACCACGGCCCCGGTCAGGGTCGCAAGATCGATCACCGCTTCCGGTTTATAGCGTTGGGCATAACTCAGGGCATCGGCGAGGACCAGGCGTCCTTCGGCATCGGTGTTGAGCACCTCGATGGTTTTTCCGGACATGCTTGTAAGGATATCGCCTGGTTTGATGGCTGACCCGCCCGGCATGTTCTCAGTGGCGGGAATGAGCCCGACCAAGTTTACGGGCAACTTCAGGCTGGCGGCCGCCTGCAGCGTGGCCAGGGTAACGGCGCCGCCGGACATGTCCATTTTCATCTCGTCCATTCCCCCGGCGGGTTTCAGGGAGATGCCCCCGGTGTCGAAGGTGATTCCTTTGCCGACGATCACGATCGGCGCCAGGCTCTTGGGACCGGCCGTATATTCCAGCACGATGAAAGCCGGGGGTTCATGCGCTCCTTTCGCCACACCCAGAAACGATCCCATCCCCAGTTTTTCCATATCCTTTTTCTGGAGAATCTTGCAGGTCATCCCGTTTTTACGGGCGGTTTTCTTCGCCTCGTTGGCGAGATAGGTCGGTGTGACCGTGTTGCTCGGATGCGAGCCCAGGTCACGGGCCAGGCACACCGCGGCGGATATCTTCCTCGCGTAGTCCACGGCATCCACCATCGAAGCGGACCGTTTTTTATCCGGCGCCAGCAATACGATTTCCTCAACCCGGCTGGGCGGGTCGTCTCCATCGTTGGTTTTATAATGATCGAAATGATACAGGGCCAGGTAGCACCCCTGTGCCACAAGGCAGGCTGGGTCTTCACAGGATTTTGCCTTAACCGACCGCATGGCTTTCTCCAGCGCCCCGTCCTGCATATAAATGGAAACTTTTTTGCACTTCGTGTTTTCCGCGCGCTTGGCCGCGGTTCCAGAAGCCTGGCAGATTCTGTCCCCGGTCAGATCGGCGGCCTTGCCGAGACCGACCAGGAGAACGTTCTCGGCCTCCAGGGCAGCGCGCGAGTTCAGAAGCAGGGACTGGTTCAGCTTGCCTTCGAACCTTTTGTTTTTCATTGCTGAAGTGATGCTTCTATTCAGGATCCGGTCGAGGTCTTTCAGGATCCCTTTCGGTTTTTTCTCTTCCAGGCAGTGGACGATCAGGGAATCGGTCTTATGTTTCAGGAAATCTTGATCCTTGACGGTTGTCTTGATCATGGTTTTCCTTCAAAGAAAAATGGGTGGTCGCAATATTCTTAACGAAAGCAGGCATTTTTATATGCCCGGGGTTGGCAAAGAGTGTATATTCTAGCTACACGGCAATCAACCCAAACTTTTTCAAATTTCGGGAGGGCAATCCCATGTCCAAACCATTTTTGAACGGGAAAAGAAACCGGAAGATTGGAGTCTTTTTTCTACTGGCCTTATTGAGTGCGGGCCCGGTGGGCGCTGCGGAAATCCTGGAATACCTCACCCCCAGCCCCGACAGCAGTCCGTCGGACCTGGCTTTTGACGCCCAGGGGAACCTGTGGTTCACTGAAATCAACGGCAACAAAATCGGCAAGCTGGTTCCATCGGAGACCGAACCGGGAACCTCCAAAGGAATCCAGGAATACGAACTGCCCAACCCGAACAGCAAACCGAATTACCTCATCGTCAGCAAGGACGGGCAGGTCTGGTTCTCTGAGATGGCGGGTCGGATTGGAAGACTCGACCCGGCAACGGGAAAGATTAGCGAATATCCCGTACCCACCCCGAAAAGCGAACCACATCACCTGGCGGAAGGAGACGACGGATCGATCTGGTTCCTGGAATTCGAAACCAACAAGATCGCCCGGCTCAATCCGAAATCGGGGTCCATAAAAGAATACGCCGTCAACGAGGGGCATCCGCACGACCTGGTGCTTAAGGACAACAGTATCTGGTATTCACAGGGAGGAAAGTTCTGGGCCCAGAATTTCTTCAACAAGATAGGCCGGTTCGATATCGCCTCGGGCACCGTGAGCGAGACGACCGTCCCGCCCAAAAAATCGGTTCCCCACGGGATGGCCCTGGGGGGCGACGGGACCATTTGGTTCACGCAATTGTTCGCCAACAAGATTTCCCGGCTTGATATGTCTTCCGGCGAACCCAAAGTGGTCGAGTACCCTTTAGAAGGTAGAAAAGGCCCGCACGACCTGGTGGTTGATGACCAACGCGGGCGGGTCTGGTTTGTTCTGAACCGGGCCGATAGCATCGGGCTTCTGGATATATCCAAAGCCAGACCTGGAACCTCGGAGGGAATGTCGGAATTCAAGATCCCCACTCCGAAAGCGCATCCGAGTGAACTGGTGGTCGACCCGGAAGGAAACGTGTGGTTCACCGAGATGGGACATTACTTCATGGGACGGTACCAGAATAAAATCGGTAAACTCGTTCCATAAGTTTTACCTTAAAAAGGGCAGGAAATTTAAGAATACCTTGAGCTAGCTTCAGAAAATGCGCCTGCTGTCATGGTCCGTGGAGCCGCGAAACGGAATTCCCGCCTGGGCTAACTTCCATAAATTAAAAAAAATCAACTTCATAATGGTTTTAGGAGGCGTCAATCCCCATCTTAATGCCCTTTGCGAGGCAGCTCCAGCTTTTCTCCCGGCAAGGAATTCAATCCGGGGTGGTTCTCCCCTCCGATCGATCCATTTGAAGGATTGACTTGCAGGGCCCAGATCAATAGAATTGCTGGAATTATCCGTGGTTTTATGAGAGTTTAAGAGATTATTAGGAAACTGCCGGGAGGCCTTCCCCGGTTTGAATATTTTCCAACAGTCACCGGTTTAAAGGAGAGCGATTCATGGAAGTTGCAGAAGCACAACCCCAGGCTACCGAGCAGCGGAAAGGCACTGTCAAGATAACCGTCTGCCTCAGCCTCAGCGGCGTCGCCGAAGGCGGAGAAAAAGTCTATGAGGAATTTGAAAAGCAGATCGCCGAGATGGAAGCGAGTGCCGAGCTTGGCGAACGGCATTGCTCCATGGG
>JAYZAN010000029.1:0-4908 GCA_036339675.1 Nitrospinota bacterium
GTCCGGAGAATAATAGTAAACATCTTCGTTGACGAACCCCTGTCCCTGGACATATTTCGTGTACTGATCCAAAACGACGGGATCGAATTGGGTCAACCAGTAAGGAAGTTCATAAGACCTGAAATGAATCCTGGGCTGGTAGCCGGAAATTCTAAAAGCGGCCTCCACCAGGGGGAAAAACAGAAACAATGCAACCAAGGAAAACAGAAGTTGTCTGGATTTTTGTCTTGAAGGCGGGAGGGTCATTATCCTTTAAATTCACCCTTTTCCCAGGTTCCGTCATACCGGCTCCCGTTTTTAAGAATGTAGGTACCCCGTCCGTGCGGCATACCGTCCTTAAATTCTCCTGTATATCGGTCACCGTTGGCATAGGTATAGGTCCCTTGGCCGTTCATCACTTCATTTTTAAATTGACCGACATAAACATCCCCGCTTGCGAAAGCGAAGGAGCCGTTTCCATCGGGCAGTCCGTTTATAAATTCCCCGGTGTAGCTATCTCCTTTGGCATAAAAATAAGTGCCCTGCCCGTGCATGCAGTCCTCCCGGACCTCTCCCTCATAACGGTCCCCATTGGGAAATTCGCACACGTTCATCCCCGGAAGGGGTTTCGGCGGGGAAGTTTTACGGGGAGGCTCAGCGGACCGTTTTTCCTGTTTCCTTCCGGTGGGGCGTTTCGCATCCGCGGGATTTGGGTTATGAGGAGACCTTTTCCAGAAAGATGATGTTTCATTCTTCCTTTTCTTTTCCTTCTGCTTATGAAACTCCTGTATTTTTTTATAGGCGGCGTTGATCTCCTGGAGCATCTCGTGCGCTTTGTTCTGAAGCCTGGTGGACATATAGGGAAACCGGTCCGGATGCCAAAACTTGACCTGGCCCCGGCAAGCACGGTTGACCTCATCCATCGAAGCGCCGGGTTTTACTTTCAGTTTCTCGTAATATTTTTCCCTGGATCCCAAAAGTCCCTCACTTATGCACGGCCATAAAGATGTTTCATCTTAACGCGAGGGCCTGAAGTTTTTTAAAAGCAGGGAATTGCTCACCACCGATACGGAACTGAACGCCATGGCCGCGGCGGCGAACACCGGTTTGAGAAGAAGCCCGAAGGTAGGATAAAGCACGCCTGCCGCAATGGGAATGCCAAGACAATTATAAAAGAACGCCCAGAAAAGGTTCTGGCGGATTTTTTCCAGAGTTTTTTTGCTCAGTTCGATCGCGTCCACTACCGCATTGATATCATGGGTCATCAGCGTGATGTCGGAAGTTTCCATGGCAATATCGGTTCCCGAACCGATGGCGATACCGATATTCGCCTTTGCAAGAGCGGGAGCGTCGTTGATACCGTCGCCGACCATGGCGACGAACCGCCCCTGTTCTATTAATTTTTTCACCCCTCCGACCTTATCTTCGGGAAGAACCTCTGAATAAACGGAATCGATTTCAAGTTCCCGGGCTACGGACTCGGCGGTAAATCGGTTGTCTCCCGTCACCATCGCGACATTCAAACCCATACGGCGCAACTTTCGGACAGCCTCCCGGGCCTGGGGTTTCACGGTATCCCGGGCGGCGACGATTCCCGAGCCTTTGCCGTCCACGCAAACGATCATGGGCGTTTTGCCTTGCCCCGCCATTTGCTCAGCCTTATCGCGGATCCGGGAAACATCGACCTGGTTCTCATCCATCAGTTTTAAATTTCCCAGAATAAGCTCTTTGCCGTCCACCCGGCCCCGGACCCCGAATCCGGGAAGAGACGTAAAATCGGAAACCTCCTTCATCGTCAAATAGCGTTGTTCGGCTTCCTGGACAACGGCTTTTCCCAGGGAATGCTCCGATCCTTTTTCGAGCGAACCGGCCAGAACCAGAAGTTCATCCGCCGAGACCGGGGATTCAGGATCCACGTACACATCGGTCACTTCCGGGCGCCCCCAGGTCAAGGTTCCGGTTTTATCAAACAGGACGGTATCGATTTTCTGGACCTGTTCCAGGGTTTCGCCGCCCTTGATTAAAATTCCTAGTTCCGCGCCCTTGCCGGTGCCGACCATGATCGCCGTGGGAGTCGCCAGCCCCAATGCGCAGGGGCAGGCGATGATCATCACCGATATAAAAATCGTCAGAGCAAACAGAAAAGAAGATACCTGCATCTCGGTTATGGTGGGACCTAGCAGCCACCAGAATGCGAAGGCCGCACACGCGATGGCGATAACCAGGGGCACAAAGATGCCTGCGACCCTGTCGGCCAGTCTTTGCACAGGGGCCTTCGAACCCTGGGCCTCCTGGACCAACTTTATAATGTGGGAAAGCACGGAGTCTTTTCCCACTCTCGTGGCCCGGTATCTGAAAAATCCAGTCTTGTTGATGCTGGCTCCGATGATCGAATCGTTGACGGTTTTATCCACGGGAACGCTTTCCCCTGTCACCATGGATTCATCAATGGACGTTGTGCCTTCCAGAATGGTTCCATCGACTGGAATTTTTTCTCCCGGCCGGACGAGGATCTCATCGCCTTGGGTCACATCGGAGATAGGGACTTCGATCTCATTCCCGTCCCGGAGGATATGCGCGGTTTTGGGTTGAAGCCCGATCAGTTTTCGGATCGCATCGGTAGTGCGTCCCTTGGCGCGGGCCTCAAGAAGCCTTCCCATTAGAACCAGGGTGATGATCATTGTGGAGGAGTCGTAATAAACCATCACCTCTTTTCCAAGAAAACTGAGTGAACCAGGAAAAAAAGTCGCGAAGACACTGAAAAAATACGCGGCAGAGGTTCCCACCGCGATCAGGGTATTCATATCGGAATATCCGTGGATCAACCCCGTCCACATCCCCCGGTAAAACCGCCAGCCCGCCCAGAACTGAACGGGAGTCGCCAGACAAAACAACCAGTATTGAAATCCGCTCGAACCGGAAGCGGGTAAAAATGGAATCGCCGCCCGCATGTTCGACAACATGATCAAAGCGCTGACCACGGCGCTGAACAGAAAGAGGATATTCAGGCTTCGGACTTCCTCCTGGTGACGTTCTTCTTCGGCATCCGTTTCCGTACTTTCAACGGATTCCGGGTGCAGGATATATCCAATGTCTTTAAGTCCTTTTTGAAAATCTCTGAAATCAGCAAGCGAGGAAATATATTCGATGGTGGTTCTCTCTGTTCCCAGGTTGACCTGAACGTCTTTCACGCCGAGAAACTCGAGAAGTTTTTTTTCTACCCTGGCAACACAGGAAGCACAGGTCATCCCTTCAACGGGGAATATTTTCCGGGTCCTAGGGACCTCAAAACCCAGGTTCTCGATCGCCTCGGAAACATTGAGAGGCGAAACGACTTCGGGGTCAAAACTGATTTTAGCTTGTTCCGCCCCGAAATTAACACTGGCCTTTTCGACTCCCTCAAGTTCCCCGACTTTTTTTTCGATCCGGGCCGCGCAACTGGCGCAACTCATCCCTTTGACGGAAAATGTAACAGAGCGCGGTTGAGAGGTTTGGGTCAATGTCATGGTTTGGCTTTCATCAAAAGAATCATGCTATATTAAGGATACACCGATTTTAGAAAACAAGGCCCTATCATAATAATAAAATTAAAAAATCCCTTGGCAAGGTGGAGAACCTCCGCAAGCCAGCGTGACGCTGGACTCAAAATGTAATGGCTTTTTACTGCTCTCAAACCGTGTTGGGGGCTCAACGAGCCTTCGCCATATTCCCACCAGGCGTGACCAGGCCTACCCTAGTGGGCGGCGAACCCCTGCAATCCGGAAAACGCTCATGAACCGATCTGTTCTTATAACAGGTTTTATTCTTTTACAGGTGCTGCTGGGGTTAAATGTTCCAAAAGTTTCCGGGGAAAAGCGCTGGGTGGACCTGACGCATTCGTTCGACGAAACCACCATCTACTGGCCCACCAGCAAAGGCTTTCAGCTCGATTCCGTCCACCACGGTTTGACCGAGGGGGGGTTCTGGTACGAGTCGAACAAAATCAGCGCCTCGGAACACGGGGGAACCCACATCGACGCCCCGGCCCATTTCGCCAGGGGGAAATGGCATGTCGACGAAATACCTCTTGACCGGCTGATCGGTCCAGGAATTCTGGTGGACGTGTGGTCCCGGACAAAAAGAAACCCGGACTACCTCATCCGGAAAGAAGATTTCATCGAATGGGAAAATCAGCATGGCGCCATTCCTCCCGGCTCCATCATCCTGGTTCGAACCGGTTGGGAGGATTACTGGCCCGACAAGAAAAGATATCTGGGAAGCGATACCCCCGGAGATGTTTCTCATCTGCATTTTCCCGGCTTCGGCGCCGAGGCGGCCCGTTTTCTTGTGAGGGAAAGAAAGGTCAGAGCTGTCGGCCTAGATACACCCAGCCTAGATTACGGCCAATCCAGGGATTTTATCGCGCATCAGATTTTTGGGGAGGCCAATGTACCCGGATTCGAGAACATACACCACCTTGCCTCCCTGCCCTCCAAGGGTTTCAGGATCACCGCTTTACCCATGAAAATCGGGAAGGGAAGCGGAGCGCCATTGAGAATTATCGCGGAATTGAATTAAAAGAAAAGATTCGGACCGGAATTTCAGCGATGGTTTTTGGAGATCAGGGTCTTAATAGTAAAAATTCCGTAAGACAGGAAAAGGATGGCGATCAGGCCGCTGGAAAAAGAGGTATTGTTCACCGCATCGGTGAATAAGTAGAGTCCAACCCCGCTAAGAAGAGCTCCGAGTAAAAAATAACCCGGGGCTTTAAGAAAAGACTTCGCGGAGCCTTTGGCCTGGTGGTGATCCCGCCGTTGATTGAGTTGCCATCTCCATCGAAGGACATAATAGGTTTGACGCAGCCAGGATATCAATCCACCGTCTTCGATAAGGCTGGTCTTGCAATACATACATTGGGTGTCGGTATTCCGGTTGGGAAAACCGCAATTC
>JAYZAN010000030.1:0-5116 GCA_036339675.1 Nitrospinota bacterium
GTTGGGAATCCCCGCCCCGGGAACCCGGTAATTCTGACCCGGTTGGGTTCCTGCCGGGATGGAGATCACCTGGGTTTTACTATCCAGCAACGGGACCTCAATATTGGCACCAAGGGCAGCCTGTGAGAAGGAAAGGCTGAGTCGGGACTAGATATTGACTCCTTCGCGTTGAAAATGCTCGTGGGCGGCGACATGGATGAAAACATAAAGGTCCCCTGGCGGTAAGCCTCCGGGTCCGGATTCTCCTTCGCCCCGAAGGCGGAGACGGGACCCCTCATCGACACCTGCGGGGATGTTGACGGATATTTTTTTCTTTTCCACGACACGGCCTTCACCCCTGCAGTCCCGGCAGGGCTCTGTGATGATCTGTCCGGCTCCATGGCAGGCCGGGCAAGGGCTGCTCATGTTGAAAAAACCCTGTGACCGTACGACCTGTCCCTTTCCCCGGCAGGTGGAACAAACCTGCGGACGGGTTCCGGGTTTGGCTCCCGATCCGTTGCAGGGCTTGCATTCGGCGTGCTTGGAAACGTCTACTTTCTTTTCGGTTCCGAATACGGCTTCTGTGAAATTAATGGAGACGTTCAGTCTGAGGTCGTGGCCAGTGGATTGGTGGCCACCGCCGAAGAAATCTCCGAAAATATCGCCGAAGGATGCGAAAATATCGTCGAACCCTTGGAATCCGCTGAATCCTCTGCCTTTCAATCCCTCATGCCCGAACTGATCGTAGATGTTTCGTTTTTCGGGATCCTTCAGGACCTCGTAGGCTTCGGAAGCTTCTTTGAATTTATCTTCTGCGTCATTGTCGCCCTGGTTTTTGTCGGGATGGTATTTAAGGGCCAGCTGCCGGTAGGCTTTTTTGAGTTCGGATTCGGAGACGTTTCTTGAGACATTCAGAATTTCATAGTAATCGCGTTTGGTCATTGGGAGCTTTCTTCAGGTTTTCAGTCGGGCTACTTTAACTTTTGCGGCTTTGATCAGTTTTTCCTTGAAGATATATCCGGGTTCTAGTTCTTCGAGGATCATTCCATCCTGTTCGGAGTCCTGAGTTTCCACGGTCATGAACGCTTCATCGGTTTTGGGATCGAACTTCCGGTTGTCGGTCGGAATAGTTTGCACCCCGTTGTCCTCCAGTTCGCGAGTAAACTGGTTGATCACCATGGCGATCCCCTGCTCCAGGCTGGCGAGATCGCTGGTTTCCTTTGCCGATGCGGCGGCCCGTTTCAGGTTATCCAGTATGGGCACCAGCCGTGCGAAGAGATTGGCTTTGAACTGGTCCAGCCGCGTCTCGTTTTCGCGTTGCAGGCGCTGGCGCACCTCGTCGTTCTGGGAGGAATTTTCCTTGTACGCGGCGATGTACTCCCGCAACCGTTTATCTTTCTCTTCCGCTTCTTTTTTGAGTTGTTCTACGTAGGAAGGCAGACGTTCATCCAGGGTGGACGCGTCGACCGATTCTATTTCTTCATTATCTTCTTCGTTGATCCAGTGACGCCTGTCGTTGACGATGATTTTTGGGGTTTCTTCATTTTTTTTCTTTTTATGAACCATAAACCGTATCTCTTGTTTGCCGGGGATGGAACGGGTGAGAAATTCCGTGGAACTGGAAGCAGGATTTACGGGTCACCGCAAATCCTGCCGTCCTTTTATACAATGAATGTCAGAAATGATTTCTGAATAAATAATTTACTTTTTGCTGATATCTTCAAACTCGGCATCGACGACATCATCGTCTGACTTGTCTTTGTCGCCTTCATCTGAAGGAGGTGGTTCCTGCCCGCCTTCCTGGCCTTCCTGCTTCTGAGTCTGGGTGTAAATGGCCTCGGCCAGTTTGTGGGCAACCTGGTTGACTTTCTCCAACTGCTCTTTCATAGTGCTAACCTCGCCATCCAGATACTTTTTGGCTTCTTCGATGGCTTCTTCCGCAGATTTGACGTCTTCTTCCGAAAGTTTTTCGTTGTTCTCCCGGATGGTTTTTTCGGTGCTGTAGATGACCGAATCGAGCTGGTTTTTGACGTCGATTTTTTCGCGGCGTTCTTTATCGGCTTCGGCATTGGTTTCCGCGTCTTTGACCATGTTCTCGATATCGCTTTCACTCAGACCGGTGGAATCGGTGATGGTGATTTTCTGTTCCTTTCCGGTCCCCTTGTCTTTGGCGGAAACATTGATGATGCCGTTGGCGTCGATGTCGAAGGTGACCTCGACCTGCGGGACTCCACGGGGCGCCGGGGGAATACCGTCCAGATGGAATTTTCCTAGAGACCGATTGTCCTGGGCCATTTCCCGCTCACCCTGCAGGACATTGATTTCTACGCTCGGCTGGTTGTCCGACGCGGTGGAGAAGACCTCGCTTTTTCGCGTGGGAATGGTGGTATTCCTGTCGATCTGGCGGGTGGTCACACCTCCAAGAGTTTCGATTCCCAGTGAAAGAGGAGTCACGTCCAGTAAAAGGATGTCCTTGACATCGCCGGACAAAACCCCCGCCTGAACGGCGGCGCCCAGTGCGACCACCTCGTCGGGATTGACTCCCCGGTGGGGGTCTTTGCCGAAAAGGTTCTTGACCAGGTTTTGCACAAGGGGAACACGGGTCGATCCGCCTACGAGGACCGCCTCATCAATTTTGGAGGCCTCCAGACCGGCGTCTTTGAGAGCATTGATACAGGGGTTTTTGGTTTTGTCGATCAGGTCGTCTACCATCGATTCGAGCTTGGCCCGGCTAAGTTTTAAGTTCAGGTGCTTCGGTCCCGAGGCATCGGCGGTGATAAAGGGAAGGTTGACTTCCGTTTCGCTGGTGGTCGAGAGTTCCATCTTGGCCTTTTCAGCGGCCTCTTTAAGACGCTGCAGGGCCATGTTGTCCTTGGAAAGGTCGATCCCCTGGTCTTTTCTAAATTCATCCACGAGCCAGTCGATGACACGCTGATCCAGGTTGTCGCCTCCCAGGTGAGTATCTCCGTTGGTGGCTTTGACTTCGACCACGTTATCGCCTACCTCGAGGATGGAAATATCGAAAGTACCTCCGCCAAAGTCATAGACGGCGATCATCTGGTCCTTTTTCTTATCCAGACCGTATGCGAGTGCGGAGGCGGTCGGTTCGTTGATGATCCGTTTCACCTCCAGTCCGGCGATCTTTCCCGCATCCTTGGTGGCTTGCCTTTGGGCGTCGTTGAAATAGGCGGGTACGGTGATGACCGCTTCGCTCACCGTTTCTCCCAAGTAGGCCTCGGCGGATTTTTTGAGTTTCTGCAGAATCATTGCGGAAATCTCCGGCGGGGTGTACTGCTTTTCGCCGACTTTGATTTTTACTTCGCCTTTTTTCCCTTTGA
Source organism: Nitrospinota bacterium (assembly GCA_036339675.1). GTDB lineage: Bacteria > Nitrospinota > Nitrospinia > Nitrospinales > VA-1 > JAYZAN01. Next base: position 3,318 of record JAYZAN010000030.1, read on the forward strand.
TGACTTTGTAGGGAACCATTTTCATCTCTTCGTTCACTTCGCCTAAGGACCTTCCCATGAAGCGTTTTACGGAGAAAATGGTGTTTTCCGGATTTGCGATGGCCTGGCGCTTGGCCACTTGACCCACGAGAATTTCGCCTTCTTTGGTGAAAGCCACGACGGAGGGGGTGGTCCGGCTCCCTTCCTCATTCAAAATGACTTTCGGTTCATTTCCTTCTATTACGGCGACCACAGAATTGGTGGTCCCAAGGTCAATGCCTATGATTTTTCCCATGAGCGCAAATCCTTTCCTATAATTTAGTTTTATTGAATATTTTTACCGGAATTCGGTTGGTTTCCTTGTCCTTGACTACTGGATAAGATTAAAAAGTCCCGGTGTCAAGCCGTCGGGGCAGAAAATCGGGGCAAAATGTCTTCGGGATGGATAAACCTTTTTATTAAAAAGCTTTGGGGTTTGGGCAGGATTTCTCTTGGGGTGATTTTTTATCTATAATGCATATAAAGCGGGGCATCGCCAATTTTTCGGGTGAATGAAAGGAAGAGGCGTTCTTTGGGACATTTCTGTGCGCTTGGTGAACTTTTATGCGTGCCGGGATCACCCGGAAGCTCTAAGAAGAATCGAGTTTTACGACGAGGAGAAGAAAAAGGTTCTGGTCTTTCTGACCAACAACTTCAAGCTGGCGGTGTCCACGATTGCCGGCATCTACAAGGCCCGCTGGCAGATCGAGTTGTTTTTCAAGTGGATCAAGCAGAACCTGAAGATCAAATCGTTTCTAGGAACCAGCAAAAAAGCGGTGATGACCCAGGCCCGGTTCGCGCATTTATTGCTATATTTAAAGCTGGGTCATTCGGGAAACCCTGATGGATTGGAAGGCCTTGATTGATATCTTAACTCTCAACCCCGAACGTTTGAGGCAAATCAAGATCGAACCGGTACAATATCAGCTAAGTTTCCCCTGACAGTAGTGGTTGAAAGTCAATGTTAATTTTAATAGGTCCATGAAGTGGAAGGGATTAGGACAAACGGGGGGGGAGAATTCTGGATCATAATATAGAATTGACACGTGTTCCCGTGCATCTATAATTTAAAATCTAGGTAATACCTCGGCTACTGATAATAAGCTTTATTCGGCATTTTCATCCAAACCTTGTTCCAAATCACCCATGAACAGGTCGGTTTTTTCCTTTGCCGGCGCCTTGTTTTTTTCCTTTGTGGCTTTAATTTCTTCCAATTCCTCCTTGCCCTCCGGTGTTAATGCCCATGGAGTGACCTTCCCTTCCTTCTTCACTCTTTTGATGGTCTCGGTAATCTTGACAAGTTTATCGGCATCCAAATCACGGATGGACAGCAAGGCGTCCTCGTGGCCATCGTATGCACAAAAGGCCATGGTATAGCAATTGGTGTTGGCCCGGATCATTTTCAAGGTGATGTTGGCAAAATGGCAATGAACCCCGATAAACACGCAGGTATGAATTTTGTTGTGCTGAATTGTCAGATTGGGGTGGCATGGGTTGATCACCGCTTCCGGGTCAATCTTGGGGTAGATGGGTCGGTAATCCGGCATGGGGATGATGTTCATACCAGGAACTTCTTTTACCAGGTCCAGGGTGAGTTTGGCTTTATGCTCGGTTTCTTTGTTCCAGCCCCAAACCAGCATCGGGCCGGGAAACAATGTCGGGTTTCTTAAGGTCAGCAGTTTAATGGCCGCTGTTTCGAACGCTTGGTCCTCCGGAATATGCTCACCCTCGACCAACTGCATTCCAGAGCCTTTTTCCGGTTGAAAAATACCCATAGCCGC
>JAYZAN010000031.1:0-22224 GCA_036339675.1 Nitrospinota bacterium
GGCCTCCAACACAACCAGATTCCAGCCGAGAACAGCCGCCGCAATCCTGTATGCAGCCAAGGCATGTCCGATATCGTGCTGGCAATACCGAAATGCCCGCTCTCCATACTTCCATGCTTCCCGCCAATGAATGGAAGTCAATCCCGCCAGGAAGGAGTTTCCTGGAAATTCTTTCATCAAATCGAGCCAATCAACTTCCGATAACTCCAATCGTCTTTCCAGACCATGATCTTTCGGAAGATAATGATAGATTCCCGACGCGGAATGGATACCTTCCAAGGCACTGAGGATCAGGTAACCCTCCGTTGGATGAAGGTTCCCGCTAGATGGATTGCTCCGCAGCGCCCACCGCGAGTCTCCCGCCTGCTTCCAGGCTGAAATTGCAAGTGACAACTCCAGAAATCGGGAAATCGTCTTGGCATTAATAGGGGAAGATGCTATCGGGTCGGAGCTAAAAATCTTACGATAGGGGGGGGAATCGTCTTCCAAAATGACTGGAAGCTGTACAACAGGCGCTCCCGAATAGTTTCGAAAAGGATCGGGCTGGTTATCCCAATCCATGTAGCCGGGACCTCTGGCATAGCGATGATGATTGTGTTTGGTCACCAGATGGTAACGTACAACCGGGGATAACAGATTTTCACTCATTTAAAGTTTTTAATTCGTTCATAATCTTTATGCGTTCTCCAATAATATTCTGCCATGGACATTAAATAAATTCACCGCAAGAGTAAAGATTGACCCTTAAATTAAATAGGTTTAATATTAATCAAAAAGCTTCCTTTTCCTGGAATATCCAAGAATGACACACCGAAACGATACCGAAAACAATTAAACTGTGGAAATAGAACAGCTGGTAAGCAAAAATCTCCAAGATGGAGTCCTGAACCTTGAAAATCTCAAGATTGGAGCCGAGGGAGCCAAAAAACTTGCTTTCATCGAGGCCATGACCGAGGTCACCAACCTGGAGTTGGGTGATAATGAAATCGGCAATGAGGGGGTTGAGGCAATCTGCAAGTCTCCCTACTTCACCCGGTTGAAGGTGCTTAATTTAAAATCCAACGATATCACAGAAGAAGGGGCCCGATGGCTTGCAGAATGTAAAAATCTTTCCAACCTAGACCAGCTGGTTCTTAAATTCAACCGGATTGGAGAAGAGGGGGCCAAATGCCTGGCCGCCTCGGAATACTTGAGTCAGATCACCACACTGGACCTGTTTCGAAATCAGGTGGGACAGGAAGGAAGCCGGGCTATTAAGGCATCTCCGCATTTGAAGCGCTTGAACCGGCTACGGCTGGATTGACATTCATCCTTCCCGGATGGAAACCAGACCGGCCGAATCAAACTATTTTATGGACCTTACAAGAACATATCCAAAAAGCCCAAAGGAAACTCTGTTGGGACTAGTGCATCTTCCAAGGATGATCGAAAAAGCCAAAGCATTTAAGGAGAATAACTTGGGAGAATATATCTATCCCTGCCCCCTGGACAAACTGCTTTTAAATTTTTTCATAGTTGACTATGAAGAGTTTGCAAAAAAAACGACCTCCCTGAACGGACAAAAACTGACCAAATGGCTGGAAGAAAAATCCCAAAACCGGACCGACTCGGAGAAACAGTTTATCAACCGCCAGATTCTGGAACGAAAACCGGACAGCGATGATCGAATGAAGTACTTTATGGAAGTTCGTGATAAAATCAACCCTTCCAGAACCGATGTTTCCACCTGGGTGGGTCTTCTAGACCTTGAAGAAGGACGACTCTGAAGTTCATATCCTCAATTTTAAGCAAGCTCGAAATTCTATTTATATCTCAACAATTCAATCGGACTTTGTTAAAATCCCATATGGTAGATAGTCCTCTCCTGGCTTTAAAACTATGAGCAAAATCCTTAAAGATCAGCGGCCGTTGACCGCAAGGAAGAAAAAGAAAAAAAGCCTGTTGAAAATATTTTTTCTTGCCTGCTTCGGATTTTTTCTTTTCGCGGTCATCACCGGATTTGCCGGGGCCGTGTTTGTGTACCACCAGTATTCGGATAACCTTCCGGATGTACGAACGCTGCGCGACTATCATCCCAGCACCATTACCTGGGTTTATTCCGACATGGACGACCTGATGGCAGAATTTTATATAGAGAAGCGGATCATGGTTCCGTTGAACGAGATTCCGGTTCATTTAAAACAGGCCGCACTGGCCGTGGAAGATTCAAACTTTTATCACCATTTCGGAATCGATCCCAAGGCCATTTTTAGGGCTTTTCTCACCAATCTCCAGGCGGGGCATGTGGTGGAGGGAGGCAGCACCATCACCCAGCAGTTATCGAAAACCCTGTTTCTCTCCAGGGCCAAAACCCTTGAAAGAAAGCTGCGTGAAGCCATCCTGGCGATCCGTATGGAACTGATTTTCACCAAAGACGAGATTTTGGAGATGTATCTGAACCAGATTTACTATGGCCATGGAAGTTACGGTGTGGAAGCCGCCGCCCGCACCTATTTTGGAAAACATGTCCAGGAACTTTCCATCAATGAAAGCGCAATGATTACCAGCCTTCCAAAAGCGCCCAATAACTATTCCCCTTACCGGAACCTGGCAAAGGCCAGGAAGCGCAGGAACCATGTCATCCATCGGATGGCCCATCTGGGATTCATCACCAAGTCGGAAGCGGAAAAAGCCCTGAAAGCAGAGATTCAACTGGGGGGAATAACCAACATGCTCAACAAGGCCCCCTATTTTGTCGAGCATGTACGCCAGTTCCTTGTTGAACAGTTTGGAAGCAACAAATTGTACCGGGGAGGCCTCAAAGTCTTCACGACTCTGAATATGGATTTTCAGAAAGCGGCCCAAAATTCCGTAATAGAAAACCTTCGAATAGCGGATAAGCGTTATGGATACCGCGGACCCATCGGATATCTCGATTTTTACCAGGACGATTCGGGCCTCCGTCAGACTTTGAGGGAACTCAATAAATTCAAGGAAGGTGAAGAACCGGCCGAGGGAAGTATCGTCAAAGCTCTGGTTAAAGAAGTCAGCGACGAAGATATCCTGATCCTGCTGAGCGATGGCGAAGGAATCATAGAATTTAAGGATATGGATTGGGCGAGAAAACCAGATATCAGCCTAGACGGCAAATGGGCTAAAATCAAAAAACCGGCGGACGCCCTGACTCCAGGGGATCTTGTTTATGTTAAAACCGGGAGTTTCCGCGAAGAGGATGTTCGGCGCTCTGTTTACCTCGAACAAACCCCCGAGGTGGAAGCGGGGTTGATCTGCATCGACCATAAAACGGGCCATATCAAGGCCATGGTGGGCGGCTTCGATTTTTCGAAAAGCCAGTTCAATAGGTCGGTCCAGGCAATCCGTCAACCCGGATCGGCTTTTAAACCTATTATCTATACCGCTGCCATCCGGGAAGGATATTCCCCGGCAAGCATCATCATAGATTCCCCGATCATATTTAAAGAAAAAGACGACTCTTTTGAGAAATGGAAACCCGTGAATTTTGAGGAAAAATTCTACGGTCCCACCTCTTTACGTACCGCCCTCACGCATTCGCGCAACATAGTGACGGTCAAACTCCTGCAGAATATAGGGGTGAAACAGGCTGTTCAAACCGCCCGCGACCTGGGAATCACCAGCCACCTGGAAGACAACCTGTCCATCGCCCTAGGATCTTCAGGTACTACTCTATATGAGTTGACATCGGTATACGCCACATTCGCGAATATGGGACAGCGCATTGAACCGATTTCGGTCCGATATATCAAAAACCGGGAGGACGAGGAGGTTTACACCTCCACTCCAAAAGTGACCCAATCGATTTCCAGCGGTGTGGCATACATCATCACAAATCTTTTGCAAAGCGTGGTTCAAAATGGGACGGGGAAAGCGGTAAAAATACTCAACCGCCCGGTTGCGGGAAAAACCGGCACCACCAACAATTATGTGGATGCCTGGTTTCTGGGATACACTCCCGAACTGGTAACGGGAGTCTGGGTGGGAAAAGATAAAGACGAACCCCTTGGAGCCAACGAGACGGGCTCCCGGGCGGCCATTCCTATATGGCTACGATTTATGCAAAGGGCGTTGAAGAATGCCCCAGTGAAAAACTTTCCGATATCTGACGAGATTGTTTACACAAAGATCAATCGTGAAACGGGAAATCCGGCCAGCTCCGATGATGAAGAAGGAAAGTTCGAGATATTTTTATCGGACCATCTTCCGGAATCCATCACCACCTCGTCCATTCTCACCGAAGATAACACCTTTTAGATTCCCGAAGAAAGACTCAATTCTCCTCTACGATCTTTTTCCGTTTAATCTTCAATGCAAACAGTTCTTTCTCCGAATCTCCGGAAGGCAGAATCGTTGTGCTCCCCGAAGCTCCGGGGAAGTTTTTTAAAGACTGGAGACGATCCCTGGCGGATAGACGATTGTTGATCCCCGATAGAACCATCTGAATAAATATCTGGGCGGAATCGTAAGATTGTGCCGACAAGATGGTTGGCTCTTCTCCAAAAGTAGAGGTAAACTTTTTTACGAACTGTCTGACCTGCGGGTGATTGGACTCGGAAAAAAAACCATCCACAAAATATCCTTGCTTTAAAAATTTACCCGCAATATCGATTAATTCTGGAGAATTCCAGCCGCTTCCACCGAGAAGGATCACTTTTTCGATATTATAAAAAGCCAACTGGGGGATGATGAGACCCACCTTATCGTAAAACCCGGGCAAGAAAATCGCGCCATAGCTCAACTCCAGAGAAACCTTCAGGTTCTCAATTTTATCTTCAGTCAACAAACCCATTTCAATATGCGGCTTGGAAAGGACTCCATTGGGACCGAATTTTCCCGAATCGACGTTATTCATTACCTGGTCGTTTATCATCTTTTTCAAATCATCGTCAGTGATTCCTCCGATATCCAGAATCTCCTGTTTAAAGTCCGTTTGCGACCGGTCATAAAAAACCTCAGCGACCACATCCCCCCCCAACGATTTTATTTCATTGACAAAAGATTCCTTGAGTTCCCGGCCAAATTCCTGCATGGGATAAAGAACCGCAAACCGTTTCAGGTTTAGTTTGTTAACGGCATACCGGGCGATGAATCGACCCTGCATTTCTCGGGTCAGGGCATTCCTGAAAATAAAGTATCTCAATTCCTGCAACCCGGGAGAAGATGCGGTGGGTGTAAGAATCGGCAGCTTATACTTTTCAACCACCGGGACCACCTCTTTCACCTCATCGCTCAACACAGGACCCAGTACACCTATTACCAAGGGGTCACTCGCAAATTCCTCAATCACCTCAACGATGGTTCTTGAAGCGGCGGAATCTTTAACCACAAGATCAAGTTTTTCCTTAACGCTCCTCCCTGCCTTATTGATCGCGAGTTGAATTCCTTGCAAAACTCTTTGCCCTGTCAAGGCCCTCTTTCCGGTCAATGGCAGAATCACACCTAGCCGTGAGCGCCTATTATTATCCTCCTTTGTCTGAGCCAGGTATTTTTCAATCTGAGGACGTTCGCGATGACTCGGAAAAAGATTAAGGAACTCATTCAATGCTGAACGATAATTAACGATATCCCGTTCCAACCGATACCGGGATATCAAATTCAACAAAAGAAGGTCTGCGGGAAATCCAGTTTTGTATTTCCGGATCAGGGAAATGGTCATTTCCTTCGACAATTTTTTATCAACAATGGTCCGTATCAATCTGGCGGCATGATCTCTCACTTTCTTATTTTCACTTTGAATATAGGAGTTTTTAAGTTTACCGATGGCATCGTCGTAATCAAACCTCTTCTCGTCCACTTGTGCCAGATAAAACATCGCCTCCACGCGCAGGTTTTTGTCGGGGCTCATCCTGACAAGTTGATTCAACAGGGACTCCGCCTCCTTAAAATTCCCCAGCTTAAGAAAGCATTGAGCCATATTCAGCATCACTTCGTTGGCCAGTAAGGTGTCGGGAAATTTTTCCAATAGCAGCCTGTAAAACCTGAGCGCGGTGACAGGTGAATGGTATCTCTGGTCAATTTGTCCAAGGCGATACATCACCCTATCCATCCTTGGGTCCTGGATGACCCGCCCCCAGAAGTCCTGGTAAATTTGTTTGGCCTCAGTCAGTTTGCCCGCGTGAAAATAAAACTCCGCCTGGCTGAAAAGATCCGAAGAAGATTCACCCCTTTGCTCTTGCGCATCCAGTGTACCGGCAAGAAACATGCATCCCAAAAAACAGGAAAAAATTATCCCGTTAAAAAAAATGCGGCCATTGAAACAATGCCAGCCGGAGAAAATTTCAAAACGTCTGAAAAAACTTTTCTTCAATTTGAATTCCTGAATTTGAAATAATATTAATTTCCGGGTTTTGTTGCCAGGAAGCCGTTTGGAGACTGCTGTAAAGGTTTTCCCTCCACTCAATCCTTAAGGTCGAATCTCCATTTGATTTTATGTTTTTGCAACCGATACCTCATGGAACGAAAACTAATATTTAATAATTCTGCGGCTTTGTTGATGACCAGGTCGAATGATTCTTCCCGGATTTTTTTTACCGCGGTTTCCCCTTCTCTCGCGGTCACGACCTGATGGCCATCGCTCTCCAGCATAATGATTAAAAATTCCCGCAGGCTTTTTTCGTCGTCCACCACAAGAATCGAACTCATAATAGTGGTTCTGATATATTGGGATTATTGATATTGGCCATTCAAATGCCCTGTATTCCTAAAGGGCACGTCCATAACCAAACAAAATTTGAGAGGCGCCCTTGATTTTTTATACTCTGAAAAGGCCATTAAATCAACCAAATGGAACGGTCCTAACCGGGTAGGGAAAGGCCGCCATTCAGCAAATCCAGATAATCAGCGGTTGTTCAAATGAATACAGGGCTTGAATAATTCAGGAATGAATAGAACCGGCCGGAAGGCGCCAGGAAGGTCGAATCACTCTCTGCCGAAAATTTCCGAATAAATTTTCAAACGCAGGGCATTCAACCGGATGAATCCATCGGCGTCGTTCTGGCGGTAGGCGTCGCTGGCCTCGAAGGTCGCCATATTCTGGAGATAAAGCGATTTTGCGGCCTTTCGCCCGGTCACGATACAGTTGCCCTTATACAGTTTCAGGCGGGCGGTCCCCGAAACTTGTTTTTGTGACTCATCGATGGTCTTTTGCAGAAGCATCCGCTCGGGAGAAAACCAGAACCCATTATAAATCATTCTGGCGTAGGAGGGGATCAGTGAATCCCGTAAAAAAAGGACCTCCCGGTCCATGGTGACAGATTCGACAGCTCGATGGGCCGCATGGAGAATGGTTCCGCCGGGGGTTTCATAAACCCCACGGGATTTCATCCCAACAAACCGGTTCTCGACAATATCGATTCGGCCTATGCCGTTTTTGCCTCCATGTTCATTCAGTGTGGAAAGGAGTTTTGCCGGGCTCATCCGTTCGCCATCTACAGCGACCGGATTCCCGGACTCAAATGCGATTTCAAGGACGGTGGGCTTGTCCGGAGCTTTTTCCGGGGCGACCGTCAACATGAACATATCTTCATCCGGCGCGTACCAGGGATCTTCCAATACATCTCCCTCGTAACTCATATGGAAAAGGTTCCGGTCCATGCTATAGGGCTTGGATTTTGTGACCGGGACAGGGATATCATGGTTGCGAGCGTAATCTATGAGTGCCGTGCGGGAATTGAGATCCCACTCCCGCCAGGGAGAGATGATCTTTATATCGGGTTTCAAATCCATATATGCCAGCTCGAACCGGACCTGGTCGTTCCCCTTTCCGGTTGAACCGTGGGAGACTCCGTCGGCGCCCTCTTTCTCAGCGATTCGAATCTGTTCCTTGGCGATCAACGGCCGGGCGATCGAGGTTCCTAACAGGTAATTGTGCTCATAAAACGCGTTGCCCCGAAGCATGGGAAACACGAAATCTTTAGCGAACTCTTCTTTGAGGTCTTCGATATAAACCTTGCTGGCTCCCGTCTTAATGGCTTTTTCCCTGACGGGATCGAGTTCCTCCCCCTGGCCCACATCGGCTGAAAAGGCGATGATCTCGCAGTCGTACTTTCCCTTCAGCCATTTGATGATGACAGAGGTATCCAATCCTCCTGAATAAGCAAGAACGATTTTGTTGACTTTTGTTTCCATGTCCGCCTTAAGACTTTAGAGGATTTCAATCAATGAATAAACTTTCTTCCGAGTGCAAAATGCGCCGCTCCCACCAGGGACGCTTTGTCGTTCATGATCAACTTTACCGGTACCCTCTCAAGAAACGTTTTGAAACGCCCCTTGGCGAGAAACGCTTCCATAAAGCGCCCCTCCCTGATTAAAGAGATAAGGTTAGGGGCGATGCCTCCTCCAATGTATACCCCGCCGGTCGCTAAAACCTGCAGGGCAAGGTTCCCGGACACCGCCCCATAAATCGATACAAATATTTCCAGGGCCTGCTCGCAGGCCGAAGATTTTTTTTCCAATCCGTTACGGGTTACAACCAGGCCTGGTTCCCCGTTTTCGAATTCCCGGGCGAGCCATTTGGGTTCCCCGGTGAATCTGCTTTCCTTTATGAATTGATAGATCCGGTACAATCCTGAACCGGATAAAACCCGCTCGGTACTGACCCGTTCAAACTCCCGCAGAAGATAATGCAGAAAATCCGTTTCGATTTTGTTTCTGGGTGCGAAATCGCAATGCCCGCCTTCCGAATCGAGAACCTGATATCTGCCACTCTTCCCGGGCATTAGAAAAGCCTGGCCGAGTCCCGTCCCGGCCGCCAGCACAGTGATCCTACCGTTTTTCTCCGTAGAACCTGCCTGCAGGGTTTCCAGGTCCGTCCCGGACAAAAAAGGAACCGAACAGGCCATGGCAGACAGATCGTTGATCAGCCAGACAGACTCGAAGCCCAGTTGATTTCTAAGCGAACCGGTGTCCACGTTCCAGTCGAGGTTGGTCACCCTGCAAGTTCCGTCTTGGACTGGGCCCGCCACTCCAAAACAGGCATGCGTCAACTGCCCGCTTCTCCCTGTGAGGTATTGCCCGAGAATCTCATTCAGACCGGAATATTGATGGCTTTCAAATCTCGCTTCGTCGATTAAATCCAGCGTGCCGGCTTTTTCCAGAAACAGAGCAAGGTTGACCTTCGTGCCTCCAATATCTCCAGCAAGAATCATAAACTCTACCAAAAAACCTTACTTTTCGCGCTGATTATTTCAGGAAAGTGCGGATTCTTTCATCCAGGGCGGCCTGATCTTTGGTGAACGACTGCAACGCCGATTGTGTCATCAGGTTATCGAAAGCGATCTCCGGGGGCCAGTCGGTCAGGCGGGGAATTTTTCCGTGGTCATAAATCTTTTTTAAGTCCGCTCCGGAAAAATCGTGGAATAAATCCACCTCCCTGCTTTTGCAGAAACGGACCAGGTCATCCCCTGTATACCCCTCCAGGTCTTGCCGCATCAATTCATCCACGAAGTTCTTGAAGGCGTCGGAAACTTCCCAAAGCGTCTCGAATCGCAAGCGAACAGGGCCGTCCTCAATACCGGGTTCAATGGATGCACCGATATGGCTTTTGATATCTTCCACCACCGCTCCAGAATCCAGAAACTCCTGCATGGCTTTGGGGGGAATGGTCTGCACATCCAGCCCTGCGAGAAACCCTATCTGCCCACTGTTCCGAATGCTGGCTCCGATGAGCCGGGTCTTGACTTCGGGAAATTTCTTTCTCACTTCCAACAGGGCTTCCTGGGTCGCGAGGGTCACCTTCTCCCCAACCCATTCACCGCCTCCCAGAGAATTATCGATGACCACCTGGTTGAGCCGGCCCAGAAACACGTTCACATAAGCGGGGTTCGATAAACGGGCCGCGAGATAGTTCTGCCTGGCGGAAAACCCCAGCGTGAAATTGACGGGCATTCCCTCCCGGCTCAGCTTGCGAACGGCGAGATACCCTTCCGGAGTCAACGGTACCTTGATATTGAAATACTCCGGGCAGACTTTGAAATACCGCCTTCCATAGTTGAGAGTTTTTTCCATGTCGCGCGACATATTAGGGTGTAGCTCGACACTGACCTTTACTTTGAACGCCTGAACCAGGCGGAAGGCGATGCGGCAATTGATCACAAACCCGATCTCCGTCACTAGTTCCTTTTCGGTCAAATCTCCGACCACGTCGCGGATTTTCGCGACCGTTTCCCGGATCACGTCATCCATGACCCCACTTTGCACTACCTGGTTGGCAAGCGTATTGTTGGTGGTCAAGGCCGAGCATTCGCGTTTCCAGATCGCCTGGGCTTTATCAAGCTCACCGGTGTCGATCCACAATTCAGTTCCGGTCGATTTGAGTTTCGCGAGAAGGGGGTCCGATTCAAATTCAGATTGAACATCATCAACTTCTACAACCGCAAGGTCGTGGATCACTTCATCCAGTTTCTGGCTGACGGTGCTCATCGTAATTCCTTTCTAATATCCGGGTTTGTCCAAAAAGGTGAACATTTTGGTTTTGTAAAGTTCGACTCCGGGCTGATCGAAGGGGTTGACCTCGAGAAGGTATCCCGTCATTGCGACGGAGCGTTCGAAGAAATAGAGCAACTGCCCCAGAGAGGCCGGGGACCGATCTTTGACGGTAATCGTCATGTTTGGGACGCCCCCTTCCTGGTGCGCCATTGCGGTCCCTTTGTACGCTTTATCGTTGATGAAATCCAGTGTTTTCCCCGCCAAATAGTTCAACCCATCTCCATCCTCCGCAACCGATTGAATTTCAATTTGTTTTATGGAGGACTCCAGGAGCAAGAAAGTTTCGAAAATGATCCGGTTGCCCTCCTGCACCCACTGTCCGAGAGAATGTAGGTCGGTCGTGTACTGAACCGACGCCGGGAAAATTCCACGGAACTCTTTGCCCTCGCTTTCCCCCGCCAGCTGCTTCCACCATTCTTGGACGTAAGTCAAGCAGGGATTGAACGAGGCGAGGATCTCGGTCGTCTTGCCGCTTTTATATAATAGATGTCTGAATCCCGCATATAAATAAGACTGGTTTTGGGCTAACTCTGAATTTTTAGAGGTGACTTCTTCGTAAACCTTCGCTCCCTGTATCAGTTCCCAGATATCGATCCCGGCAACGGCAATTGGCAGGAGACCGACCGGGGTCAGCACCGAATACCGTCCACCGACGTCATCAGGAATGACAAAGGTCTTGTATCCCTGCTCATCCGCCAGCTTTTTAAGAACCCCTTTCTTCGCATCGGTAGTGGCAAAAATGCGTTTTTTCGCTTCTTCCTCCCCGTATTTTTTGATCACCAAATCACGCAACAGGCGAAAAGCGATGGCCGGTTCGGTGGTCGTTCCCGATTTCGAGATTACGTTCAGGCAGATATCCCTGTTCTCGATCAATTCCATCAGGTCCGCGTAATAATCGGAACTGATATTCTGGCCTGCGAAATAGATTTCGGGACCTTTGGAGGCGCTTTTAGGCACCTGGTTGGCGAAGGTATGACCGAGAAAGTTGACCGCTGCCCGGGCTCCCAGGTACGATCCGCCGATTCCGATACAAATAAAAACATCGCACCGCCCGCGTATGTCGGTCGCGGTATGCACGATGTCTTCCAATAGGGCATCGGGGGTTTTCGACGGCAGATGGAGCCAGCCCAGAAATCCTGAGCCCTTGCCTTTTCCTATCTCCAACGCCTCGTGGTATTTGTCGATTTTTGGCTGAAGGGCCATCAACTGGTCATCGCGGACATAGGACTTGGCGTGGTCGTAGTTGAACTGGAGGGCGGTCATTTAAAATCCCTTCTAAAAGCGGACATGCTAAAATTGGCGGTGCCGGACGGATCGAACATATCCACCCACATATATAAATGATTTTATCGTAAAAAGTCCATGAATTCCGTCAGCAAAATTTATAAGAACTAAAAGGTCCAATATGAAATTTAAAATCTCGGATCCCCTGGTCGGATTCTGCGCAGGCGGCATCATCGCATTCCTGGTTTACCAGGCGGTTCCCTCTCACTGGAATATGTTTGCCGGAATGGTTCTGGGCGGGGTGCTGGGGATGATCCTGAAATTCGTATTCATGATCGGACTGATCCCGTTCTTCGGGGCATTCGAAACCATGATCCCCTTAAGCATCATCGGCATGACGGTGGGAATGACAGGAGGCATGGCTGCCGCTTACGGTGACCTTCCTCTCTCCTGCACCACAGCCGCAGGAGCGATGATTGGACTTCTTATTGCGGTCATGATTCAAATATCCAATAGAAGATATCAGAAAATCCATGAGTAAAGGCCGGGCCACGCCCGGAGGAAAATTTTACTTTCCTTTCGTATAAAGATTTTTTTCAGATTTAGATAGTGAAATTATGTCTAATATTAAGGGTTATGATAAGGTCGCAAAATTCTTTGATCTGTTCCGCGCCGGGGATATGCGCCGGTGGACCCCGACCCAGCAGGCCCTGTTCAAGCAAATGGCAGGACGCGTAATCTATGTAGGAGTCGGGACTGGGCTGGAAATCGTCAACTTTCCGACCGGATTCCATATCACCGCCGTGGACCTCAGTTCCAAAATGTTGGAAAATGCCCGGAAGCGTGCGGAAAATTATACGGGGAAGATTGACCTATGTCTGATGGACGCCGAACGGCTGGCGTTTCCGGACAATTCGTTCGACACGGCGGTCGCGGTTTGCGTGTTCTGCACCGTGAAAAATCCTATTCGGGGACTCAAGGAACTCAAACGCGTGCTAAAACCCGAGAGCAAACTCCTGATGTTCGAACATGTGCTGAGCAAAAATCCGGTCTACGCCCTGTCTTTAAAGCTCATGTCCCATTTCACCGAAGCCCTCGAAGGCACGTATCTGACAAGGCACACGGTGGAAAATGTTAAAAAATCCGGGTTTCAGATAGACTCGGTTCAAAATGTGTATCTGGACATTGTAAAAACAATTACCGCCGGGCCAGCGTGACGCTGGACCCAATAAGTTAAACTTTATCTCGCCCTCAGAAAGTTAAAGATAATACTTTAAAGCTTCGCCATTTGCCCCTGCGGCTAGTGGACACAAGAGGAAACTATTGATAATGGCTAAAGGAAAATTTTTGAAAATCGATTCGTTTGAACTAACTGCCGGACGCATGATCGGGCGAAAGTACCGCATCCTCTCCCAACTGGGATCGGGCTGGGAGGGCGAGGTCTACAAGGTTCTCGAATCGGCGACCGGGATCGAGCGGGCGGCGAAACTTTTTTATCCCCAGCGCAATCTGCATGACAAAGCGTCCAAACTTTACGCCAAGCGCCTGCATAACCTGCAGAACTGTTCCCTGCTCATCCAGTACCACACCCAGGAAATCCTCATCGTCCAGCGCACCCCGATCACTGTGCTGATCTCAGAATATGTGGAGGGGGTTCTACTGTCGGAGTTTCTCAAAGTTTTCCCGGGCAACCGCATGGACCCGTTCAAGGCCCTTCATCTCCTCTACGCCCTGATCAAAGGGATCGAGGAAATTCATTCCGCGAAGGATTATCACGGGGACCTGCACACCGACAACATCATCGTCAACCGGTTCGGACTCGAGTTCGACCTCAAGGTGGTGGACCTGTACCATCTATCTGCCTCGAAACACGAAAACCGAAGGGAGGATCTTTGCGGGCTGATCCAGGTATTTCATGAGGTGCTGGGAGGAGCAAAATACTATTCTAAACATCCCGCCTTCGTGAAAGAAATCTGCTGCGGATTGAAACGGTCGCTGATCCTGAAAAAATTCCGCACCGTCACCCAACTTCGTCAGCACCTTGAAAACCTGGAATGGACGGGCAACAAGTCCTAGGGCTCCCTGCCCATGTCACGATTCGATCTTAATTCCCCTAAGAGAGGAAATTTCATTCTAGTTGTGGCAAGTCTTTTGATGACCTTTCTCGCCCTCGAAGGCATCTTCAGCTTCACCCTCCCTCCCGTTCAAAGCCATGCATTGCCCTTTTACCTCAAGAAACTGGAGATTTTTAGCATAAATGAGGTCCACCTATTTACCCCAACCAGGAAGGGATGCGATACTACCCGCAGAACGACCAATCCCCAAATTTGACCGCCACTTCGTCATAGACGGAATAACCTTCGATTATTCAGGATCTCATACGGGAAAACGGATTCCGCAAACCATTTTTCTCTTCCAAAATAAAGGGAAAGAAACAGATCGTGGTCATAGGGGATTCATTCACTTTTGGCGAAGGCGTTAAAGAAGAAGATAGCTTCCCGAGATTGATCGAAAAGGATTTGAACATCGAAACCTTCAACCTTGCCATGCAGGGGATGAACACGCGCCTGGAGCGCATAGCATATGAGCATCTGGACTGGCTGCAACCCAACCTCGTCATGCTGGTGTACACCACCAACTACACCATGCCAGTAATGGAAACCATCAATGCAGGAGCCCGGTGGAAGGAGTCCATCAAAATTCCTCCCTGGATCATGCTGTCTAATACCGCGACTTTCTTCTATCAGCGCATCAAAGCCTTTCGCGAAACATAAACGGAAATAAAACGTCTTCAGGAGGCGTTTATCAAGGAATGGAATGAAACCGCAGAGGAAATACTGACCATCAGGAAATTGAGCGAAGGACAAGGAGCCCGATTTCTCCTGGTCCTGTTTCTCTTCCTGTTTGAGCTGGACGGACCGGACCCTATCCATTTCTCAACCAGCATCAGGTGATAGAAAAATTCTCGCGAGAAAACGGCATCTACCTGCTGGATCTGCTCCCGGCCTTTCTAGGAAAGGAACCGGAATCCCTATGGGTCCGCGGGAGGGACCCCGGATCGCTTTCAGCAAAATCCGGGACTGGGTGGATAAAAATTCATAAACTGAAGATCCAAACATGAAAGCCAGCTGTATGGATAGGTTAAAAACATTTTCTTCCTCTTTTTCTGGCCAACCCCGTATCCCGGGCTGCCTGAGTAACGGCTTCGGACACGTTCTTCACCACATCCTGATTGAATGCACTGGGAATAATATATTCAGGTTGAAGGTGTTCGTCGGGGATGCAATCGGCGATGGCCTGCGCTGCGGCCATTTTCATTTCTTCATTGATTCCTTTGGCCAGGCAATCCAATGCCCCGCGAAAAATTCCCGGAAAACATAAAACATTATTGATCTGGTTGGGATAGTCGCTCCGCCCTGTGGCCATGACCGCTACATGAGGAGCTGCTTCTCCCGGCATGATCTCGGGAACTGGATTGGCCATGGCAAACACAATGGCATCCTTTCCCATTTTTTCTACATCATTCACTTTGAGCAAGCCGGGTCCGGATAAACCCAGAAATACATCGGCGCCGGAAATAATATCACTCAGCCCACCCTTTTGGTTATTGGGATTGGTGTTTTGACTGAACCACAGCTTGGCTTCGTTGAGATCACTACGATTCGAATGGATGGCGCCTTTGCGGTCACAGGCAATAATATTAGACACGTTCAGCTTTTGAATCATTTTCGTACAGGCGGTACCTGCAGCGCCCGCTCCCAGGATAACCACTTTAATATCCTCGGGTTTTTTATTGAGGAGTTTCAGAGCATTGATCAAAGCCGCGGTGACAACCACTGCGGTTCCGTGCTGGTCGTCATGAAACACAGGAATGTCTAATTCCTCTTTCAACCTGTTCTCAATTTCAAAGCATTGCGGTGCGGCAATATCTTCCAGATTGATTCCCCCGAAACCCGGGGCAATGGCTTTAACGGTCTGGATCACCTCATCCGCGCTGTTCGCCGCAAGACAGATCGGGAAGGCATCCACCCCGGCAAAACCTTTAAACAGCATTGCCTTTCCTTCCATCACCGGAAGGGCTGCCTTAGGACCGATATCTCCAAGTCCCAGAACGGCTGTTCCATCAGTCACAATAGCGACTGTATTTTTTTTTATAGTTAGTTTATAGACATCATCAGGGTTCTTATGAATGGCCATACAGACTCTTCCAACACCAGGTGTGTAGGCCATGGCAAGATCATCCTGGGTTTTAAGTGGCCGCCTATTGGTCACTTCAATTTTTCCTCCGAGATGGAGGAGAAACGTCCGGTCGGAATGCTGAACGAGTTCCACCCCTGGCAAAAAAACCAAAGCCTCAACTATTTCTTCAGCATGCTTAGGACCGGCGGTGTAAATACTGAAATCTCTGATAGATCCTTCTTTTGAGATGGGACGAACGATATCTATGGCCCCTAAGATTCCATTCAACTCGGCAATTTTTGCGGTCACGCTGGCAAGGGTTTGCCCGTGTCGGTCGATCCTCAACCGGACAATGATGCTGTCCCCGGCATTGGGAAGGAAATTATCTCCGGTCATGTCTGATTTCCTCTTTTAGGTTTTCGAAATCAATGATCGTTGGTAATAACAGTCCTTATTCCATCTTACACCATAGAAGCCGTCCCAAAAGATAGAATATTTAAAAACAGTTTACCCGCGAACTAAATTGATCGCTGCAAAATAAACCAAAATGGAATAATAGGGATTCTCCCTTTGCGCGATAAGATGATTTTGGTCAATTCGAGAAAAGGGCCGGCAACGGTACTAACCTCCTCACGCTCCTACTCCGTGTTCGACATGCTGTCCAGTTTCCCGGAAAAGGGACACGAGATTCCCGGCAACCTGGACACGATCGGCAAAATCACCATTCGCAAATTATCCCCAAAATCGATACGTAAATCTACATCCAGAAGACCGGAGGCTCACTATGCAGACCGAGGAACTCATCTCATCTTTTGAACAAAACAGATTTCTCCTTTTACGGACAACCGTTTCCAACTGTACCTGAGAACATATGTGATACACTGACCGTTCACATAAAAATAATATTGAAGGTGGTTTAGGTGCAAAAGTATTACAGGGCTTTAAAACTGGAACCCGGGGCCTCCATGGAGGAGGTGAAGCAGGCGTACCGGGAGCAGGTCAAGGTATGGCATCCGGACAAATATCCCGAACACTTGGAACACCTGCAGCTGAAAGCGCACAAAAAATTCCGCGAAATCAATGATGCGTTTGAAAAAATCAAAACGCATAAGGAATCCCTAAACTCCGCCCGATTCACCCAGGACCAGCCGTTTGAAGATGGATTCCGCACCGGAAAAGCATCGGACGACTACCCTGATTTCGGTTCATTTGACGAAGCTGATGAAACTGATTCAGGATATTCATCTGAGAATAATCCTTCTTTTGAAGCATCTGAATCTACTGTCAGTTTTTATAAGAGGAAATGGCCCAACGGGGACCGTTACGAGGGGCAGGCATTCAATAACCGGATGCATGGGATGGGTATCTTCACCTCCGCTGTTGGCGACCGGTATACGGGGCAGTTCCGCTTCGGGGTCCCAGACGGGAATGGCAAAATGGTATACGCCAACGGGGACGTCTATGAGGGAGAATTTGTCGCCGACAGGATGACGGGACGGGGAACATATCGGTACAACAACGGCGACAAGTTCATCGGCTATTTCAAGGACGACACTCCCCATGGTCCAGGCGCTTTCATCATGGCGGATGGCACCTCCCATTCTGGAAACTGGGAATATGGCGCCCTTTTGAACTATTGACCGGCGACCCCTGCTCACCCATTAAGTGATTCACTTTCATTTGTCCAAATAGTAACACCTGTTATTCAAAAGGTCACACCCGCCAAGCGAATTCAATTTCACTCGCTTCTGATCCTTTAAAAACCCAAGATATTACGCCTTTTATTCACCAAATAAAATCGGTGATCCCGAAGTATTTTCGGAACGGCGGTTGCCTAACTAAATAGTGGAAAGGATTTATTAAGGGAACCGTTTAACCCTTTTCTGGAGAAATATCATGAACCAAGTTATGAAATTGGAATTGACCGATAAACGGATCGCCCGTTTTCTTTGCGAACTGAACGAATTGATGCAGAAGCACCATCTTTTGCTCAACAGAAACGCGGGGATCAATGTAAGGACCATGTCCGGGGACTTCAAAAGCTACATGGCGGAAAAATGGAGCAAAGGCGAAGGCTACGACCTCCGGGGAATAAATAAAAGGTTGATCTATCCGGAATAGAATAATCCCGTCGGGGACGATTGGCAGAAATCAATGATTGAAAGGGTCATTATATTCATTGGGCGACAAAGGACAAGCGCAAATATTTTCCAACATTCTGAAATCGAATCAGGAAGGAGAATTTTTGGGCAGGGCGATGATAAAGTAGTTGCGAATGGCTTTTTGATCGACCAGACGGTTGGCGAATTTACGCGCACCGTCCTTGTCAATAAATTGACCGGTGCGTATCTTATACCAGTTGCCGCCGGCCTTTCTTTGCGATTTTATTATGTATAGTCCTTCCATACCTTTTTTCTTGAGTTTGCGGATCAGCCGATCCGCCTGCGCCGCCTTCGTCACCGCCGCAACCTGGATGGTATATACTTTATAGACATCTTCCTTGCCGGAGGCAGACCGCATCCTTTTCCCTCTTTCCGACTCAAGCTTCTCCCCCCCGGAAATTATGTTTTCCTGTTGGACATACCATTCTTTGTAACTGACACCCAGTAAAACCACCATGAACAAAAACGATGTGGCTATGAGTTTTCCTTTGAGGCTGAACCTGCTAAAAGCGATCAATAAGTCCAAACCTCCTATGACAAGCCGCCGTCCCACCTTTCTCGCAAAACCGATCAACTCCAGAAGCCCCCGTCGGGTCAGGTCTGTCCCCGTCTCCGTGATTCCCAAACGCTCTTTCAGCCGTTGCAGTTCTTTCCTGTCTTCCCGGGTAAACAGTTTGACCTTTTTCAATTTTCCCCAGACGTGAGTGCCTTCCACCAGTTGCCGGATGGATTCCTGCCGGGTCATTGCCAGCGAATCGAATATCATTTTACATTCTTCATGCAGCACCGGGTTGACCGCCTTGAAAATGCCCTCACAGTAATATTTGGCCATCAACTCCCTGACCTGAACCGCTTGGGGAATTTCAACCTTCAGAGCCTGCGAATAAAAACGGACCGCAAACTCGTCGTTTCTTTGCCGCTCCAGTAAAAGGGGCAGAACAAAGTCGATGATATTCCTAGAATCCTCACTGTTGTTTTCCAGGGCTTCCAAAAAGATGGGTTCCGTTTTTCCGGAAAACCGTTTTTCTTTTATAAAGACCCTGGCCAGATGATTGGTGATAATCTCGTCGTTGTAATCTTCCGCTTTAAGCATCACCATGAGCAGATCGGTCTCCTGGCGGGTGAGTTCTCCCCCCACGGTGAGGAAAGACAAAAGAGGTGCCCTGAACCTGGAACCCTTAGGATTCTGCAGAAAGGCTTTTAAATAAATCTTCATGGCCGGAGAATCTCGGCGTCCGACCGAAAGCAGAAAATCGGCGTACTTTCGAATCACCTGGTCCCGGTAAAATTTCCCCTTACGGGGAAGAAAATACGATGTGTAGGAAAAGTCCACGAGGTGCTTAAATTTTTCGATCACCTCATCAATATCGTCCTGGAGCCCGACGTCTTTCATGGAATGCAGAGCGTTTATAAACTTTTGTTCCCCCACCAGGCCATAGGCAAAGAATCCGAATACAAAACAAACTCCCAGAAGAACCCATTGAATGACGGTATCGTCGAATTGCATTTGGGGAAGCGCAACTTCATGGATAAAGTACAGCGCAAAAAACCCCAGGGTCAGAACCAACAGGAACGTAATTCCCACACGGGCTACAAAAAATTTAAGGCTTTGATAAACCACCGCTCGACTCCGGCACCAGGGCTGTGGGTTCCTGAGTAAAAGAAGGTTCTTCCTTTTCAGGAACATGTGGAGGAACCAGTTCCACCTCTTCTTTAAGGGCCACATTAATTTTTGTCCGGCTATTTTCACTCGGGAAATAACCGGTCTGTGTATCCACCACTTCAAAGCGAATTCCTTCGGGAACCGGGAAATTGATCCTGTTTTTATCCTTCAAAGCTTTCTGCATGAAGAAAACCCAGATGGGAGCCGCCCCCCGGGCTCCCGTCACTCCTTTATTATTTTTATCACGCATGGGCTGGTTGTCATCCTTACCGACCCAAACCGTCACCGAAAGGTCCTTGGTGAATCCGGAAAACCAGGCATCCTTGAAATCGTTGGTGGTCCCGGTCTTTCCCGCAGCAGGGTGCCTGAATCCCATCCGCCGGACCACCCTAGCAGTCCCCATTTCCACCACCCCCCGCATCATATCTAATAGCGGGTAAACGGATTTTTGAGAAATCCGCTGAACTCCCTGATAAAATTTTTCGTAAAGCGTGTTACCGTTGAAATCCTCGATCCGCTGTATCGAAAAGGGCTTATTGTAGACACCCAGATTGGCGACCATGCCGAAAGCCGAGGTAATTTCGAGGGGGGAAACACCGGAAGTCCCCAGGGCCAGCGACAGGTGATTTCCCAAGGGGCTGGTGATCCCGAACTGGCGGGCTGTTTTAATGACTCGCTGGGGTGTGACCGCCTGGATGAGTTTGGCGGATATCACATTGATCGATTTCATCAATGCCTTTTTCAAAATAATGTTGCCAGCGAATTCTTCATCGAAGTTTTTAGGCTCCCATGCTTCCATTCCTGGAATGTCGATCGAAACGGATTCATCCACGACCAGCGACGCGGGAGAATAGTTGAGCGTTTCCATAGCCGTCAGGTAAACGAATGGCTTGAACAGCGAGCCCGGGAGCCGGTTATTGGAAATCGCCCGGTTGAACTGGCTGTGGGAGAAGTTTCTTCCACCCAGCATGGCCCGGACGGCACCGTTCTTGTTTTCCACGGCGACCAGCGCCACTTCCAGCCGGCGGTTTCCCGGCCCTTCCTGCATTTGCCCTTCCAGCTCTTCGAGATGAGTTCGGGCCGCCTTCACCGCATAATCCTGATACCTGGTATCCAGAGTCGTATAGATTTTTAGTCCGCCGAAGTGGACGAACTCCTTGCCATAATCCTGCTCCAGTTTTTCCAGGACATAATTTATAAAATAAAGGTTGGGATCGGACTCAACCCTGGGCATGGCTAGGTCCAG
This sequence comes from Nitrospinota bacterium, assembly GCA_036339675.1. Lineage (GTDB taxonomy): Bacteria > Nitrospinota > Nitrospinia > Nitrospinales > VA-1 > JAYZAN01. The sequence goes on from JAYZAN010000031.1 coordinate 20,975, forward strand.
AGTAGACTCCTGAGTGAGCCTTCTTTCGTCCTCGGAGATATAATTTTCCCGGACCATACGCTTAAGGACATATTCCGAGCGCCGCACGGCCCTTTCGTAATTGAAAAAGGGGTTGGCATTATTGGGTGAGTTAGGCATTCCCGCCAGAAGACCCGCCTGAAGAAGCGTCAAATCGCGGGCTCGTTTCCCAAAATAAACCTTGGCGGCTTCCTCCACCCCATAGGCCCCGCTTCCAAAATATATCTGGTTGCAATAAGCTTCAAGAATCTCCTCCTTGGAAAAAGTGACCTCCATCTGTAGGGCGATCAGAAACTCCTTGATCTTTCTCACCCAGTTTCTTTCGAAGGAAAAAAACAGGTTTTTGGACAGCTGCTGGGTGATGGTACTGCCGCCTTGGGAAATTCGGCGCTGGCGGATATTCGTAACCAAGGCTCGGACCAAGGCCAGGTGGTCTAGCCCGCTGTGTTCGTAAAAACGCGCGTCTTCGACGGCAATGATCGCTTTAAGAAAATGCGGAGAAATATCTTCCAGAGGGACGGGATAACGCTCTCCAAGGACTTTGATACGTTCGCCGTCCGCGGAATAAATTTCAGTGGGCAGGCTGAGATTGATGCTTTGAAGATCCTCGGGAAGCTGTGGCAAATCCCTGCTTAGAAAAAAATACACCCCCGTGACCGTTAAAGCGCAAAACAGGATAACGCCAAAAAGGAAAAAACAGATTTTTTCAACCTGGAGGCTGTTCAATGAATTTCTCCGGAACTCTCTGCCAGTTGGGACATTTCTTCATTCAGGACCTCGGCATCCGTCTTGTCGATCTGGGAGAGCATATTGTTGGCTATTTCCAGGGGGATGGGTATGAGGAGAACACTCGCATAATAGTCGGTGTCGTATTCGACACCCAGTACCATGTGGTCCGCTTGAACCGTTTCCTCCTGCGGTTCGGAAACGCCGACCCGGGTGAGGCGGTAATTTTTCTCCAGGAACCATCTGGGATCGGGGAAAACTCCCTTCCGAGTTTGGGGATCGAGCGTCTGCAGAACAGGCAGAAACTCGACGATGGAATAAATACGGTCTTCGGTGAATCCCGCTTCCATTAAATTTCCGCGTTTGACAGTTCGGGTGGACTGAACTTCGTCCAGAATATCTAGGGAAATAAAAATTTCATGGACGGGCATATTTTCCCGGTCGATGAAACCCACGGTGATCCAGGAACTGAACCGGGTTAAAAGGACCCTATCCCAGTCGGTTTC
>JAYZAN010000032.1:0-4265 GCA_036339675.1 Nitrospinota bacterium
CATCTTATTAACGACGTCATACCTGAAAAGAAGGAAGTCGGATTACTGGCTTTAAGAGGTCGGAATATCTTTGAGCGGCTGAAACATGAACTGGGGCCCTCTTTAAAGAATAAAACCCTGGTATTCATTTACCTGGGGGAAGCGGGACAGGCGGGGGTGGCCTGGGAAAATCTGCCCGAAATCAGCGATTGCGTTTTCCTCAGCCGGGATCCCCTGCCCACCCACATTCCTAATCTGATAATACTGGATGAAACCTATTATTACCCCGACTTGATCGCAAGTTCCGATCTAGTTTGCACAAAAGGGGGCTACTCCACGTTCGCGTCAGCCTTCTCCCATGAAAAACCCGTGCTGACCTGCTCCCGGAAAAACTTCTGTGAATATAAAGCCATGGAAGATTTTTTGACCCGTCATCGAGTTGGACATATCATGGAGTCCGGCAGCTTTTTAAGCGGGCGGTGGGGAAACGATATCAAGAAAGCCCTGGATTGTACCGTTAAAGGAAAGGTCAGGTTGAACGGCGAAAAGGAAGTTTTCAGGATTCTGGAACAAATTTTATTGAATTAAAAACCATCGCGGGTTATTGCATAGTTCTGATGAAACCGGATATCACACTAATCATCACCAACTGGAATGGCCGGGGACTTCTGCGCGAATGCCTCCCCTCCGTTCTCGCCGCTGTCCAGTTCGATATCGCCCATTCATACGAGGTCATGGTCATCGACGATTACAGCACCGATGACAGCCTTACAATGCTGGCACGGGAGTTCCCTTCCGTTCGTCGCGAAAAAACCCCTCAGAATCTGGGATTCCAGAAAGCCAATAATTACGCGGTCAGGCTGGCACGGTCCAGAATCGTGATGCCGATGAATAACGATATCAAGCTGGACAAGAAAGCCCTATACCACCTGGCAAAGCATTTTGACCGGGAGGATGTCTTTGCGGTGAGCGGTCGGTTCTTCGATTTCAACCGGACGACCTTCCTGTACGGCAACCGCGGGGCCTATTACAATCTCGGACATTTTTACCTGTACGAGAAAGCGCCCGAGGATTCCAGCCAGACCCTGTTCGCCTGCGGGGGAGCGTTCATGGTGGTCCGCGAACAATACCTAAAACTCGGGGGATTCGATCCCATGTACCATCCCCTTTACTATGAAGAAATAGATCTTTCCTACCGGGCGCTCAAAAGAGGCTGGAAAGTGTTCTATGAACCGGAATCCGTCGCCTACCATAAGGTCCAGGCCACGATCACCCGGCAGGAAAAGAAACGCCGTATCGGATATATTTCAGCACGCAACAATTACCTGTTCGTCTGGAAAAATATCCTGGACAGAAATATGACCCTTCAGTTTATGCTCTATATTCCCCTGTTCCTGTTCCGCGACCTTTTCCGATTTAAATTCCGGTTCTGGGTGGCTTTTTATATGGCTCTCAAAAGGCTTCCCGCTGCCATCGCTGGACGGCAAAAAGAGAAAAAAGAAGTCCACTTTAACGACCGGAACATTCTGAACCAGATCAACGCCAACTCTGCACACTCAATTTGACCTCCCGATGGCTAACGTCGCGATCCGCTGCAACGCATCCCTATCCATGGGCATGGGCCATGTCATCCGCCAACGGAACCTGGGGAAAATCCTTCGGGAACGCGGAATGGAGATTTCCTATTTCGTCTGTGATTTCCAACCCGCGATCAAAATCCTTAAAAAGGAAAATTTCTCAATCCACACCGTCGCCCCAGATGCGGGACTGCCCCGGGAAAGCCGAAAATTTGACTTGGCGATCCTGGATATCCGGGATACGAATCGGGATCTCATCGAGTCTTTGCGTCCCCGCTCCAAACAAATAGCGAGTTTCGAGGATCTCGGCGAGGGAAGAAACCACGTGGACGTCCTGATCGACTGCAATCTGGAACCGGAACAAAGTCGGGAGATTCCGGCCCGGATAAGAACTCTATTCGGCCTTGACCATTCGGTCATTCACCCGGATTTTGCGCGAGTCCACCAGCAACAGCGACAGTTTCCGGAGACCTGGAACCATGGCCTGATCACCCTGGGAGGAAGCGATCCGAATCAATGGACCCTACGCCTGGCCCAAACCGTTTTGAAGAAAAAAAAGCACCACCTTATAACGGCCCTCATAGGCCCTGCTTTTGAAAACACAAGGCCCTTGGAAAAACTGGCCGTCGAATCCAGCTCGGTCATCCTTCTTAGGGACGTGTCCAGTATGGCAAAAGCCCTGGCCGCACACGATATTGTATTTTGTGCCGGGGGGATCACCCTTCATGAAGCTCTGGCCGCGGGTACCCCCGCCTTTGTGGTCAGCCAGATTCCCCACCAGGAGGCGAAAGCCAGAGCCCTGGAAACCAAAGGGGCAGCGGTCAACCTCGGCCTGGCGGAAAATTTCGAGGAGAAAAAATTAGAGGGGGTATTCGATCTCGGTGTGGAAAAACTAGAAGCCATGAGCCGGGCCGGAAAAAACCTGATTGACGGGAAAGGCGTTCACCGGGTGGCGGAGGAGTTGATTCAACAATGTTTGTCAACAGGATAAGTCCAGAATCAGCACTTGAAAAATGTCCATTAGAAGAATGAACCCGGAATCAATACGTTAAAGATGTTCGTCAGGGTGGTTTTTCGAGAACCAGTACTTTAAAGGCGGCGACAGCTTTTCTCACCCCCTTGGTCATGGCCCGGACCGAAAGCGTCGCCCCGGTGATCGAGTTGATGTCCCGGAAATCGGAATCGGCGTTCCTGCCGAAGAACTGGCTCAAGAAAGACTTGTACTTGACTTCCCATCCCCGCGGTTCCCGGTACACCATGATTTCCACATTGCGCACCGCGCCGTCTAAATTCAGGACCACCATGAAGGTCATGGGAAAGGATTTGCCGATCACATGATCGATCACCATATATCCCATGGGTTTGTCGGCCTTTTTCCCCGCGTAATAGGTGATGCGTTGATCTTCGATCTTTTCCAGGGTGATTTGTCCGATCGCCACCCTCTGCTCATCGGTCAGCCAAATTTTTTCCCGGTCGACCGAATCGGCGCCCGGGAATGCTATTTCTAGAGCCTGTTTCTTGGTTAGATAAATACTGAGTTCGAATTTTTTTTCTTCGGCAACTGAGAGCGTCGGCAGGGCCAGAAAAATAAGCAGCTGACCCAGGGCCTTCAAACCAATCTTACTTTTAAAATACGGGCCGTTCGCTTCCTGTGATTCGATCTCAGACATCGCGTTGGGGTTTTGGGATTGGGCGAATCATAAATGGACGGCGCATTATATAGCTAATTCCCGTGAAAAATAAAAAAATTCCCGGCCTCCAAACCCTCGTTTTCTTGGAGGAGGGTCAGGTTCGAAGGCCGGGAAACATTTGCCCTTGTAACAATTCAAGCTCAATACATATAAGCCAGTCCTATATTAATTTTGTTCTCAGTGGTGTTATTTTTCAAAATGAACTGCTGGTAGTCTGCTTTGATAGCCACACTTTCGATCGGCATGTAGGACATACCTACCGTGTACAAATCAAAGTTGCTGCTATGGGTAGGGGCGGTGCCATGCGGCATGCTGTCCTGAGGCCGGATTTTCTCATATAGAAAGAAAGCGACCAGATCGTGGGAGGTGTTCTTGCCCATTAATTGAAAAAGATGGACACCTGCCTGGGCATTGAACCCGAAAATGTTATCGGCGATCTCTGCAGAACAAGTATGAGCGCTGTCCGAACAAAAATTATTAAGGGCTACCCCGTCTTCGATGATGATGTTGGCGATGGACGCGTTCATGTCGAACCAACCCTCGCGGTACTTCATATCCGCTTCCAGAACCGTAGTCCGACCGCCTTCGCTGATAAAGCCTTGCGTGGTTTCACCTGTGTAAAAGGAAGCCCCAACATTGAGTCCAGGGAAAAACCGGCTGTATTCCACGCGGCCCGATACTGCGAGATCATCGGCAGCAGTGCCATTGATTTGATGTCGTCCACCCCGAATACCTGTCTGGGCAGTAAATGCCCCAGAAAAACCTCCGCTTCCATTCCCGGAGCCAGTATCTGTCCCATCGCTTATGGATTCCAGCGAATTGGTCAGATACAATCGGTAGTTCATACCTTCCATGGGTGTGCCGAAAAATCCGAGCCCGGCGGCTACCCAAGTCGACGGGATTATTTTGCTGTGAAATTCCGGGCGTTCGACCGACCAGAATAGAGGGGGCTCATGAAACTCGTTCAAAAAACCCACCGGCACAAGAACCACACCCCCGCGGACATTAAAGCTGTCCT
>JAYZAN010000033.1:0-3900 GCA_036339675.1 Nitrospinota bacterium
GCCAGATCCTCAGTGACCCGGTCACTCAATCCCTGCAGATATAAAGACGACTCGGAATCGTTCTGCTCCTTGAAAGCCCTGATGGCCTTTCCCACGTTTGACCCCGTGGTGGTGATTTGAAGGCCTACCAAATCCATTTGCCCTGAGGATTTGGGATAGAAATACTGCGCAGCCGAGAAAATATCTTTTCCGCCTTTCCCCACGCATACGGTGAAGGTCAATCTGCCGAGTTCTTTTGCAAGGTTTTCCGGATCATAGATGACCAGTTCATCGCCTTCGGACTGTGCAGGCAAAAGGGTGAACCGGGCCCTGGGAACGATCCAGCCGTTGGCCTCGGCTTTCTCGATCCATTCTTTTTCAAGTTTTTTCAAGTCTTCCAGGGTGACCCCCTTCTGCTTCCATGAAGATTGCTTGCCGAATTTCCAGTTGAGGGAGAACAGGCTTTTCCTGTCCAGATTGGGCGCCATCTTGTGCAGTTTGAATTCCACTTTATGGACTCCATACTCACTGCGGGGCACTTCATGGTTTTTAAAACCGACCACCCTGCGGGGAAGCGTGGATAATAATTTATTCTGGGTTTCCTGGAGCCCCTTAGCCCGCTGATATTCACGAAGGAGTAAGGCTCGATTCTTCTTCAGCAACTCGGCCTTTGTTGCCTTATCCTGAAGGATATTCATGGTGTTGACACCGTCCATCCCGCTCTTGCAGTAAAAAACGCTGTCGGCGATACGATCAGTGTCGTCCTGCCCGCACATGGCCACATACCCGGCATGGCGGCTGTTGACCGGGGCACCGCCGATCAACACCGGTATCTGAAAAGACTGCTCCGCCAGCATGCGGGCTACGGTGATCATGTGATTGGAGGTTTGAACGAGCAGAGCGCTCATCCCGATCGCATCCGCCTGTTCCTTTCGGGCGGTTTCGATGAATTTATCCAGAGGAACCTGTACGCCAAGGTCAATGACGCGGTAACCGTAATTTTCCAGAAGTGTTTTCGCCAGATCCTTGCCGATACTGTGCACATCCTGGTACACCGTACCGATCACCACCACTCCCTTGTAATCAATCGCCGCCCCGGGCTCCACCCCGCTCAGGCATCGCATGTACCATTCCAGAAACTCCATCACGTTGCGCATCACATCGGCGCTCTTTAACAGATGGGGAAGGCTGACTTCCCCCCGCCCAAACCCGTCCCCCAACTCACGCATGGTTTTCATCAGAAAATCACTGATGAAATCCAGAGGCTCGTGTTTGTCCACAATTTTCGCCGCATCGGGAACGATCCGGTCCCTGTAACGGAAACGATGGCCCGCCTTTTCCAGTTCCCCCTCTTCTTTCTGCTTGTACCCATCCTTGATTTTCTGGCAAATACTGTCTTCGAGGGAAAGGACCTGGTAATCGATCTTCACCTGGACGGCGCCGGTCTTTTTGGTCAATGCCACGTGCTCCAGTTCCTCAAACGCGTCCATATCCCGTTCCAGGATGACTTTTTTCGCCAGGGTGACGTCCTTGGGAAGCAGGCTTTCGAGGGGAACGTAATGATTGGGATTGAGTATCGCGCAATCCAAACCGGCTTTTCGCGCTTCGTCCAGAAAGACACTGGTCAGAACTTTGCGCATATAAGGTTTCTGGCCCAGTCCGTTTGTCAGGTTGCCCACCCCGATGGAAGTTCTCAGATCGGGGTGAATGGATTTAATTCTGGGTAGGCATTCCAGGGTTTCGGCGCAAAAGTTAAGCCCTTCCACCGATTCACTGCCGATGGGATAGGCGTTGACATCGATCAGTATCTGATCGGGAGTCACCCCGTATTTTTCTTCCGCCTGGCGGACGATCTCCGCGGCCAGGTCATATTTTTCCTGCGCGGTCTGTCCGGGTCCCTCGGGTCCGTTCACCAGGGCGATGTATACAGGGCAATGGTCGCGGGTCCTTGAAAGCACCGCATCCAGCTTGCTCTCCCCGTCCTGGTATTCCTCAAGGCTGATTGAATTGATGATGGGCCTACCGGGATAGGATTCTATGGCCTTTTCCAGCGCTTCCACGGAAAAGGAATCGATCGCCATGGCCCCTTTAAAATCGCTGGTCAACTTGTGAATCACTTCGGGAAGAACGATCTCGGTTTCGACGATGTTGCTGTCCATGCAAACGTCGATAATGTCGATTCCCAGGTCCCTCACCTGTTCGTTGACCACCTCCTCCAGAACCTGCATTTGGATTTCGCCATCGTGCTCGACCGATTCACGGACCACCTTGCTGCCCCGGACATTGAGTCTCTCTCCAATTCGCAGGAGATTTCTGGAACTGTCCAACGGAATCGCTTCCTGAGGGCCGGAAACGAATACCCGCCGGTCCACTTCGCGTTTTACCGGGACCGCCTCCTTCGCCATTTGAGCCAGGACTTCTATATGGGCCGGGGTGGTCCCGCAACATCCGCCTACGATGGAAACCCCGAATTCTTTGACAAAGGGTTCCATGATTTTCGCCATGTCATCAGGTTCAAGTTTGTAGCAGGTCCTGCCGTCTTCCGAAACCGGCTGCCCGGCATTGGGCACAATGGATATGGGATGGCGGCTTATCCGGTTCAGTTTTTTTACCGTCCCGTCCATCAACTCCGGCCCCACATTGCAGTTGACCCCGAAAACGTCTATCCCCATCCCGGCCACCGCCACATAGGCGGAATGGATGTCGGTGTTGAAGATCTGCATTTTGGAAAACTGGTCCACCGTCACCTGCACCATGATGGGAAGCGCCTTCTTCTTTTCTCGCATTACTTTTTTCGCCGCGATGACGGCCGCCTTGGTCTCCAGAATGTCCTGCTGTGTTTCAATGAGAAGAACGTCCGCCCCCCCTTCAATTATTCCCGTTACCTGCGATCGGAAGTTTTCGACAATTTGATTGAAGGTCGTCTTGTTGAGATTCGCATCGGTGCTCGACACCACATAGTTGGAGGGACCTATGGACCCGGCTACGTAAAGAGGACGGCCGTCGTATTCCGGCAACTTCCTATATTTGTTGATGGCATTGCAGGCAATTTGACAACCATGAACATTCAGGTAGTGCGCCAGTGAATCGGATCCGCATGTTGGAAGATGCAATTTTTCGGGAATGGCCTGAAAATCCTCCGGGTCGAATTTTGAAAAATCAAATTCCTTCAAGCGGAGGGGAGAGGCCCCGAAGGTGTTCGTCTCGATCAGGTTGGCTCCTGCTTTCAGGTACTTTAAATGAATCTCTTCCAGGTCACGCGGACGGGAAAAAATCAACAGATCCGTCAACATTTTAAATTCCGGCCCGCCGAAAGCAGCATCGGTCAACTCCAGGTTCTGGACCATGGTTCCCATGGCCCCGTCCAGGATCAACACCCGTTTGTCTAAATGCTGTTTAAAATCCATTTATATTCTCACCACAAAACGAAATACAGATGCGATTCAATAAACATCCGTCGATGTTACTATCAGTCCCGTTTGCTTAAACAACGAAAAGAAACCGGCGGTCAAACTCTTGCTATGATTTAGAAAATTTGAAAATCAATGGCCGGAAAGATATGAAGATTCCTGAAAGCTATTATACCTTTTTTAAATGCTTCTTAAGAAACCGGTAAGATTTCCTTTAAATTAACGGACCAGGATAAAAAGTCAATGCACGGTACTCGTTTTCCGATTTCACATCATGATTGGTCAGGATAATTGCTGTATACTTAAAAGATCTGAAATTTTAATCTATCAGGCAAAAAAAGCAATGATATCGGTTAATCGATCTGTTTTCAAAATTCTTTCGAACCATTTCATTATTTTATGTTTCGCCTGCACGTGGAGCCAGACGGCTTTTGCGGGAGGTTCGCCTCTCCCAGGTTTGAACCTGAACTTTCTCCCGAATCTGAAAGTCAACATTTTCGCCGACGATGTC
>JAYZAN010000034.1:0-9288 GCA_036339675.1 Nitrospinota bacterium
AAACAAGGCAATATCATGATGTATTATCCCGAGTCGAACGTCTTGATTCCCAGAGAAATAGACGCGCATTCGCGAACCCCTTCCTTTAAATCCATTGACGTAACCGTTAAAAGTAGGACGGATTAAAAAAGCTGGACCGCGAACGAAAAAACGGAAAGGATGAATGTTTTTCAGTTTTCATTCTTTAGACACCATTTCTTAGAGCTAACTTATTTAAAATTTTAAGGGAATAATGTTTCATCAAACGTAGAACTACACCACCGGTGTTTGCATTCCGGCGGTCATTTTTAACAATTCCGTGGCCAAAACCAAGCTGGCGTTAAATATGCTCTTCGCCTGTCCCGTTTTCAGCCCTTTTTCTGGGAGGGGAATCTGCTTACTGCGTATTGCCGTGGGCAACAACCTCCTGCAACGCCGCAGCCAGTTTCTGCAGTTCGTAGGCAGCCTCAAGAGCCTGGGAAGTACCCTGTAAAGTTTCCTGGGCAGCCTGAGCGACGCCGCTGATGTTTTCCGTGATCTCCTGCGCGCCTTTGGACGCCTCGGTAACGTTCCAGGTCATCACATTCGTCGTCGCCGTTTGTTCCTCCACGGCACTGGCGATAGTGTTGGAGATGTCGTTGACCTTGTTGATGACATCGCTGATCTCTCCAATGGCAGTCACGGCACTCGAAGTGTCCGTCTGAATCAACTGGGTTTTCTGACTGATGTCTTCCGCCGCCTTGGCGGTCTGATTGGACAGCTCCTTTACTTCGTCAGCCACGATGGCAAATCCCTTGCCGGCCTCTCCGGCCCGCGCCACTTCTATGGTGGCGTTCAAAGACAGCAGATAGGCTTGCGCGGCAATGGAGGTGATCAACTTGATGACCTGACCAACGATCTCCCCCAAGCTTTCATCCAGTTGGGTCACCGTGGCATTGGTGTTCATAGCCAGAGTCACTGCCTCACTGGTGATTTTTGCCGCTTCTGATGAGTTCGAGGCAATTTCCCTGATACTTGCGCTCATCTCTTCAGTGCCGGTGGTCACCGTATTCACATTGGTGCTCACCTGTTCGGATGCCGCCGAAATCACACTAGCCTGGCTGGAGGTTTCTTCAGCGCGGGCGGATATGGTCTGACTCAAGGAGTTCAATTGGCTTGAAGAAGCTGCCAGGGTATCGGCAGTTTTCGAAACATCCTGCAACACCGATTGCATGTTCTCGGTGATTTCTTTTTCCCGGGCTTCTGCAGCGAGTTTCTGCTGGGTAGTCATTTTTTCGGTTATTTGCTTTTCGGTAACGTTTTCCCAATTCACCACATACCCCAATATCCCTCTCTGGGAATCGAAAATCCCGTTGATGTTTGCTGAAAGGGTGACGGCCCCAAATGTGAACTGTGTTTCATGGGGAAGGGCTTTGGGATTTTGAAGGATCGCCACTATTTGATGGGGGGCTTTGTGGAAGCGGTGGATGGAACTGCCGACGATATCGCCAAGGGAAACCTTGAATGCTATTTGGATTTCATCTTCAATGGCTCCCAAGGTTTCAACTGCTTTAGGGTTGGCATAAATCAGGGTAAAACTGGTATCGGCGATTAAAACATTGGCCTGAACACTGTCAAAGGCGGCCAAAAGCTTGGAAGAAGAATTCAAAAGGGAACCTCTGGTTCCACCGTTTCCACCTAGAAATCCAAATAATCCGCCTTTTTTTTTCTTTGCTAACACTGTCTGCGAACTCATTTTCTATTTCCTCCAATATGAAACTGCTTCTAGTATGGAATCTCTAGTGAGTCTTATTTCAGCAATCCTTCTTTTTGGAAAAAGGACCGGCAATCGTTTAAAATCCATTGCAATTCCGAAAGCAGACTGTGATCCGTATCCAGTTCGGCCAATTCACAGAAATGTCTGCTCATGGAAAACTTTCGGGACTCCTCAATGTCCACAGTCTCATCATATTTTCCATGAACGATACGGATTGGCAATATCCTGTCCCTGGCCAGCTTTTCCCATTTTTGTGCGTCCTTGAATATAAATGGATTCAAGGGAATATTTTTATTGTATCTGAAATGAAATACGCTAATCAAGTGATTGTTTTCTACCAGTTTATTTAAATCCATGTCCAGCCTATTTCCCCACCTTTCAAGAAAATTAAAAGCCGGGGCCATGAGGTAGGCGGCCTTGATTTCATCTCTCAATTGAACCATCAGGGAAGCTAGATATCCTCCAAGACTGCTGCCAATCATTCCAAAAATATTCCCCCGCTCATTATCCAGACATTCTTGAATGGTATTGATCTGTCGGGACAGGGTTAAATGTTGAAAATCTCCCCCTTCCAAATCTGGAACGATCAGGGAAATTCCCATTTTCCCGAAATACTCTTTAAAAGCGGTGGCTTTTTGAGAGTTTGGCCCCGAAGCAAAACCGTGCAAATAAATAAACCGAACCATGATTCCATCAAATATAAAAATTAAGGGAACCTCTAAAAATTGCCTGCGGCCATAAGCTTGCCCTTTGTTTTACAAGGCAAGCGAGTTGCCAAATCGTAAAATATCGAATTATTAGAGGTGCCTTTAAAAACCACAAACCGGGACCCAGGTTTTAATTCTGTAGGACATCAACCTTTGGTCTCACTAGCGACAGGTTCCATAGAGTGTTCCAGAGAACCGACGGCCCGCCGCATAGCCCAAAGCAGGCCCAATCCAGGGAGCGCGGCAAGAAAAGTTAAAAAGAAAAAAAGGACCCATCCCACCCCTTCCACCAGAAAACCGGACGCGGGTCCAACGAATACCCGGCCCAGGGCGGCCAAAGCCGATAACAGGGCAAACTGTGTCGCGGTAAACCGATGGTCACACAAGGCCATCAAAAAAGCCACAAAGGCCGCCGTGCCCATTCCCCCAGCAAGGTTTTCAAAAGCCACGGCGATAATCATGATGCCATAATGCTTTCCCATATAAGCCAACACCATAAAGGAAAGATTGGATACCGCCTGGAGAATCCCGAACAACATCAGGGACCGGAATAACCCGAGACGTGCCATCATGACCCCGCCGGACAGCGCACCCAATATCGTGGCGGCAAGCCCCATCCCCTTGTTGATGGCACCAACCTCCCCGACCGAAAATCCAGCTCCTCGAATTAAAAAAGCGGTGGTCAGACTTCCGGCGAAAGCATCTCCCAGTTTGTAAAGGACAATCATTCCCAGAAAGGCCCAGGCGGCGGGCCTGGAGAAAAATTCCTGAAGAGGCCCCAATACGGCTTCATAAAGATTCTTTGGCGGAGAAACCTTTTCTTCCGGCTCCGGTCCCAGTAGGGTTGCCGCGATACCTATGGTCAAAAGCCCCGCCATAAAAAAATAGGTGACGCGCCATCCCCAGAATTCGGACAAGATTAAAGCCAAGGCACCTGAAACCAGCATGGCGATCCTGTATCCGGTCACAAAAATAGCCGCTCCAAAACCTCTTTCCCTCTCTTCAAGAACATCGGTTCGGTAAGCATCGACCACAATATCCTGGGAGGCGGAACTGAATGCGATCAAGGCGGCCAGGCCCGCGACGATCCAGGGCATGTTTTTAGGAGAGGAAAGACCCAGGACAAATATCAAACCCATCAGGACTAGTTGAAATATTAAAATCCAACCCCGGCGCCTGCCGAGAAAAGGCAATATGAACCGGTCCAGCAGAGGAGACCAAAGGAACTTGATGGTATAGGGGATCCCCACAAGGGTAAATAGGCCTATGGTACTTAAATCGACCCCTTCCACCGTCATCCAGGCTTGAAGCGTTCCCCCAGTCAGGGCCAATGGCAATCCTGAGGAGAAACCGAGCAACGCCACCACTCCCACCCTGCGGTTCGCAAGCCTCTTCAACAATCCCGGCATCCTCCCTTGATTTAAATTTTTTTTAATCATTTAAGATCAGATAGTTACGATACTTTATAAATAATTTAATTTAGGCCGGATTCCCGTTCCGGGATTTTCCGGCAGACCAGTTATACCATTTTTTTATCCTCCAAACAGGTAAACCCGGCGGAAGTTAAACCCGTCCAAAACCGCCTATTGAAGCATTGACAAAATCCGGTGAGTTTTTCTAAAAATAACCGTATAATTAAGTGTTATGACCTGTATTAGTCCCGTATTTTTGGGAAATCATTATTTTTGGGTAACCTTTCCGGCCGAATTCACCGATAGTCATTGAAATAATTGGGGTTATTGCATGCAGATTATGGAATCCTTACAGATGGTGAAGGAACAGCTCAAGGTCAAAACCATTGAGCTGAGGAAGATCCACGAAGAGAAAGGACGGATAGATAAAAAGATAAAAGACCTGATGACGTTTAACCAGGGCGAGGTGAAAAAACTTAAAAAAGTCATTTCCGAAAAAGATGAGGTCATAAAAGAAAAGGAATTGGAAGTTCAAAGCGCTCGGATGTCAAAAAACGCGGCCTTCGAGCAGGAAAAGATCAAAGCGGCATTAAAAGCTGAAAAACTAGGTATTGCAATAGAAAGCGATGAGGAGAAAGTAGTTAAAGACTCAGACTCCGAGCTTCTTGAAACCATCGACCAGTTAACCCAGCGGACTAAACTGCTCAGGGAACGAATTGACCTTGAAAAGAAAAACAATAAAAGATTTCAGAAAGAAAAAGGTGTTCTTCTCAAGGAATTGAAACGCCTGCGCCAGGACACCAACAGCATCGACAACCTCAAAAAACGAATCGAAGCGATGAAAAAGGAGCTTAAAAAAGCCAAAACAACCTCCATGACCTCTTCCGGGGTCACTGATGAAATCGTCCAGGAAAAAGACGCGCTGTTAAAAAAATATGAAGATATGCTCTATGGGAACGTTGAAGTCGGTGAGGAAGGCATGCTTCCCGCCGAGATTATCCAGGAATTGAAGGAAGACGTCCAATCCCTTGAAAAGGAAAGAAAGGATCTCCTCGTCGAACTGGAAATGCTTAAAGAAGATAATGCCGAAATAGAAATGAAGCTCAACCTGGCCGAAATGGAAAAGGGTAAGGGTGAGGGAGACCATCGGCAAGCTCAGGACGGACGAAGTGCGGCCACAGCAGAATTTTCTGCAGGCCTGGAAAACTTCCTCATCACTTATGCGGACATGATCACCCTTCTTCTGGTTATATTCGTTTTGATGTACAGCGTATCCAAACTGGACGAGAACCGTTTCGCGGAAGCAATGTCCTCATTCCAGGAAAAAAGGATGCGGATCGAAAGTGTCAACGTTCGGTTGAACAAGAAGGAGATGAAAATGCTGGAAAGGGTTCGGGAAATGGTCAAAGACAACATCGATCCTGAACTGCTGAAAAGGGGCGATACCCGGACCATATTGAAACGGCTGTCGTCGTCGGAACTGTTCGCGCCGGGCGATTCCTTGCTGAAGGATGGGGCGGAACAGCTCATTATCGACACGATCGGGGAGGACATGCAAGAAGGGGTCAAGCAGGTCATGATAGACGGTCATACGGATAACGTTCCAATGAAAAGCTTCAAATTCCCCTCCAATTGGGAGCTGTCATCAGCCAGGGCCGCCCAGGTGGGCCACATCTTGATCTCTAAAATGCGGTTTCCTCCCGAACGTTTAGTGGTTGCCGGATATGGTGAATTCCGGCCACTAAAACCCAATACCAACGATGATAACCGTGCCATGAACAGGCGGGTGGAAATCAAGATTCTTAAAGATCATAAAGTAGCTGAGGAGGAAGACCGGAAAAGGAGGGCCGGGGTGGGAAGCACTAACGTCCTTAAAGGTGACGAAACGCCCCCGCCCGCGGGAACCTCTCCGCAGCCAACTCAGGCGCCAGGTGCCCCGGCAACTCAAACGGCGCCACCTAACAAGGGGGGATAATGGTCTAATAACAGTTTAAACCGAGATTTCCCATATGAACATTAATGGGAAATGTGGGTTAATTGTCCTTGCAGAAAATTTTTATTATATAATCATATTTAGAATCGGTATTGCTGTGAATCAACCCTTCGTGGTGCTATAAAAATTTTGAATCAATCGGGGTTTAAAATATGGAAGACAAAGACAAACAGAATTCGGAAGAGTTGTTTAAGAACCGGCAGAGTTTCTTAAGATTCAACCAATTCAAAATCGTCCGATGTTTGAAAAGCCTTTCAGAGGTCGACCGGCTGATTTTTTCCACCGTTCCCCGGCTTTTGCATGTTCATCAGGAAGGATTGCCGGGATATTTTGCAGCCGATAACGTGCCCCACGGGATTCAGGGTTTCGTCCTGACCGACGAGGCCCGGGTCGCAGCGGAAAAATTATTCCCGGACGTCATCATCCGCCGTGATGAAAATCTGGCCCCCATCATCCAAACGGCCTTATTGATGGGCAGTGTCGGTTCCATCGCGCAAACCAAAAAATCGGACCTTGACTATACGCTGCTGGTGGATAAATCCCAGTTCACCGATGAAACCATGAAGCTGTTCCTGAAAAAACTCAATTTGATCGAAACCTGGACCTGGGACAACTATCATCTGGAGACTCATTTTTTCATCAACGATTATGAGGAAGTTAAAAATAATATATTCGGTGAGAGTGACAGTGAAAGCACAGGGTCCGCCCTGGCCAAACTGCTCAAGGAGGAAATGTACCGGACCATGATGATCAACGCCGGAAAGGTACCTTTTTGGTGGATCTGCCCGGTCGAAACGGACGATGAGCGTTATGATGAACTCTATGCGCTGTTAAATTCTGGCAAAACCTTGCTGAACCCCAACGAATTTATAGATATGGGGAACGTGAACGATATTTCAAACGGAGAATTTTTTGGAGCATCGATCTGGGCATTGATCAAATCCTTTAAATCCCCATTTAAAACCTTAATGAAAATGGGCGTTTTGGAGGAATATATGTTTCGCGAAACCAAATCAAATCTCCTCTGTCACCAGATCAAGGATCAGGTGTACAAGGGAGTCGATTTTGGGGATATCGATGCCTATCTTCAAATGTTCGGCCGGGTACAGACGTTTTTCACTGATTCAAAGGGAGACAATGAGGTAGACGCCCTGAGAACCGCCTTTTATATAAAAGTGGGTACCCAGATCAACGCCGAGGAATATGAACGCGGTTCCGAACAACTCAAAAAATCCACCCTGATCGAAATCCTGAAAGGCTGGGGATGGTCCGCAGAAAAAATTGAACAGCTGAACAACTATTCCAACTGGCGAATGATGCAGAAAGTTGCGCTGGGACAACGCGTGAACAAGATATTAATGAGTTCCTATAAGAATATTTCCGAGAAAAACAGCACCCTGGATCCCAGTGAGAGCTTGATCACCGAGCAGGACACGAACCTTTTAGGAAGAAAGCTGTTCAGCTTTTACAGAACCGCTCCCTACAAAGTGGAGAATGTGTTCGCGGTGGTCGACGGGAAAACCGCAGAAAAAGAAATGACCTTTTTGCTCGAGCGCAAAACCGAGAAGGATAAGGGGACCTGGTACCTGATTCGCGGAAGAAACCGCGATTTTCTGGAACAGATTAATCCCGACGACATCATTAAAAAGTCGGCTGCATTGCCATTTTTAGCAGCTTTCACCTGTTACAACAATCTTTACGACTCCAATTCCGACCTTCTCATGCGTGCCGAGGCAGAATCGATCAAAAACGACGACCTGAGAAATCTGATGGAGCAACTATCCAAATTTACCACCGCGGTCAATATTGCCAACATTTCCAACGAAGACTTGATGGATGACGCGCGTGTCAACCAGCTTTACACCATCGTCGACTTTGGATCCCCTCCTCCACAGAGTGTTCTTGATGGGAATATCAAGAACTGTAAGACCAATGATGAACTGACCCAGTTTATCAACAAACGGGCCGAAAAGATCAGGAGCATCAGCACCATTTACATGACCACATGGGGAGAATTGTTCTGTAAAACGTATATGGGGCTAAACTGCTTGGGCCGCGCTCTGGATGAATTGGGTCCGCAAATGGTCCAGAAAGAGCTAGAAAAGCCTGATTTTATTAAGGTTTTCATTCCATGCGGCCGAAAAGAACTAATACAAATTCCTTGGCTTAACAATTACCTGGTGCGATCTCTTAAAATCAGAGGCATGGCCTTCACAGAAAAAGCGGCGAGTTAGTTAAGCTATGGCCACAGCGGCAGAACAAGCAGAAGATTTCGAAGATGCCGAACAAGAGGCGGCGGCGGAAGGTATAGATAACGGGACAATCCTGGGAATTCTTGCAGGAGTGGCCCTGATGGTCGTCGCCATCATCCGTGGTGGCGACGCGGGTATTTTCGTAAATCTTAACAGCGCCCTGATCGTTTTGGGCGGTGTGTTGACCACCGCTTTTATCGCTTTTCCAACCTCAAAAGTTAGTAGCTTGGTCACGGTCATTATCAAGGCATTTAGGCCGGACGTTCTCAAACCGTCCGATTACGTGGATGAGATCATGCATCTGGCCGGAAAATACCGGTCTGGCGGAATGAAACAACTGGAAAATGAGGAGGCAGGCATTGAAAACCGGTTTCTTAAAAACGGGATCGCAATGATCGTGGATGGATATAACGCACGAGAAATCCATGAAATCATGGAACGGGAACTCACCGCCATGGTCGACCGCCATAGTGCGGGGCATAAAATCCTTCGCTTCATGGGGGTGCAGGCCCCGGTATTCGGAATGGCCGGAACTTTGATTGGTCTGGTCCAGATGCTCATGCACATCGATGACCCGTCAACAATTGGCCCCGCCCTGGCCACCGCGTTGATCACAACTTTTTATGGTCTGATTTTGGCCAACCTGATAGTGACCCCGGTAACGACGAAGTTAAATGTCCGAACGGAAATGGAAGCGAATCTGGTCAAAACCATCCGTGTGGGAATAATAGGAATCCATGACCGGCTCAACCCACAGAAGATTCAGAGAAATATGAACTCAACTTTACCCCCTGGAGAGCGAAAATAAGAATCCGCTATGTCAAACGTCGATGAAGTCATAGCCCTTGTCCTAAAAGACTCCAATCAGGATGGAGTGGATTTCAGCGGGTACGACCTGAAAGGGGTCAGCCTCAATGGAGTCAGTTTTGTTTTCTCCACCTTCAACGGCACGGATATGGAAAACGGCGAGTTGATGGAAATCAACTTCAAGCAGGCCACCCTTGATGGCATTTCCCTTAAAAAAGCCAAAATAAAAAATGTGAATTTTACCGGAACCAGTCTTTTAAACGCCAATTTTGAGGAAACCGCACTGGTAGGATGTAATTTCAAAAACGCGATTCTGGAAAACACTAATTTTTCTTCAGCCACCCTTAAGGAATGCAGTTTCAAGGGCAGTAATTTGAGTTAT
>JAYZAN010000035.1:0-6925 GCA_036339675.1 Nitrospinota bacterium
GATCTCGAACGGATCGCCACTGAGAAAATTTTAGAAATTGCTTTGCAGAAAAGACACCCGGTATTGGGCGTCAATTTCTGTTTTTACGCAATAACCCTTTGACACGAGAAAAGAGGGTGGAATGGCTCAAAAAAAAGGTGAGGATCCCATTAAAGCCTATATGGGCGAAGATACGACGTTCAGCGGTACCCTGAATTTCGAAGGGATTGTCCGTATCGATGGCAAGTTCGAGGGAGAAGTGGTGACAAACGATGTTCTCATTGTCGGAGAGACGGGAGAACTGAGCGCGGATATCACTGCGGGCATAGTAGTCTGTAAGGGCCAGATCACAGGAAGCATTGTGGCCGCGGAAAAGGTTGAAATGCATGCCAGCAGCCGAATAGCGGGGAATATTAAAAGTCCTGCCCTGCACGTTGAACTGGGTGCGACTCTGGACGGTTATTGCGACATGTCCGGAAAAGAACCCAAGATCGTCAAACTCAAGAAAGTCGACGAAAAGGATGTTCCCAACGTGACCAAGGCATAAGCCCTCGGTTAACTCAAAACAAATTGATTTTAAATTGGTTATTGAGTATCCGTCTCTTCAAGTATACAATGTTTTCCCGGTATGATTTGAGCGGGGGGATCGTTTGATTGAGAAAGGTTCTTTGTATGTTGTCAGCACCCCCATTGGCAACTTGGGGGACATCACCTACCGTTCAGTGGTGATTCTCCAACAGGTTTCTTTGATCGCCGCGGAAGACACCCGCCGCACGAAGAAATTATTGAACCATTACAGGATCAAAACCCCGCTTTCCAGCTACAATAGCTACAACAAAATTAAAAAGGGCGGTCATTTTATCGACTGCCTCAAAAATGGCAAGGAAGTCGCCCTGGTTTCGGATGCCGGGACCCCGGGGATTTCCGATCCTCTGTACCATCTGGTGCGGTCGGCGGTGAAGGAGGGGATTGAGGTTTATTCCGTTCCCGGACCCTCGGCGCCTTTGGCGGCTTTGGTGGTATCGAATTTACCGGTAGATCGTTTTGCCTTTGAAGGATTTCTTCCAAGGAAAAAGGGCCGGAAAAAATTATTAAAGGAACTCTCGGAAGAACCCCGGACACTGGTTTTTTTTGAATCGCCATACAGATTGAATAAAACGCTTCAGGAATTGTATGAAGTGATGGGCAACCGGAAAATAGCCATCACCCGGGAAATGACCAAGGTGCATGAAGAGGTCATTCGCGGAGACCTGGAGAACCTGATTGTTTCGCTGAAAAATCGTAACTGGAAAGGCGAAGTCACTCTTGTTGTTCAGGGGTGTTCCGGATAGATAAGAAAAAAGGAGAAACCATGGGAATAGTTTCTATCATCGGTCCCAAGGGGGGAATCGGCAAAACCACATTATCGATCAACACCGCCGCCGCGTTGACTCATGCCATTGAAAAGCAAAACCCGGATAAGCGAGTTTGTCTTTTCGATCTGGACCTCCGTCTCCCGACCATCACCAGCATCCTGGACAGCCATCCACAGAGAACATTTTACGACCTGTTTGAAACCCTGGCGAATAAGACCTATCAGGTGGATTACATCAGGACTCTGTACCGGATATTGACCATCTTCAAAAGGTTCCTGGATGGTGAAATAGAAAAAGACAACCACCAACTGGAAAGAAGCCTGGCCCTGTATAAAAATCTGGATACCGAGCTGTTCAATTTTGCGGATTTTAAATTCGGTAACGAGATACACGAGTTATTTTTGTATCGGAGCACCATTCAGAATGTGTCCCAACTGAAGAATCTGGTGCCGTTACTGGACGGGATCAACCTGACCGAATTCAAAGAGATTTTAAAGGAATGTGAGCATAACTCCAGACCCGTGGTCCAGGAGTACATCAACTATATTGAAGAATATGGGCTTTCCATTCTGGGAGGGGAGGTTCCCATCCTCGGGAAACGCAGCCACCGGAAAAGAATTAATGAACCCGCTTTTCTGCTTCTTTTCCTGGATTTTCTCCATGAAGTTTTTGACAAATTCCAATATGTGGTCCTGGATACCCCGGCGGGCGGGGTCAATCATCTGTCCTCCCTGATGAATTCTATCGATCAGGCGCTTTTCGTCTTTGACATAAGCAATACCATCGCCATCAACGGGAGTATAGATGCCCTGCATTCCTTCATCGATTATTATGAGGACTTTTACCAAGATTTTACCCAGGGTAAATTAACGGGATTGGATAAAGCGTATGTTAACAGACTGGTGGCGTCGCGTGGGGAAGAGGCCGTCCGCGAGACCCTGGAAAATAAAAGGCTGGGCATCCTCTTGAACCGGTGCCAGAATACAAAAGGCATCGACGATTGTTTGAATCGGTTGCGGGAATACCTGGACACCCTAGACAAATTGGAAAGTTATAAAAACAGGATCAATATCGTCGGGATGGTGCCCCATCATAAGATCATCAATATTACCAACAACCACGGTGCGCTGTTTTATGATAAAGACCGGCCTCTTTCCATTCGCATGGACCTGATCGCCCGGAGCATCATTTCCGAAGGCAAAAACTGTCCCACCCTGGCGCACAAAAACCAGCACATCATTTCCTACCTGCAAAGCCAGGGAAAACCCGGCCTGTTAAAAACCCTTAGCCGCGTTGCCAGCAGTTTAAGCTGATAAAAATCAGAATTTCCCCCTCCCTCCTTCCGGATCCACTTGAAAAAATTTTTGAACACACCTCCGTCCTCATGTAAAATAACTGATCATATTCCCAATACATCATGGCGGAAGAAACCCACAAAATTTTATCACCCAAAGAGTACTTTTTCCTTCGCGGCAAGGACCCCGAGGGCATCTACGACCGAGATGCGCGCGAGTCGATCTACTGGCTGATCGAAAAACTGGGTACCGCGGGTTCAAAATGCTCCAGGGCTGAGAGAAAATTATATAAAAAACTCGTGAAGGCCCGTTTCGGAATACTGATTCCAAAAGGGACCGAAACTGTTGGAAAAATTATCCATGAAGGGAACGTGGTCATTGCGGGAGGTTTTGAAGGGAAGGTCCAGGTGGCAGGGATATTGAC
The DNA here is from genome assembly GCA_036339675.1 of Nitrospinota bacterium. GTDB lineage: Bacteria > Nitrospinota > Nitrospinia > Nitrospinales > VA-1 > JAYZAN01. The sequence goes on from JAYZAN010000035.1 coordinate 3,054, forward strand.
GATAGAAAAAACCGGTGTCCTAAAATCCAATGTCACTGCGGAAACGGTGATCTGCCGGGGGACCGTCCAGGGAGACATAAGAGCTTTCGACCGGGTGGTCATCAGCGCTTCGGGAAAGGTGTGGGGTAATATTCATACCTCGTCGATCCATATTGAAAAAGGAGCGATTTTTGAGGGACTCAGATCCAAGATCCAAATTCAGCGTTCGGAGAATCCTTTGGGCCTGGTGGATTTTCTGGGTTTCAGGAAATCAAAAAAAATTAGGTAGAGCGCCTGTCAAAGTTAATTAATACTTTAAAAAATAAAACGTTCGGGATAAAATAAAGCATAGCCTAGGGGTTGTTGGACCCGTTCATGGATTTGGGATTTGCCACAAACTATTGATTCCCTTCATTTTATTTTGACTATATGGCTCTGGAAAACAAACTCAGAATACTGAATATCACCGAATACAATTTGATCGGTAACAAGAATTCCAAAGGAAGTTACGACCGGAAGACCCGCGAGAATCTTTACTGGGTTATTGAAAAGATGCGGGCGAACCACATGAACCTTTCTTCCCTGGAGTACCGTCTTTTCAAAAAATTCGAGTCCGCCAACTTTGGCGCTCTGGAGAATAAAAACAAAAAAGTAAAATTTGAAATCGCTCGCTACCGGCTGTCCAGCAAGGTCAAGCGGTCCATTAAATTAACAGCCTCGGCGTTTGCCGTTTTCATTTTATCCGGACTCATCATTTACGAGTTTATCCTGGATGCCCGGGCCCAGCAGAAAGTCGATGTGGCCTATTACGCCGGGTTGAACAAATTAGGTTTGGTCTCGAAGGAAAACCTCGATCAGATCCGCCAGAACCTTGCCGTTACCACCACTGAACTGGCAAAATCCCAGAAAGATATTCTCGAACTCAACCAGATGGTTGAGAGGATGATCGTCAACAACAAGGTCACCGAAAACCTGAAATACATTATCAAGCAGGTGTACAACGATCCTCGAACCCATTATGTCAAGCGGGGCCGCCGGACAACGCTGATGTTCAATAACCGGATCATTGGGAATTATACCCAGGATCCCCAACTCTGGTATCTGCTGGGCATCGTCGGAAAAGGGGTGATCCGCGTTTATTATAACAATGAGGAAATACTTGAAATTGAAGCCATATTCGGACGCACGGGAGAAGAAACGCCCATTGGGGAATACGAAGTTAAAAACCGCGCGTACAAGCCGACTTGGTACAAGAAGGAAAAAGTGAACGGCAAAACCCGTGTCCGGGCGATCCCTTTCGGCCATCCCGATCATGAAATCGGTCACTGGTGGGTGGGCCTCAAAAAACTCGGAGACCCCATACCCGGCAGTTATGGCCTGCATGGAGTCAATGGCAGCAGGGTCAATGAATTTTTCAAAAAGAACTTCGACTGGAGAAACGGTAGTGCCGGTTGTCCGAATATTCAGGAATGGTACCTGCATTTTCTGGCCAAAATGGTCCCTCTCAAAACACGTGTCAATATAGTCCAGAAAGATAAATGGGATGGGAGCCGGGATTTCGTTCCTCCTTCGGCCGCATAGCTTTCCCCCTCATTCAACATCCCGAATAATCCGTCCAGGGAAATTTTTTTCCATGAAGAAACCATGGGGCGGCAGGTTTCAAAATTTATTATCCATATTCCCGAATAATTTGTGCGGGGAGATTTTTTTCCATGAAGAAACCTTGGGGCGGTAGGTTTAAACATTCAACCGATGAAATGATGGAGAGTTTTTCAGCTTCCATCTCATTCGATAAGCGGCTTTACAAGAACGACATCCAGGGAAGCATCGCCCACTGCCGGATGCTGGCTAAATGCAAGATTCTCAAACCTCAGGAAGCAAAAAAGATCGTCGGCGGTTTGAATAAAATCCTGAAGGAAATCGAATCGGGAAAATTCAAATTCACCGAACGGTTGGAAGATATCCATATGAATATCGAGAACCGGTTGACCAAACTGGTAGGTGCTGTGGGAGGAAAACTGCATACGGCGCGAAGCCGCAACGACCAGGTCTGCCTGGATATCAGGCTTTATCTCCGTGAGGAGACCGGCCGGGTCATCGATCAGGTGAACCTGTTGGGGCAAACCCTGGTGCGCCTGGCCAAAAAACATGCCGCTTTTATCATCCCCGGTTACACCCATCTTCAACGGGCCCAGCCTGTCCTTCTGGCGCACCATCTCCTGGCTTATGCCGAGATGCTGGTCCGGGACCGAGAAAGGCTGCAGGAAGTTCTGAAACGCATCAACGTGATGCCGCTTGGGGCCGCCGCCCTGGCCGGGACCAATTTCCCCATCGACCGGAAATACACCGCCAGGCTCCTCGGTTTTCCAGAGGTGTCCCATAACAGCATGGATTCGGTCGGCGACCGGGATTTCATGATTGAATTCTGCTCCACGGCCTCCATCCTCATGATGCATCTAAGCCGGTTCTGCGAGGAACTGATCCTGTGGTCCACAAGCGAATTCAACTTTCTCGAGTTTTCCGATGCGTTTGCCACCGGCAGCAGCATCATGCCGCAGAAAAAAAATCCGGATGCCGCCGAATTGATCCGCGGCAAATCAGGCCGGGTGTACGGAAATCTGGTATCCCTATTGACCATGATGAAGTCTCTTCCTATGGCCTACAACAAAGATTTGCAGGAAGACAAGGAACCCCTGTTCGATACGGTGGATACGGTACAACAGTCCCTAACGGTTTTTAATTCCATGATCGCTTCGGCGAAGTTTAAAAAAATCCCTCTGTCCCGGCTGCAGTCGGACGGTTTTCTGACGGCCACCGACATGGCCGACTACTTGGTCCTCAAAGGACTTCCCTTTCGTGATGCCCACGAGATCACCGGCAAGACGGTGGCGTTTTGCATTAAAAGGGGAAAAACACTCGAGGCTCTTACCTTGCAGGAGCTGAAAAAAATTTCCACACGGTTTTCCTTCGACGTGTTTGATCACATATCCATCGAAAACTCCGTAAAACGGAAAAATGTCTATGGAGGCACCGCCGGCAAACAGGTCCTCCGCCAGATAACCCGGCTGGGAAAACTATTCAGGAAGCGAAAACCATGACGATCCGTGAAACCTTGGTGATACTCCTCTGTTTAACAGTTCTATTTGTATCGATCGCTGCCTGCGGCGTCAAAGCACCGCCTCTTCCCCCCGAAGTCGAGTCCTATGAAGATTACGAAAAGCAGAAAGCCAAGCGCTGAGCAGCCGAGCAACGCCCGGAGGCCAGCGTGACGCTGGACCCCAAAAATTAAACTTTATCTTGTGGTCAGAGTATTAAAGAGAGCGCTCTAAGGCTTCGCCATTTACCCCCACGGCGAGCCCACTACGTGGGAGGAAACGGAAAATTTTTTATCTTGCGCCCAACAATCATCGAAAGTTCAAAAGCTATCAACCATTTGCCCGCATGGCGAGTGGGCTCTGCGCCGAGTAGGTTTTTTCATTCTTCACCCCAGCCCGAAAAACATAAATTATTGATTTTATTAGACTTTTTGTGATATTTGTGTTAGGTTGCGGATCATGGGAACCCATTCCCGCCGGTTAATCCGACCCGACAACTTTCTGCAAGGAACATGGAATGAATAAAGACCAGATCGCTATTTATCTTAATGAACATCCCGAATTTTTCAACGAATACCCGGAACTTCTATTAAAAATCAAATCGATTGAGGAAAACGATCTGCCGCTGCAGCCGTTGACCACGTTGAGTCTGGCGGACCGGATTCTCAAAAGGGCTCATGACGACAAAGAACATCTCAAGAGCAAGCTTGAATGGTTTCTGGAGATCACACGCGCGAATGAAAAGATCCAGGAACACATTTTTGAGATCGAGCGGCTGATCCTTACCAGCACCAACCT
>JAYZAN010000036.1:0-4891 GCA_036339675.1 Nitrospinota bacterium
TCGCTTCCTCAGAGCCTCCTGGTCACGGGGTTCACACCAAAAATTCTGGGGACCCGTGACAACAACCTGAACCATTTCTGCGATTTCATGCAGGCCTGCCAAGCGGTGCGCCGGCCGGGATCAGCGGCCCTGGATTTATGTTATACGGCGGCGGGACGGTTTGAGGGATTCTGGGAAATAGGGTTGCATCCCTGGGACATGGCCGCGGGAACACTGATCGTCCTGGAAGCGGGAGGAACGGTCAGCCAGTTCGACGGCTCCCCCTTTACCGTGTACGATAAGGAAATCCTCGCCACAAACAGCAAGGTCCATCCTTCCATGATCGATATTTTACAAAAAAATTGACCCACTCGCCGGGCCACGCCCGGAGGAATAGGGCCGAAACTCTGACTCGTTCTAGATAATTATTGAGGGCAGTCAAAACTATTAACTTTTCGGATCCAGCGTCACGCTGGTTCCCCGCCCGCAAGGCGGGCTGGCCCCACGCCTAGTGGCTGGGTTTGATGAGGTAGGTGTAACCTTCCAGGCCTTCCTTATACAGAGTAAGGAACTCGTCTGCTTCTTCCTGTGTGGTCGTTCCCTGCTGCACACGGCTGATCAGGTATCCGGCTACTCTTCCTGCCAGTTCATCCGCCCGGAACTGGACATAATCCAGAACATCGGTGACATTTTCCCCTTCGATGATCTGTTCATATTTTAAAGTGCCATCCTCTTTGAGAGAGACGTGGAAGGCATTGGCATCCCCGAAAAGGTTGTGCAGGTCGCCGAGAATTACCTGATAGGAGCCGATGAGAAAAATTCCCAGCTGATAGGGTTCCTTCGGGTCCAGTGAATGCACTCGAAGAGTGCCTTCCGTGCCTTGGTTGGTACCTATGAATTTGGTGATCCTGCCGTCCGAATCACAGGTGATATCTTCAAGAGTGGCTGAACGAACAGGCTCTTCGTGCAGGCGCTGGAGAGGAACCACCGGGAATACGTGATCGATGGCCCATGAGTCGGGGACGGATTGAAACACAGAAAAATTGCAGAAATATTTATCCGACAGATTTTCCTTGAGGGATTTAATTTCATCTGGCATGTATTTCAGGCGCGAGGCGAGTTTTTCAATTTTGCGGCTGATTCCCCAGAAAATTCTTTCCGCAAGGGCACGGTTTTTAAGCGAGAGCAGGCCTAGCAGAAACTGGTTCTGGATTTCCTCCTTCAGGTGGACCGCGTCGTGCCAGGATTCGATAAGGTTTTTATTGGAGGTGGTCTCCAACACGTCATAGATTTCCTGAACTATTTCAGGAGCGTCGTTTTTTATTTATATCTGGTTAATCCATTCCGGAAATGAGGTGATGTCTAGGACGTTGACCACTAGGATGGAATGATAAGCCGTCATGGCCCTTCCCGACTCCGAAATGATATTCGGATGGGGGAGTTCATCCAGTTCACAAATCTCTAGGATATGATAGACCACATCATTGGCATATTCCTGGATGCTGTAATTAGTGCTGGAAGAAAAGGTGGAACGCGAACCGTCGTAGTCGACTCCAAGTCCTCCACCAACGTCAATGTAATCGATCTGGCATCCCAGCTTTCTCAATTCGGAATAAAACCTGCCGACCTCTTTCAGGCTGTCTTTGATATGTCGGATATTGGTGATCTGGCTCCCAAGGTGGAAGTGGATCAGGCGGATACAATCGAGGATATTATTTTCTCTGGAGAACTCCAGAGCCTCGACCAGTTCCATCGAGTTCAACCCGAACTTTGAATATTCCCCAGCGGAGGACGCCCAACGCCCGGCTCCAGCGCTCACCAGTTTTATTCGGAGACCGATATTCGGCCGGACATCAACTTCCCGGACCACCTGGTAAATCAGTTCTAACTCGTCCAGCCTTTCGACCACGACGAAAACTTTTTTCCCCAGCTTCTGACTCATCAGCGCCAGGCGAATAAACTTCTCATCCTTATATCCGTTACAGATCAGAAGGGCATCGGGATTATCCATGATGGCCAGGATGGCATGCAGTTCCGGTTTCGAACCGGCCTCAAGACCTATATTGTAAGGCCGTCCAAACTTGACCACTTCCTCGACCACTTGCCGTTGCTGGTTGACCTTGATGGGATATACCCCGTGATACTTTCCCTGGTACTGGTATTCCTGAATGGATTTCTTGAAAGCGCCTGCTAGCTTGGCAATGCTTGATTTGAGAACATCGGAAAACCGGATTAGAGCGGGAAGCGAATATCCCTTGGCCTGTATATCCTCCACCAACAGTTTAAGGTCGATCACCTGCTTGCTATTCTTGTCGGGACGCACGATGATATGGCCTTTATCATTGATATCGAAGTAATCGGCGCCCCAGCCGCCAATATTGTAGATATCTCTTGCGTCGTCTATGGTCCATTTAGTCATGGATAGGTTCTTACCCGTTCAGATTTATTCTTTCCATAATTATACCACCCAATAATAAAAAGAGAGGAAGGTAAAAGAAATTTTTCCTCAAGCCTTTTTGTGTTATAAGATCCCCAAAAAGCTTGAAGGCCTTTGACGCTCTCGAACATTTTTTTAACCAGCCAAAATAAGAGAATGAATATAGAGAATGTTCCTATAAGGACTATTGCCGAAAAACACGGGACCCCGGTCTATGTATACAGTCTGGAAATTCTTCGCCGGTTTATCGGCGAGATCAAAAAACTGGCACCTGTCACTCGTTACGCCATGAAGGCCAGTTCCAATGTGCGTGTTCTCCAGGAAATTCTGAGGCATGGAATCAAGATAGACGCCGTCAGCATTTATGAGGTGCAACGAGCATTGAAAGCGGGCTTTACTCCCGAGGATATCTGTTTTACCAGTGATGTTTTTTCCAATTCATGGGATGTCGGATTTTGTTTGGATAATAATATCTATTGTAATTGTGGAACACTGGGAATGCTGGAGGAATATGGAATTGCCCGACAGAAGGCTGGCAAGGGCCTTGGGCAGGTCTCCATCAGGATCAATCCGGGGGAGGGAGCCGGCCATTCTAAAAAAACCAATACCGGGGGCCCTTACAGCAAGCATGGCATCTGGTATCAGAATCTAACTGAGGCCCAAGGCATCGCCCAAAGGTACGGATTGGTTATATCCGGGGTCCATATGCATATCGGGTCCGGCGGGGATATGGAGCATTTGAAGCGTATCACCGGAAAGCTGGTGGAATATGCCAAACAATTCGAGGAGCTTGAGATCATCAATTTCGGGGGAGGGTTGCCCTACCAGTACGATACCGGACAGCCTCAGGAAGATGTGTCGGAATATAAAACTATCTTGGAGGAACGAACCAGAATCATGGAAAACCATTTCGGACGAAGAATCGTCTGCGAGATAGAACCGGGCCGGCGGTTCGTGGCCGGATGCGGATTTCTGATCGGCGAGGTGCGTTCCCTGAACCATACCTATGATGAAAATGAAAAGCGGCTGGATTATGTCCTCGGAAACATAGGTTTCTGCCACCTGATTCGTCCGATGGCTTATGGATCGTTTCACCCGATCTGGTTTGTCGGTGACGACTTGGGGCCGGAGCAGGATGTGATCGTTGCCGGACCGGTGTGTGAATCGGGGGATGTGTTGACGCAAAAGGATGAAGAACCTGTGTCCCGCAAGCTTCCGTTGCCGAAACCCGGCGACCTGATCGTGGTGGGTGGTGCGGGGGCCTATGGGTTTGTCATGTCCTCCAACTACAATTCCCAACCGCTCATTCCCGAGGTCGTGGTGGAGGGCGACACGTTTTTCCTGACCCGGAGACGGCAGACTCTTGAGGATATGCTTCGTGAAGAAAACGAGGCAACGTCTTCTGTTTAGCCAATCTGGAGAAAAAGTCTCTTTTCACCGGGACTCTACCCTGAGCTATCCCTTCAAAACAATGAATTGATCTTTTGAGCCATTTGAACATCTGCCAGGGTCACCCCGCTGGCGGTATGGGTCCAGTATCTGACAGAAATTCTTTTGTAATTGATATGGATATCCGGGTGATGGTTGTTCGCTTCTGCCGCTTCTGCTACTTTGTGGACGAAATCGATGCCCCCCATATATTTTGAAGCGTGTTTGACCCGTTCGATATATGGGACCCCCTTATCGTTTTTTCCAGATTTCCATTCCGGGATCAATTCCCTGACTTTTTCTTCAAGTTCGTTTTCAGTTAAAGGTATTTTCTCCACTATGAAAAATCTCTCTTGTCAAATGCCGAATAAGAGATGTTATTATAAGGCAATTTTTTTAATGGTTTGCATATTAATCGATTTGATTAAGGGCGCCTCTAAAAACAGCCCGAAAAGTTGATAAATGAATTAAAATACATCCGTTGCAGAACGTTTTTATCTTCCCACCGAATATAAGGAGCTTCCCCATGGCCTGGCCCGGATTTTTTGACCTCGACCACCGCCACGGTGGTGGCGGAAGAAATCTCCCAATGTTTTGTGCTTTTTAAGGCCACTTTTCAGGCTCTTCTCGATAAAAACCCCATGTCAAGAATCGGCTGAGGAAACTTTCCTTCGATCGTGCTTTGGAGACCAGGAAAATATAATCCCCTGTTAGTTTTTCCCGGACTCAACCCGCTAGAGCCTGTTCTGGTTTTTTCTTCAACGTTACTTTATGGACTTTAAATTTGAAACAGTCCTTCCCGTTGATCCTGATTACCGGAATTTTTTCCTTATATTTTTCGAATGGTTGGGGGTCGGATTCTATATCCGTCGTTTGTAATCGAACGGGAAAGTTTTGGATGACTTTAAGGACGACTTCCTTAGCGATGTTGCAAAGGAAGCAGTCTTTTTTGTTGAGATTTTCTAAAGAAATTGTTTCACGCATGGTTCAATCTGGAAGTACCGGTTACATGGTATGGGTCATGGTGGTGAACTTGCCCCAAAGGAT
>JAYZAN010000037.1:0-4790 GCA_036339675.1 Nitrospinota bacterium
AGAAAAATTCTCATGCCCAATGCTTCGAGGTTATTGGGTTTGAAGAAAGGGGACCAGGTTCTGGACCTGGCCTGCGGCCAGGGTGTGTTTTCACGTTATCTGTTTAAAAGCAGATACGAAGTGGTCGGACTGGATGCTTCGGAGGAACTGGTTGCTTTCGCCAGGGAGCGTTCTGATAAATCCATCCGGTTTTGCGTGGGCGATGCCGGGAAAACCGGCGTCCTTAAAAACGAAACGTTCAGCGGTGCGGCGTGTATTCTGGCCCTGCAGAACATGGAGAAACTGGACCCTGTGTTTCGAAATGTGGCCCGCTGGCTGGAACCGGGAGGACGGTTTGTGATGGTGTTGACTCATCCCTGTTTCCGGATTCCCCGGCAGACTCATTGGGGCTGGGATGGCGCCAAAAAAATGGAATACCGAAGAATTGATCTTTACTCCACGCCGACCCGTATCCCGATTCTTACCCCTCCCTTTGCCAAGTCAAAAGATTTTACCTGGACCTATCATCGGCCGTTGCAAAGTTACTTTGAATCTCTTTCCAGAGCCGGCCTGTGTGTGGATGCCATGGAGGAATGGCAATCCCACAAAGAAAGCGAACCGGGAAAACGGGCCAGGGCCGAAAACAGGGCCCGCAAAGAAATCCCCCTGTTTATTGCGGTTCGTGCTGTTCACAAATCCTCCGGATAAATGTTCAGACTTCCGGGCAGGATCTTCAATTAAGGAAATGCAGAAAGGGTATTATGCCAAGCTATACTTATGAACTGCAGGATCCCCGGGTTTTTCTTTCCAACCTGAGGAAAAATTTTCTGGTGATGGGAGGAGATCCGTGGAGCGAGCTGGCTACTTTTGTCTTGTCAGGGCACGTGGAATATCTGCCTGTACGCATCAACCCCATGCGCTCAGGTTATACATATGTTTACCAGAAATCCAAGTTAAACTTGACGCTTTATTTTTCCGAGCGCTTATTCAATCGTATGGTGGAATTGCTGGACGAAGAGAAAATAAAAATGTTCAAAGCTATGGCGCAATCTTCCATTCCGGAGCGGGCGGGTTACATTGTGAATGAATTTAAAATACGTGGAATCATCGGCGAAGAGGAGTGATATTGTTCCACCGAAGCAGACCGGGTATCAACTTCCATTCACGAGTTGACCGGTTCATTGAAATTTTTCAGGAAGGAAATTGTATAAACGCGGCGGCCAAGGCTTCAGCCTCCATTTACGGATTGGTCGGTCCATTGAAAGTTGAAGGGCCTGTCCTCCAGAATAGCGGTTCGAATTTTCTTCATCCAGTTCTGGTAGAAAGTGATGTTGTGGATGGTATTGAGGCGCATGGCTAGAATTTCTTCCGCCATGAACAGATGCCTGAGATAAGCCCGTGAATAGTTTTTGCAGGTGTAACAGCCGCAGCGGCCGTCAATGGGCTGATTGTCAGTTTTAAACGCCGCATTACGGATGTTCATTTTTCCTTCAGCGACAAAGAGTGATCCGTTGCGGGCGTTGCGGGTGGGCATGACACAATCGAAAAGATCGATTCCCATTGCGCTGCAGGCGAGAAGATCCTCAGGAGTGCCCACCCCCATCAGGTAACGTGGTTTGTTGTTGGGCAGAAGTTGCGCGGTATGTGCCGCTAGTTCGTACATTACAGCCTTCTCTTCCCCGACGCTCAACCCTCCTATGGCGAACCCGGGAAACCCGAGGCCCGCGATCTCTTCGGCGCTTTGAGCGCGCAGGTTTTTGAACATGCCTCCCTGGACGATTCCGAACAAGGCCTGTTTGTCCGAACGGTGGGCCTTAAGACTGCGTTTTGCCCACCGGGTCGACAGACTCAAAGAAACTTCCGTCTCGCTTTCGCTAGCTGTGTGCGGGGTCGGTTCATCCAGTGTCATGATGATATCGGCTCCAAGCGCCTCCTGAATTTCCATAGCGAGTTCTGGAGAAAGGAAGCAGGAGGAACCGTCGATATGCGACTGGAAGGTTACTCCCTCTTCGTTGACTTTAGCGAGTTTTGCCAGGCTGAACACCTGGTAGCCGCCACTGTCGGTCAGCAAAGGTTTTTGCCAGTTCATGAAACCGTGCAATCCGCCTAGTGACCGGATCACCTCGTGTCCGGGTCTTAAGAAGAGGTGATAGGTGTTGCCCAGAATGATCTGCGCTCCGCAGTTTTCCAAGTCTTCCGGCGACAGGGCCTTGACCGTGGCCTGGGTTCCCACCGGCATGAATGTGGGGGTGTCAATAGCCCCATGCGGGGTGGTCAGCCTCCCAAGCCTGGCGGGAGAGTGCGTGTGTTGTTGGATGACTTCGAATTTAAACATGGTTTCCGGGAAAGGGTTCTGATGGTTTGCTGCTCTCGCCAGATTTTCCCCGGTCTGGGCAAGTAATATTTAGAAAAGTTCAGAAGGGATGTCTTGAGAAAAAATTTTTGAAAGGAGTTCAAGGCTATTTTGATCAATTCCCCCCGTGTGAACATCATATTCAAACCACCGGAAATAAAATCATATCACTGTTGATGGGGAGATAACAATGATTCAAGGATGGCCTTTTGAACGTGCAGCCGGTTTTCGGCCTGATCGAATACTATGGAATGCTTTCCATCGAGGACTTCCGAGGTGATTTCATCCTCCCTGTGTGCCGGGAGACAGTGCATGATCAGAACATCTTTCCCGGCGGCATCGACCAGTTTGGAGTTGATTTGATATGGCCTTAAAATCCTTTTTTTCTCATCGGTTTTTTCCTCATGCCCCATGCTCACCCAGACATCGGTATAAATAATATCAGCATCCTTCACCGCTTCAAAGGGGTCTTCGGTGAATGTAATATTTCCCCTCTTCCCAAACGATTCAGGTACCTGAAGTTTGTATTCAGGGGGAGTGGCAATAGAAAGATTCATACCGAGGATCGAGGCACCTGTGATCAAGGAATAGGCGACGTTATTTCCGTCACCGACATAAGCTACCTTTACCCCTTCAATACGCCCCAGTTTTTCATGGATGGTAAACATATCGCACAGGACTTGTACGGGGTGATTCAAGTCAGTCAGGCCGTTGATCACGGGAATGGACGCATGCCTCGCTAATTCCTGGACCTCCTCAAAACCGTAGGTGCGTATAAGGATCCCATGTAGGTAACGGGACAGCACCCGGGCGGAATCGGCGATGGTCTCTCCCCTCTTCAGCTGTAGCTGGTCGGGCGATAAAAACAGGGATTGGCCCCCCAGTTCAAACATTCCTACTGCGAAAGATATACGGGTCCTTGTGGAATGTTTATTGAAAATCATTCCCAGGGATTTTCCTTTCAGGGGTTGATGGGGGACATTATTTTTTCTTTTTTCTTTCAGGTCCGAAGCGGCCTTTATGAGGTCAAAAATCTCCTCACGGGAAAAGTTATCAAGGGTCAAAAAATCTTTTTTCATGATCAACGATGATTAAAGTTATAGGAATGCGGGAATTCTGGATATATTTTTACAGATGGGAGCATGAAACAGGTTGCAACTTCCCCGCGTGAAACCCGCCGCTATCGTGAAAATCAGGTATCGGGTGCAACTTATTTTCCGCTCCCCGTAGTAAAAAATGTTAAATATCTTTAAAGCATGCGGTTAGGACTTTGATCAAATTGTCGATTTCTTTTTCTGAAACAATGAGAGGCGGAATAAAACGGAGAATATTTTGTTGAATACAGTTGATCAGATATCCTCGGTGCATACAATCCGTCACGATGCCAGCCCCCGGCCGATCGAGTTCCAAGCCGAGCATCATTCCCATTCCCCGCACATTTTTGATGCAGTCGACCTTAGAAGACAACTCCTGGAGACGGGAATAGAAATATTTTGCGGTTTTCGATACCCTGTTCAGGAAGCCTTTTCGGGTAAGCCATTTGATCGAAGCCAATGCAGCCGAACAGGCGAGGGGGTTCCCCCCGAATGTGGCCGCATGGGTTCCCGGAACGAACGATTTCATGATCCGGTTCGTGGCCCCCATGGCGCCGATGGCCACCCCTCCGCCCAGGGCCTTGGCAAATGTGATGATGTCCGGTTTCGCACCGAAGTTTTCATAAGCGAACAGTTTCCCCGTGCGCCCGAACCCTGTCTGCACCTCGTCGAATATCAATAAAATGTTTTTAGATCGGCAAATCTTTTTTAGTTCTTTGAGATAAGATTTATCCGGGATATTCACCCCACCCTCTCCCTGAACCGGCTCTACGAGAACGGCGCAGGTTTTAGAAGATATGGATTTTTCAACAGCCCCAGGATCGTTGTAGGGGACGTGTTTGAATCCGGGCAAAAGCGGTTGGAAACCCTCGTGGAATTTGGTTTGAGCGGTTGCCGAAAGTCCCCCGTAGGTCCTGCCATGAAAAGAGTCTTTCATGGTGATGATCTGATTTTTCCCCGATTCTCCGCGGTCATGGAAAAACCGGCGCGCGAGTTTGATCGCCGCTTCATTGGCTTCCGTACCGCTGTTGCAGAAAAAAAACTTGTCGGCGAAACTATGGTGTACAAGTTTTTCCGCAAGCAGAGATTGTGGTTCGATATGGTACAGGTTGGAAACGTGAAGCAACTGTCCTGCCTGGCTGCGGATCGCGGACACCACTTCCGGATGGCAATGCCCCAGGTTGTCCACGGCGAGCCCACTCACGAAGTCGACATATTTTTTTCCGGACCGGTCCCAGACATGCATTCCTTTTCCGCGAACCAGGGCGATCGGGTACCTCCCGTAGGTTCCCGCTACATTCCTTTCAGTGAGTTTTACAACGGATTGATTGTTTTTCATTGGTTATTATCTAACTGATTTTATG
>JAYZAN010000038.1:0-8428 GCA_036339675.1 Nitrospinota bacterium
GAAAGGCACTGTCAAGATAACCGTCTGCCTCAGCCTCAGCGGCGTCGCCGAAGGCGGAGAAAAAGTCTATGAGGAATTTGAAAAGCAGATCGCCGAGATGGAAGCGAGTGCCGAGCTTGGCGAACGGCATTGCTCCATGGGCCAGGTCGGCTGCCGCGGTTACTGCAGCCGGGATGTTCTGGTGGATGTTTACGTTCCCGGCCAGGAACGGGTCACCTACGAAAAAGTAAAACCTGCAATGGTCAAGACCATTCTCAAAGACCATATCGTGGAAGGCAAGGTATTCAAGAAAGCGGCGGCCAAGGAGGAGTATTACGAGAACCTCAAAACCCAGAATCGTGTGGCTCTCGAGTTCGGCGGTCGCATCGACCCGGAAAATATAGACGAATACATCGCCTTGGGGGGGTACGAGGGAATGAAAAAAGCCCTGACCACCAAAAAACCGGCCCAGATCATCGAGGAAATCATCCGTTCCGGCTTGCGCGGAAAAGGCGGGGGCGGATTCGTCACCGGCCATAAATGGAAAAAGGCCGCGAACGCCTACACCCCGGACGGGGCGCGTTATATCATCGTCAACGGCGACGAAGGCAACCCGGCCTCCTACATGGACCGTAGTGTCATGGAAGGTGCCCCGGCCCAGGTGATCGAAGGGCTCATCATCGGTGCCTTTGCCATCGGCGCCAGGGAAGGAATCATCTACACCCGTTCCGACTATGCCATCGCCGTGAAGCGGTTGAACATGATCCTGGAACAATGCCGGGAACGAGGCTTTCTTGGTAAAAATATCCTGGGAAGCGGTTTCGATTTTGATATCACCGTTCATGAAGGCATTGAAGCATTCATCGCCGGAGAATCGACAGCATTGATGCACTCTATCGAAGGCAAGCGACCCTGGCCCAAGGCCCAACCACCCCATTCCACCGAAAAAGGTCTCTGGGGGAGGCCCACCCTGTTGAATAACGCAGAGACCTGGGCGACGGTTCCATCCATTATGCGGAAAGGCGCCGACTGGTATGCCAGCATGGGCAACGATAACGCCAAGGGATGCAAGGTCTGGGCGATTGCCGGAAACATTAAATATAACGGCCTCATGGAGCTCGATATGGGAACCTCCTTCCGCCAGGTCATCGAGGACATGTGCGGCGGGATCCAGAAGAAAAAGGAATTAAAAGTCATCCATGCGGGAGGTGTCACTGGAGGGTTTCTTCCGGCATCCCTGGCCGACACCACCCTCGACTATGAGAGCCTGCTCGACGTGGGGGTGATCATGGGCCAGGCGAGCTTCTCCGCCTACGATGACTCTGCCTGCGTGATCGATCTGGCTAAGTTCTCGATTGGATTCAACGAGGCGGAAAGCTGCGGTAAGTGTACCCCGTGCCGGATCGGCCTGACGCTGATCAAGAACAAGCTGGACGATATTTCAGAGGGTCGCGGCAAGCCGGAAGACATCGACAAGCTCCAGGCCCTGTGCGAGGAGATCAATGTCACCTCCTTGTGCGGCCTGGGAGAAACGGCAGTTCATAGTGTGTTGACCGGCATCAAGTATTTCCGCGAGGTATACGAGCGGCACATCGTCGATCAGATTTGCGACGCCGCCCGGTGTACGGGATTGTACCGCTACTATGTCAAGGAAGAAGAATGCGTGGCCTGCGGCGCCTGCATCAAACCCTGCCCGACCGGAGCCATCACCGGCGGCACCCGTAAAGTCGCGGCGCATATCGACATGGACCTCTGCATCAACTGTAATGCCTGTTACGAAGCCTGCAACTTCCTGGCAATACTATGATCTAACTTGAACGAAAAAAAAGCCCGCGGGGAAAATTCCCCGCGGGCTTTTTCTTTTCCTGATTCTAAAATCTCAGCTCTTTTAAATTTTTAAACCGATCACAACCAGTAATTAAATTAAGATCCGCTTCCCGGAACAGGTTGCGCCGAAGATCCAGGGTTTTCAGTTTGTTCAGATTGGGGGACCGTACCAAAAGGTTGACTCCAACACGTGTCAACGAGTTGCCGTTGACCCGCAACTCTTCAAGCTGGCTCAAATGTTCCGACATGGCCAGGCTTCTCAATCCCGCATCGCCCATTTCGATATCCGTCACCACCAGGCGTTTAAGGTTCCTGAAGTTTCCCGATTCCGCAAGATACCGTATTCCCTTCCCGGTTAATTCGTTTTTGCTGAGGTTGAGCTCTTCCAGGGCCGCCAGCGATTTCGATTTCGCCAAGGCCATCAGCCCCGCGGATAGGATGCCGGTGTTTTCCAGGTTCAGGATCTTCAAATTTGAGACCCCTTCCGCCTCGGCGAAAAGAACCATTCCTTTGTTTCCGAGCAGATTGCTCATGAGGTTCAGCGATCGGAGGCCTGAAAGGTTTTTCGATTCCGCGATGATACGCATTCCCCGATGATCGATCTGGTTGTTTCTCAGCAGTAATGTTTCAACGTCCTTCAACCGCTCCGATCTCATCAGGGCAGCGAGGCCTTTGTTCCCCATTTTCCGGCCGTTCAAATTCAGGACGGAACCGACCAGGTGTTTTTTTATCAGCAGGCGGATCCTGAAATCGAGAAGAGCCGTTTCCGATTCACGGTCGAAATCGTTGTCGAACAGATACAGGTCCGTCAATGCGTTGAGATGTTTCGATCTGGCGATCGCCAGAGATCCCTCGTTGCCGATGTGATTGGAATCGAGAAACAGTTTTTCCAGTTTGCCGAGCAGGGGCGATTTGGCCAGGGCCATGGCCCCCGGATCGCCGATCCTGTTCCATCCCAGGTTGAGATGGTTCAGGGGAGCAAAGGCCCCTGTCTGCAACCAGTTCGCCAGGGCTTCATCGCCGATATGATTCCGTCTCAGGTTGAGGAGCCGGAGATGGGTGTTCGCCGTGCCGTCAGGAAACTGGGTCAGCCGGGTCTTGCCGATGTGGTTGAGCTCCAGCCCGAGCGTTTCCAGGTTTTTCAGGTTGGCGGATTTCACCAGGGTCAGCGCTCCTTCGTCGCTGACGCGGTTATGGGTCAAGCTGATCATCTTCAGGCTGGGAAAATGAACCGATTGCGCCAGTGCCCGGGCGCCCGCGCACCCGATCCTATTGGAGTCCAGGTTCAAGCTGAGAAGGTTGGTCAATGAAGTCGCTTTCGCCAGTTCTTGAACACCAACATCGGTGATCTCGTTCCAGCTTAAATCTAGGTGGGTAACGTGGGAGAGATTTTTGGCCCGCGCGAGAAAAGCGACACCCAAATCCCCGAGTCTTTCATAACTGAGGTTCAGGGAAGAGTCCTTCCCCTCGACCTTTTCCCCCAGCAATTTAACAATATACAGGTCGCGCTCCCTGGTATTCATTGTCTAGTCAAATTCCTCGGGGATAAAGTCTGCTTTGAAAAATTCTAGCTGTTTCAAGCGAGGCGACTCCTTGAGGTATTCCAACCCCACGGGGTCGATGGTGTTATACGTCATATTGAGGGTGGTCAGGTTTTTGAGTCCGGGGGATTCGGCGAGGGCTTTCATCCCTTCGCGCCCGATCCGGTTGGCGTCCAGGTGAAGGTGTTTGAGTTTTTTAAGAACAAGGGAATTCGCCAGGGCGACAGCACCCTCGTCCCCAATCCGGTTGAACGAAAGGTCCAGAGTTTCCAGAGTGGAAAGCGCGCGGGATTCGGCGAGGGCCTCGGCCCCTTCACTCCCGATCCGGTTGGTATATAAACTCAAGTAACGAAGACGGGTCAACTGGGTGGATTCCGCCAGGGCGACAGCCCCTTCGTTGCAGATTATATTTTGGTACAACCACAACTCCTTCAACGGGGCGAACAGTTCCGATTCGGCCAGTTCTTGCATTCCCAGATCCTTTATTTTATTGGTATGCAGGTACAGGATTTCAATATCCGGGATTGCTACATTTTCCGCCAGTTCCGTCGCTATCTGATTGTTGATTCCCTTATTCGAAAAATCGAGGGTCTTTTTATCCTTACTCAAACCCCTTTTGATCCATTTTCGAATATAAGACAGGTCGTCACTTTCCCTCATCTGCTCCGTCATAAACTTTCCTGATTTTGGATGAATTTTTTATTTTATCCATCCCCCCTGAAAAGTAAAGCAATAAAAACGGGTTTCTCTTTTTATCCCAACGAGTTATTCTTTTGAGGACGGCCAAACAATGGTATCCTCCCGGGTATGAAGCGGCATGATCCACTAATGATGAGAAACTTCATCCCTCTGATTTTTTTGATATTGGCCCTCTATCCGTCCCTTCTGGGATGCTCCGGCCGTGAAGCCCGGGATTTTAGAACATTCCGTATGGCGGTTCGGGCGGAGCCCCCAACGTTGGATTGGACCCTGGCCACCGATAGTGTTTCGTTCAATATTCTGACCAATATCATGGAAGGGCTGACCCAGTATAATGCGAACCTGGAACCCGTCCCGGCGGTGGCCGAACGATGGGAACTCTCTGAAAACGGAAAAACTCTCAGGTATTATCTTCGGGACGACGTTTACTGGACCGACGGGAAACCGGTCACGGCTATGGACTTTGAGTTTTCCTGGAAACGGCTGCTCAATCCGACCACGGCGGCCCAGTATGCTTATTTTCTGTTTGACGTGGAAAACGCCGTGGAATACAACTCCGGCGAAATCAAGGACCCTTCCCGGGTCGGGGTGACCGCCGTTTCTCCTCATATTCTTGAAGTACGCCTGAATAAACCTGTCGTTTACTTTCCCAGCATCACCACCTTCATGGTGACCTTTCCCCAGAGGGAAGATATCGTGAAACTTCATGGGGACAGATGGACGAACCCGGAACATATTGTGACTAACGGACCCTTCCGGTTATCCGAATGGCATCATGAATATAAGCTGGTTCTTAAAACCAACGAGAATTTCTACGACACTAGACCCGGGTTTGACGCGGTAAAAATTTATATCGTCGAAGAGCCGACCACCGCCTTAACCCTGTATGAAACCGGGGAGTTGGATGTCATCGAACTTCCCCCGGTTGCCATTCCCCATTACCGGAACCGTCCGGAATATACCAACACGCCTCAATTACGTGGATATTATTACGGATTCAATGTCGGTAAGCGGCCCTTCGACGATGTCCGGGTCCGCCGGGCGTTCGCTCACGCTATCGACCGGTCGCGCATTCCCAGCATTCTTCAAGGTGGAGAGCTGCCCACGTCGTCGTGGATTCCAAAAGGAATGTTCGGTTATAACGAACAAATCGGAGCGGGCTTTGATCCTCAAAAAGCAAAAGAGCTGCTGGCCGAGGCGGGATATCCGAATGGGAAAGGGTTTCCCTCCGTGACCGCCATATACAATACCGGCGACACCAACCGCCTGATCGCCGAGTTCGTTCAGGCCCAGTGGAAAGAAAATCTCGACGTTCACATAGAATTTGAGAGCCAGGAATGGAAAGTATTTCTCAGCCGCTTAAACCTCGACGCCCCGCAGATTTTCCGGCTGGGCTGGGGAGCCGACTTCCCGGATCCGGATAATTTCATGAACCTCTTTTTATCCAACAGCGGAAACAACCGTACCGGATGGAAAAATCCGAAATACGACGAATGGGTCGCACTGGGGACAACCATCCGGGATCCTCAAAAAAGATTAGCAGTTTATAATGAACTTCAAAAAATATTAACCGAGACCGACGTACCCATGGTTCCCCTTTTTGTGTCGGCCCAGAATCTTCTGGTCAAACCCTACGTGAAAGGCCTTGAAATGAACGCCATGGAACTGATGTATCTGAAGAAAGTCCAGCTTTCTCGAAACCGCTAGCCGTGGAGGCGAATGGCGAAGCCTTAATGAATAATCGTTAACTCTCTGGGCGAGAGATAAAATTTTTCATATTTCCTCCGGACGTGGTCCAGCCACTCTCCGGTTTTATAATTCCATGTCATTTTAAAAATACCCCTCAACCTCCATCATCGGCAAATGGCTCTTATGGGAAACAAAAAAGAAGAACACCTGCCTCCACCTGTCCTGGAATTATCCATCGTCACTGTGAATTACAAGTCGGCAGACCACCTGATTGAATGCCTTCGTTCCATAAAGGAAAATTTAAAGAACCTGGAATACGAAATCATCGTCATCGATAACGCATCGGGTGACAGAAGCGTTGGCAAAATTCAAGCCGCTTTTTCAGATATTGTTCTGATTGAAAACAAAACCAACCTGGGATTTGCCAAAGCCAACAACCAGGGAATCCGGCATTCCCGGGGACGGTATATTCTCCTATTGAATAATGATACGGTGGTTCTTCCCAACGCTGTGGAAGCCATGGTCGGCGTATTAAAAAGATCGGCAGATATTGGAATTGTAGGCTGCCGGTTATTGAATCCGGATAAGACCCCTCAGCAGTCTTTTGGAAGCGCGGCCGGGTTTATTGGTGACCTGCTCCAAAGTACGTTTTCCAACACCCTTTTCGCCAACAGTTCCAACCCCATCGTTGAAAAAATACTGGCGCGGCTCCACCGGTCCGGGAAAAAAGTGGGATGGGTATGCGGGGCGTGCATGCTCTGCCGGCGTGATTCCTTAGAGGAGACAGGACTGTTGGATGAAAACTTCTTTATGTACAAGGAAGATATGGATTTGTGCATCTCCTTCAGGAAAAAGAACTGGGGAATCTACTATACCCCGGACGCCCCCATCATTCATCATCTTGGAGCCAGCGTTTCCGCGAAACCGTTCGAGACGGCCATCGAATACAGAAAAAGCCAGTTGTATTTTTACAAAAAACACTACGGGTGGATGGGATTATTATGTTTAAAGATCTATCTGTATGGAAAATTCATCAGAAAATTATCGGTGTCTTTTCTCGTAGACTGCGCAGGCGAACCATCTTCGGGGAATGGGCAGGATTCATACTCCCTGAACCGGGAAATCCTAAAAGTTATTAGGGATTTTCATTGAACGAGCGCGGACCGGCTGGATTCTTTTTCGGAAGAAAAATGACTTTTCACCCTGCCAAAAACCTCTTCAACCTGAATGGAAGTCAGGCAGGAAAGGTGGTCGCAGTCCGGGAAAAACCCCTGGCTGAAACACGGACTGCAGGGGACTTTTTTATATATAACCGTGTTGCATTCCTCAGAAGGAGCCCATTCCATGGGGTTGGTGGGGCCAAACAGGGAGATTGATGAAATGTCCATAGCACAAGCTACATGAAGAGGGCCGCTGTCGTTTCCGATAAACAGATTACACCTCTGAAGAAGCGAGGCCATTTCCCCCACGGTCAAATCGCTTCCGTCAATGATATTGGGAACCTCCTGCTCGATTTGAGCGGCAATGGCCCTATCATCCGGCCCTCCCAGAACGACGACCCGAAAGTTCATTTCTTTATGAATGCGTTTGACCAGTTGAATATAATTACCTATCGGCCAGCGTTTGATGTACATGGCGCTTTTAGCGTTCACCCCTCCCCCCGGCGCAATGGCAATTAAGATATCATCTTCATCAATGCGGTGCCTTTCATAAAACAGATCGATAAAAACCTTTTCTTCATCCGACATATAGAAGGAGGTCATTTTGGTTGAAACAGGTATATCCGCCACCCGGAGAAGGTCCAGATAAATCTCACGTTCATTACGGTTTTCCTGGGGAATGACTTGATCCGTCAGCAAAACCCCTTCATTCCCTCTGGCAAACCCCACGCGCCTGGAGGCCCCGGTTAGAAAGGCCAAAAAATTAAATTGCCAGGCCCTGTGGAGGATAAAAACCATATCGAATTTCTCTTTTTTCAAGGCCAGTAAGACCCGCAAAAATTCCAATGGTTGCAGTAGCGAATTCCTTCTGAATAGAGAATAGTCGTCCGTGATCAGCAGGCGGTCTATATTTGGGTTATTCTGAACGGTGAAAAAAGAAGACTGCCCCGTGAGCAGAATAATTTCCGATTGGGGATAATATCCCCTCAGACTTTCGAAAAAAGGAGAGGCAATAACCAGATCGCCTACCGCACCAAGCTTGATCAAAAGAATTTTTTTTGGAGAAAAAACAGAAGAATCTTTTGAGCCGGATGATGTTGCAGAAGAGACACTATTATTAAGGGAAATAGCCATACAGATCCTGATCAATTAAAATTATCTTTGATGAAATCAAAGACCTTATTAACTTTAGCCAGAAATTTCTTTTCATCCTGCGGTTGAACCCTGAAAGAAACCGCTCCGGCGTGCCCGCCGCCGCCCATGTAGGTATCGCCGTATTTTTCCTTAATTTGATCTTCCGCCTTCCTCAGGTCGAACCCGTCATATTTCACGGCTCTTCGTATCTTGATAAAAATACAGTCTTCCCCCTCAGCGTTCTTGCCCTGGTAACAAACCATACCTACCTTGCCCGCATGTTCCGGCACAATATTGAGAAGAAAGCCGAGGATCTCATGGAACCATTCCGAACTAAAGGATTGACAGACATCCTTCACTTCGCCATGCACACTGTTTAAAACGTTCAGGAAACCGAAT
>JAYZAN010000039.1:0-6443 GCA_036339675.1 Nitrospinota bacterium
GGAAGAAATTATCGAGGAACTGGCCGCCCCGGTGGAGCCAGTACCGGAAACCGTCCAGGCCTCCGAGCCGGAACCTGAGCCGAAACCCGAACCGCTGGATGATATGATCAGTCATGTCGAGTCCATAAAGGAAAAAAAACAACCGGGGAGCGCTCCCCTTCCGGTGCAACCGTCAGGACAGCCGGATTTCGATGAGTTCATCGGGGACACCATGCTGGTGGCGGAAGAACATACCGAGGAGCTGGACGACGCCTTTCAGGAGGTGGCGGGCCGGGGCAAAATTCCCGTGGCGAGAAAATCAGAAAATAAAAATGAAGTATCGGAAGAAGTTTCTCCCTTTGACAGCATTGTCCCGGAGCCGGAAGATTTACTGGAAAAAATGGCCCCGTCCGCCTTTTCCCGCGGGAAAGGAAGCGCAAGGCCCGATTTGATCGGAGACAGCCTCACCTTTCTATCCGAAGGATCCATCGAATCCCGGAGACCCACGATAAAAACCACCGAACAAGTCAGTCGGACGCCCGTCTATAAACAATCATTGGACTCGGGTGAAGAACGCTTTGTTCAGGTGGTTGGGGAACATGTCAAGCGGCTGTTGGAAAAATCGCTGGCGACTTCCCTGGAAAAAGAAATATCCGGGCTGTCCGAGATGATCGCCCAGTCCGTTAAAAAAGTGGTGAAAGAAATCGCTCCCGGGATCGCGCGGGAGATCATCAAACAAGAAGTCGACAAAATCAAGAATATGTAACATCAAAATTTCCCGTTCTTATTTTCTCGGCCTCTTTATTGAAATAACCCCTCCTGAATAGTTACTTTATATATAACCCAGATCCGGGGGGAAAAATCCGGGGGGGGTGGATGCGGATGCTCCCTGCGCATGCACTCTAGGAAGGCTGTCTTTACTTGAAGAGAACGTTCCAGGCCCTTAAACGTTTTTGAAGATATGACTGTTGAATTAGACAAAAAATACCACCCGGAATCGGTGGAGGAACGCTGGACGCAATTCTGGACCGAAAACCGGTTTTATCACGCTGATGAAACACGGGCCGGAGAAACATTTTCCATCGTGATCCCTCCCCCGAATATTACCGGTTCCCTGCACATCGGACACGCGTTTAACAATACCCTGCAGGATATCCTCACCCGCTGGAAACGGATGTTGGGATTCAATACCCTCTGGCAGCCGGGAACCGACCATGCCGGGATCGCCACACAGAATGTCGTGGAGCGGCAACTGCATGCGGAAGGCACGAACCGCGACACCCTGGGCCGGGAGGCCTTCGTCCAAAGAGTTTGGAAATGGCGCGACGAGTCGGGAGGGACTATCAACACCCAGTTGCGCAAGCTGGGCTGTTCCCTCGACTGGGAGCGGGACCGATTCACCATGGATGAGGGTTTGTCGAAAGCGGTGCGTGAGGTGTTTGTGTCTCTTTATGAAGAAGGTCTCATATATAAAGGAGACTACCTCATCAACTGGTGTCCCAGGTGCCACACAGCCCTCTCCGATTTGGAAGTAGAGTACCAGGAAACGCAGGGCCACTTGTATCACATTAAATACCTGTTCAAGGATGAGGATCGAAGCCTGACCATCGCCACAACCCGGCCCGAAACCCTCCTGGGCGATACCGCCGTCGCCGTCAACCCCGAGGACGAGCGTTACCGGGGACTCAAGGGAACCCTGCTGATTCTTCCTGCGCTGGGCCGCGAGATCCCGATCATCGAGGACGGTTATGTCGACGTTTCCTTCGGCTCGGGCGCCCTCAAGGTGACCCCCGCACACGATCCCAACGATTTTGAAATCGGCCGGCGGCACAACCTGCCCCTGATCAATGTCATGAACATCGACGGCACCATGAATGAAAACGCCGGACCTTACCAAGGACTCGACCGGATGGAATGCCGCAAAAAACTGGTGGAAGAACTCAAATCGAATGATTTGCTTGTAAATATAGAAAACCTGAACCATTCGGTGGGGCATTGTTACCGTTGCCGGACCGTCATCGAACCTTATGTTTCCAAACAATGGTTCGTGAAAACCAAACCCCTCGCTGAACCGGCCGTGGAGGCAGTCCGGAACGGAACCACACGCATCGTTCCGAAATTCTGGGAGAACACCTATTTTGAGTGGATGGAAAACATCCGCGACTGGTGCATCTCGCGGCAGATATGGTGGGGCCACCAGATCCCCGCCTGGCATTGCGGAAAATGCGGGACGATGACCGTCGCGCGGGAAACACCGAAAAGCTGTCCTGACTGCGGATCGGAGGAACTGGAACAGGAAAGCGATGTGCTGGATACCTGGTTCAGTTCAGCCCTTTGGCCCTTCTCGACCCTAGGCTGGCCTGAAAAAACCAAGACACTGGAAAAATACTACCCCACATCGGTCCTGTGCACCGGATTCGATATCCTTTTTTTCTGGGTCGCCCGGATGATGATGATGGGTCTCAAGTTCATGGGCGAAGTCCCGTTCCGCCATGTTTACATTCACGCCCTGATCCGCGACGCGGAAGGCCAGAAAATGAGCAAGACCAAGGGAAACGTGATCGATCCCCTGGACATGATGAAGACTTGCGGGACAGACGCCCTCCGGTTCACCCTGGCCGCCTTTGCCGCCCAGGGAAGGGACATCAAGCTCGCCGAGGACCGCATCGAAGGCTACCGGAATTTCTGCAATAAGATCTGGAACGCTTCACGTTTTGTGCTGATGAACCTGGAAGATTACCGGGGCACCTGCAAACTAGACCAGTCCGCGGACCGGTCCCCGGCGGACCGATGGATCTTAAGCCGCCTCAACAACGCCTGCCGTGAAGTCCATAAAGGTTTGGAGGCTTACAACTTCAACGAAGCGGCGATGGCCGCCTATAAATTTGTCTGGAACGAGTTCTGCGATTGGTACATCGAACTGTCCAAATCCAGTCTGTTTCAGTCCGGTTCCCAAAAACAGGTGACGCAGAATGTTCTCGTTCATGTCCTGGAAGCCAGCTTGAGATTGCTACACCCCTTCATGCCATTCATCACCGAGGAAATCTGGCAAAAACTTCCCAAAGAAGGGAGCAGTATCATGATGGCGCCTTTCCCGATTTATGAAGAGGCGAAAGAAGACCCCAAAACGGAAAAAGACCTGGCACTGGTGATGGATATCATAACCAGTGTGAGAAACATACGCGGCGAAATGAATTTGAATCCAGGCCTGGCCTTGAATCTTTTGATCAAACTGGAAGACCCGGAAACCGGCCCCATGATAACCAAAAATATCAAATATATTATGGAGTTAGCTAGAGTCCGGGAATTCGATATCGGCCTTTCCATCGAAAAACCCAAGGTGGCGGCGTCTTCAGTTTTGAACGGTATAGATATCATCGTCCCGCTGGAAGGCATCATGAATTTCAGGGAAGAAAAAAACAGAATAGAAAAAGAGTTGAAAAAAATCGAAAAAGACATCATAGTTTTAAGTAAGAAGTTATCCAACCAGAATTTCATCGAGAAAGCGCCTCCAGAAGTCATAGAAAAAGATACACAGAGACAACAGGCTCTCTGCCAAAAACAAACCAAGCTTAAGGCGCATTTGAAAACTATCGAACAAGCGATCCGGTAATCCTTTCCCCGATTAAGTTTCGCTTTACCAAAACCTCAGTTTTTTTATGGAAGCCAAGACAGGACCCCTGACTCGCGAGAGCATCCCTGAGGACTCCAAATGGAACCTCGAAGGCCTTTATCGCAACGACGATCAATGGCAGAAAGAATTCGAAGACCTGGAATCCGAAATGGAGGGGTATGGCTGTCACCGGGGAACACTGGGAGGCTCTGCGGCCAGCCTGAAGGCCTGCCTGGAATTCGATACGGGCATATCGCGCATATTGGAAAAACTATATACGTATGCGCACCTGAAAAACGATGAAGATAAAACCAATACCTTTCACCAAATCAATTTCGACAAAATGGTGAACCTGGCCACCCGCCTGTCCCAGGCCGGCAGTTTTATCCGGTCCGAAATCATGGCCATTCCCGAGGACCGGATGAGCCGGTTTCTCGATGACAAGGAATTGGAGTTTTACCGGATTTATCTTGAGCGGATTCTCCGGTTCCGCAAGCATGTTCTGACTGAAAAAGAGGAGGGCCTGCTCGCCGCTTCCCAGGAGATGGCCCGGGCGTCCCGTGACGGGTTTGACATGCTGGATAATGCTGACCTTAAATTAGGCACAATAAAAGATTCGGACGGGGAAGACATCGACATCACCCATGGAAATTACCAGAGCCTGTTGCAGGATTATGACCGAAGAGTCCGGCGTGAAACTTTTGAAACATTTTACTCTGCGTATGCGGACCATTGTTACACGTATTCGTCCCTTCTGGCCAGCAGTGTGAAAAAGAATACGTTTTACACCAGATCCCGGAATTATCCGTCGGTTCGCGAGCAGGCTTTGTTTGATGAAAATATTTCAAAGGAGGTTTATGATAACTTGATTCAGACCGTTCATGAACATCTAGAGCCTCTTTATAAATATTTTTTGCTGAGAAAAAATATTTTGGGACTGGACGAACTGCATGTCTACGACTGCAGCGTTCCCCTAGTCGAGGACATGCACTGGTACATGGGCTACCGGGAGGCGGTCGAAAAAATAATACAATCACTCGAACCTCTTGGGGAGGAATATTGCCGTACGGCCCAAAACGGTCTCCTGGAGGAACGCTGGGTGGACCGCTATGAATCCAAGAACAAGCGAAGCGGCGCCTACTCTTCAGGCTGTTACGATTCGAACCCCTTCATTCTTATGAATTACAGGGACGACAACATAAACAGTGTCTATACACTCACGCACGAGTTGGGCCATTCCATGCATTCCTACTATTCAAGAAAATCCCAACCGTATCTGTACGCGGACTATACGATATTTGTGGCGGAGGTGGCGTCCACCTTCAACGAAGCTCTCCTCACCCGGTACCTGCTCAGCCAGAATATTGATACGGCGATGAAAACCTATCTTATCTGCCGGGAATTAGACAATTTCCGCGGGACATTGTTTCGCCAAACCATGTTCGCGGAATTCGAAAAAGAGATCTATGCAGCCGCCGAGGAGGGACAGCCCTTGACGGTGGATTCATTTCAATCCATTTACAAAAACCTGCTGAAAGTTTATTTCGGGGAAAATGTCACCCTGGACGACAAGCTTTCTCTCGAATGTTTACGCATACCGCATTTTTATTTCAGTTTTTACGTTTACAAATACGCGACAGGGATATCCGCAGCCTACGCCCTGGCGGACAGGGTGATCCAGGGAGGCAAGAAAGAATTGGAAGATTACCTCCATTTCCTGAATTCCGGCGAGTCCAAATATCCCATAGACCTTTTAAAGGGCGCCGGTGTGGACATGACTTCTCCTGAACCCATCCGCACGGCACTGAAAAAGTTTTCAGACCTTGTAGATCAACTGGAAACGTTGGCGGGATAATTAAATGATCCGCTGTTTATCCAGACCCATTAATTCGAGCAAATCCATTAAAGAAGGAATTAAATTTTGAAAAAGCCAGGCCATTCAACCAGACCCCCGCGCCGAAACGGGAATCATTCACAGTCTAGGAACCGGAACGGGAAACCCCGAGGCAAATTCCCGAACCAATCCAGATCAAGAGCCCGCAATGCCGAGGCTAGCCAGGCATGGATCAACGCTTCTTCCGAAACGCTCACCTCGCACATTTCCATGGCTGGAAAACGCAAACCGGATGGAACTTCGAGGAAAACAAACTCGAAAAACGACAACGGGCAGGACAGGTCCTATGCCCATGGAAAACCGAATTCAAGGGGTAAAGGGAGGGGGGTCGAGCACAAGTCCAGGCAAAACCTGGGTTCAGGCCAATCGGTTCAATCCCAGGACAAAACCCGGCGGAATTTCCGTGACAGACCCTCCACCCAGGAACAAACCCCGCCCCCCTCCACCGGGGGCGTGAAAAAAATCATCTCCAATATCGATCCGTTCGAACTTTTTTGCGCCTATCATCTCGGTATCGGCCCCAACAAGGAGTACAAGCAGTCCAATATAAATGAAGTGGCAAATCGTTTCAGCGTCAATCCCGCGGTGATCCATCAGGTCAGCAAGGAATATGAAATGGATTCCAGCTCCCTGCTGGACCGCGACTTTGACTTGGCACTCGCACAACTCGACATCCAAGTCGCCCCTGAAGGGATCGATCGGACCGAACTCGCCAAATCCATCTACGAGGATTTTCTCAAGGCGCCCTACAAGAAACGGGATTGGAAAAAAATTCTGGAAGATGACCGGAAGGAAAACCGCAAGATATTCGGTGAGCGCTAGGCTATTTGACCTTCAACCATAATCCGATCAACGACCTGCATCGGCACTGTCCTGCTCTTCGTTAATTTCAGCAGAATCTCCCCGTCTGAAATGCAGGCCCTCGCGAATGATTCTATCCTGAATTTCCAAAGCTCT
>JAYZAN010000040.1:0-24894 GCA_036339675.1 Nitrospinota bacterium
ATAATTGCTACTCTAAATATTAATCTAAATAGTTACAGTTTCGACGTTGTTAAATGGTATATAAGGAATCCTGAGTATGATCGGACTTTTCAAGCCTATTTTGGGGGTTTCAGGTTTCCAATAGAAGGTAACGAATATGGCGGATTTACCGAAAGCATTGATCATCGATGATGAGGAAAAAATCCTCACCGTCTCTAGAAAAGTTCTGGCCAAGGAAAATTATTAGGCGTTGATCTCCAATGAGGTGGAAAACACCCTGGGTGGCCATTGATTCGCAGGGTCCCATCTCGGTGGCCCTGACCGACAGTCGGATGCCCACCATAACCCGACCATGAGCGTACGTCTGGTTCAGACAAGTAGCAGGACCAGGTAAAATACCATCCACCTCGAAACTCAGCCTTGTTTCCGGGCCCGGATCAGGGATTGTAATTGGCCGGATTCTACCATTCGTTTTACTCTCAACACCGCCTTGGGTGTAAACTCCCTCATGAAATACTGTTTGCCTTTTTCTGTTTGAGGAATGGGGGTTAAGCTCCCTTCCTTCCACTTTTGGATGGTTTTTACCATTAACGCCGTGCCAAGGATCACGGTTTTTCCCGCAAGGGACTGTTCGTCTTCCTCTTCGCTCAAATCTATGGATTCCCGGAGCAGAATTTCCCCCGTATCGATACCCTCATCCACCTTATGAATGGTGGCTCCCATAAATTCCAGGCATTCGTTATAAATCGGCCAGAAATTACAGGAAGAACCCCTGCAATATTCAGTCAATCCAACGTGCAGGTTAAAGATCCTGCCGGGATACCGTTTCAATAACTCGGACCGGACCCGACTGGTGCCATAAAGGACGATCAAATCCGGGTTAATGGCTTTGATACGGTCAATCGTTCCGGGCGAATTGAGTTGTCCCGGAGGGATGCGGTGAACCTCCGGAGTATTTTTGGCTGGCAGGTAATCCGACGTTCCCATGTTTTTGTTCTCGTATTCCTTTCGGCGCTGGAAAAACCAGTCCCAGGCCAGTTGTTCCTCCTTTGAGAAAGAATAGGGAGGAGGATATAAAAATTTCTCGATTATGATGGCTGAAAGAGAAAAATGAGTATTAAGATGGTTGATAAAATAACGGTGACGCAATTGGTGACTGGCGAGAACGACTATGTTCATGGACGCAGCAAAGAATGAATATTTACATATATATATGTGGATAGGAAAGAACGGGTAAAACAAAAGAATAAGGTGTCAATGACGGAAAAATGTCTGAAGTTTTCCGTTCATGAAAAGCTGGCCCATGTTATCCGGGAAATTTTCCATGAGTATGTTGGCATCCGCCGATCCTACCGCAAAAAACAGGATCGAAAACAGGTAGCCCAAAGATAAACTTCGTATGTGGTTCATGGTGAAACAGAACAGGATAGCAAAATGGGGGTTCTATTAATTCTTTTTCAAAACCTATACCTCTTCCAGATGCGCAAGTTAATGACCCGATCAATCGAATTTGTGGATGGTGCCGTCCCGGATCCCTAATTCGTAAGATTGAGTTTCCCGACACAGTACCCCACTTAATAGAACGAGTCCGATAAGATTCGGCACCGCCATGAGGGCATTCATCGCGTCGGCGAAATTCCAAACCATCTCCAGTTTTACCAGGGCACCGATAAACACGAAGATCACCCAGATATACCTGTAAAGGGGAATCCACTTGCCGCCGGTCAGATATTCGAAGCATTTTTCTCCGTAATATTCCCAGGCCAGTATCGAAGAGAAGGCAAAGGTTGTCACCCCGAGGGTCACGATCACATTGCCCCATATTCCTGGAAGCCCCGCTGAAAAAGCCTGGATAGTCAGGGCCACCCCGGTTTCTCCTGAAACCCAGACTCCCGTAGAACTCAAAGCCAATGCGGTCAGGGAACAGACCACCAGCGTATCGAGAAAAGTGCCGCTCATGGAAACCAGAGCCTGTTTTGCCGGATGGTTGGTTTTGGCCGCGGCGGCCGCGATGGGGGCGCTTCCCATCCCCGACTCGTTGGAGAAAAGCCCCCGGGCGACTCCATAGCGGATGGTTCGGGCCAGAGAGGCCCCGACAAAACCGCCTGTGGCCGCGGTGCCGGTGAAGGCATGTTCGAAAATCAATTTAATTCCAGCACTCAGATGTTCCAGGTTATTGAAGATAACAATAACGGCGCCGACAAAATAGATCCCCACCATCAACGGAACAAAAAAGGATGCGATTTCGGCGATTCGTTTGATGCCTCCTATGATCACCAGTGCGGTCAAAACAGATAAAAGAATTCCCACAAAAAATGTATTGGTTTTCAGAGACGTTGCCACCGCGTGGGCCGTGGTGTTGGCCTGGATCATGTTGCCGATTCCAAATGCGGCCAACGCTCCGAATGCGGCAAAACTAACGGCGAGCCATTTATGACCGACTCCGAATTCCAGGTAATACATGGGACCGCCCGATATTTCGCCATGCTCGTTGATCTGCCGGAATTTGACGGCGAGGAAGCTTTCGGAGTACTTTGTGGCCATTCCCACCAGCCCAGTCAGCCACATCCAGAAAATTGCTCCCGGTCCTCCCAAGGCTACGGCGGTGCTGACCCCCGCGATATTGCCCACACCCACGGTCGCCGCAAGGGCTGTCATCAACGCGCCAAAATGGGAGATGTCCCCTTTTCCTTCACGCTCTTTTGAGAAAGTTAATCGAAGGGCATAAAACAGATTCCTAAATTGAATTCCCCCAAGCCGGGTGGTAAGCCAGAACCCGGTACCCAGTAACAGGAATAAAAGCCAGGGCCCCCACATCAGGCTGGCGAAATCAGCAAAAAACTCGCTCATTAGGTGAAAGAAGAAATATGGTTTGATTTCATTAGGGTGAGCAACATTCGGGGGAAATAGAATGCTAAAAAACTCTTAAACTGGCGTCAATCGCAAATCAGGGGGTCGGGAAAAATCCCGTATCCCCCTGATAATATGGTCGGGACGAGAAGATTTGAACTTCCGACCCCTGGTCCCCCAGACCAGTGCGCTAACCAGGCTGCGCTACGTCCCGTTTTCAATTGGTGAAATCCGGCCTGACCTAGTGATTCTTTTCGGGTTTGTGCTAATAGATGCGGCTTTTGCGAGCTTGAAACTCTTTTTAACAAATGCTTATACAGAAAATAGTTGATCTGAACGGGGATGTCAATAGACGAACCGCCCTTGGGCCCGGCACATTCCATTTTCTTTGTTGAACTTGGGTTTCTGTGATAGAATTTTTTAACTCTATGAATTCATACAAGTTGGGCCTTTGACTTCACGGATGCTGCGTGCAACAGGGTCGGCGGTGTGGAAGCGTTTATCCCGGTCCACATCCGTCCGGGAAATTGATTTTACTTATAACATTAATATACAGATCTTCTGAGTTTATATGAAAGTTATCCGGGTTCGCGATTCTATTCAGTTCAAAGCGGAAAAGTTAAGCAAGGTCAGTCTTTTCGATACGGACAAATTCTTTTGTGATATATATTGTTTTGAACCAGGACAGTCCCAGAAAGTTCATTCTCATGCGGACTCGGACAAGGTATATTATGTGCTCCAGGGTAAAGGGAAGGTGACCGTCGGCACTGAGGAAAAGGAGTTGGGGCCGTACGAAATCACCATCGCTCCCGCGGGGCAGGATCACGGTGTGGTGAACCACACCGATGAGGAACTCGTTATGCTGGTTTTCATGGCTCCCAAGCCATAAGATTTAATGCATTCATGAAGGTGAAAATCTGAATCATCCCCTTCATGATAAAAGGATTTATAATGATTTATCTGGTTTTTCCTTCATCCTGGCATCCGTCCCAGCCCTATCTGAGTTTGCCCAGCCTCAAGGGATTTCTCCATCAGCACGGAATTGAAGATGTTGCGCAGAGGGATCTCGCCATCGAATTATTGGATCATTGCTGTACGTGGGAAAAAACTGAGCCGCTTTATGACCGGATTTTGAGGGAATTGAATGAGCTCGGCTCACGGCCCCGCCACTCCCAGTTGGAAAGGGAAAAATACGCAAAACTGATGGAAGCGGAAGAGATCATCCCCGCGCTGAAATATCAGATCGACAATGCCGTCGAATCCCTGCGTTGTAAGGATTTCTACGATCTGGACCGATACATGGAGAGCCTGAAGATCATCGACGTGTGGCTCGATAACATTCTGGCTCCTTATTATCCTTCGCAGTTGACCGTCATCGGGAGCCAGATGCGGTACTCCCCGTATTCCACCAGTGAAATATTGGAATCGTTTAAGAATCCCAACGAGAACTTCTTCTACGACCTGTACCAGGAACATTACGTCCCGTCCATCGTGAAGGAGGATATCGATATTCTCGGTGTATCCATGACCTCTGTCGAACAGATCATCCCCGGCCTGACGCTGGCTTACCTGGTTAAACAGCAGCGCAAGGATATTCATATCACTGTTGGAGGAAGTGTATTCACCAAACTGGTGGACCGGATGGAACGGGACGGTTCCCCGGTTTTTCAGTTCATAGACAGTATCATTGTCCATGAAGGGGAAACCCCGTTATTGAGACTGGTGCAGGAATTGCGCGGCAAGGGAGAGTTAGACAAGGTGCCGAACCTGGTGCGGGAGGTGGACGGAAAAGTCAAGGTGAACCGCCCCTTCGCCAAGGAAGAGTTGAACAAACTGCCGACGCCGAATTTTGACGGCATGCCTTTCGATCTCTACCTGTCACCGGAGAGGGTGCTTCCGATCATGGGTTCGCGCGGATGCTACTGGGAGCGATGCGCGTTCTGCTCGATTCCCTTCGACCACATGGATTTTCATGTTCGGTACGCGGAGAATGTGGTCAATGACGTGAAAAATCTAAAGGAAAAATACAACTGCAATTATTTTTTCTTCACCGACGAAGCGCTGCCCATAAATTTCATGCGCACCTTCGCCTCAAAAATTGTCGAGCAGAACCTGGATATTCAGTGGACGGGAGAACTCAAATTCGAAAAGAGCCTGTTGAAGGACCAGCGGATGGAACTGCTGTACCAGTCAGGATGCCGAAAGCTGATTTTCGGTCTGGAGTCCTATAACCAGAGGGTGCTTGACGCGATGAAGAAGGGTGTTGAACTGGAAGTGGTCGACAAGACCACTGAAGAATGCCTGCGCCTCGGTATCGCCATGCACTTTTACCTGATCTGCGGATTTCCCACGGAGACGCGAGAAGAAGCGAAGGAATCGGTCGATTTTGTTCTCAACAACCAACGACTGCTGGATTCGCCCGGGTTTTCCTGCATTATCGGCCAGTTCGATCTGGAAAAGGGAACGCCCATCGAGAAAAACCCCGCCGAATGGCACATCACCCGCATCTACACCCCGCCGGACCATGACCTGAGCCTAGGTTATTCCTACGAGGGCACTGTCGGGATGAGTTCCGACGAGGCGGAAACGTTATATCGGGAACTTCAGGAAAAACTCAGCCGGGAAGTGTTGACCTTTCCCGATAACTATTCCCTTTCGGACGGCCTCCTTTATCTGGGCCATCACCAGAAAGACGATATCAAGGAACGTCTCGCTGTACTTTCCCCTGCTTGAAAAACCGAATTTAAAAAAAATAAAACTGGTGTTACTTTTAATATCCAGACCCCTCTTCCTTTTTTTCTTCCTTAGAGGAACTTTTCTTATAGGTTCCGGGTTTATCATCGGTGGCGCATCCGAGGGTTCCACCTGCTATTACTGCTGTTAAGATCACTAGTATTGAAAAAGTAAAAATCTTTTTCATTTATTCCTCCAGTGCGAGAAAATTACCATTCCAGGAAAATGTCGTGGAACGGCCATAACCCTTACTCGAAAACATATTTTTTTCATTATTAGCTTAAGGGAAAAGGCATTTCCAGTCAAAATGATTGCCAATTTAAAAATGCGCTGCAAAATCATTTTCCCAGGTTCCGTTGGCATGAGGCACAGTCCTCATGCGTTTCATGCGCGTCGAAATCGTGATTGAGGAGGAGGGTGAAATTAGCCCGCTATGCTTCCGGAACGCAGGAGCACCAGGACATGAAGACCCTTCCGATGAAGTCGTTTAATTTATGACAGACACATTTCATGTCAATCACTGTACCAATATAAAATTAAAAAATTAAATCCAACCCGAAGGGGACCGCGAACATTAAGATGCAGAACACTCCTATAAGGATTTGCAGCAGAAAAAAATTATCATAGAGGGGCGTCAGAACCATTTCCACCCCGACACGACGTACCGCATTCTGGATGTCGCTCGGGGTAATTTCTCCTTTTTTGTTGGACAGTTCTTCCACCACATCATCAAGGAAAAAAAACTTCAAGGCCTTGAGGATCATTGCGAACAGCAACCCGGAGACAAAACTGATGAACCCTTTTTTCAGCTTCAATTTAAGCAGAAAATCATTCCCCAGGCTGTCAAACGTGGTTTCCAATTCATGGCGCGGGATATTTTTATTTATTTTTGGGAATTTTTCCACCATCCCCCGTGTCAGAAGGTCCAGAAGAGCCTGAAGTCCTCCCATCATTTCGGAAAGTTTTTTCCCCGCCGTGTGCACGATCGCCGAAATGAGCCCGAGAACTGTGCCAAAAAAACAGTACCAGCCCAACGCCAGTATGAGGATGAAAATTTCCAGCCACCCGCTCCATTTTATTTGATCAAGAAAGGCGATTTTGAATCCCCAGAGCGTCGCCGCACCCAGTAGAAACCCGGCCAGGCTGAACAGGAAAAAATTTATGAATGTTCCTAAGAAAAGGTCGGAAAAAAATGCTCTCCAGTAAGCGGTGAGCTGCTGTCTATCCATTAGCGGAGGGTTTGGAATTTGTGAACAAATTCATGAGGCAGGGGATGAGGAACAGTGTGAAGATGGTGCTGAAAAATAGTCCGGAAAGAATGACGGCTCCCGTTCCGCGGTAGATTTCGCTGCCCGCCCCGGGGATCACCACCAGCGGCATCAGGGCGAAGAGGCTGGTGAAGGTGCTCATGAAAATGGGCCGGATGCGCGTCCTCACGCTGCCGAGAATGGAATCCCTGATATCCATGTCCGTGCTTCTCATATTTTGAAGGCTCTTGTACACGATCAGTATAGCATTGTTGACGACCACACCGACGAGGATGATAAAACCGAGCATGGTCAACACATCCAGCGGTTGAAGAGTGAAACGGTTCAGGAACCAGAGTCCGAACACCCCCCCCACCGCGGCCATCGGGACACTCAGCATGATGATCAGGGGGAATCCCCAGTGTTGAAACAGGACCGCCAGAAGAAGATAGGTGATGATGATGGCAAGAATAAAATTTCCCGACATCGAATCCCGAGTCCGCTCCAATTTATCGGCGTTTCCTGTCAGTCTGATGGAATATCCTCCGCTCAGGGTCCCTTCGTCAATGAGAGGCTGGATGATTTCATTCCTGACTACATCGATACCTTCTTCAAGCGGAATTTCCGGTGGGGGAACCACTTCCAGGGTGATGGATCTTTGCCGCTCGAAGTGCTGTATCTTTTCAGAGCTGACGGTTTGCAGAATATCCGCTACCTGGTTGAGTTGAATCGAGTGCCTCTTTGGAGTATTGATGACAATCGTTTCCAGGTCCTGAGTTTTTTTAATATCTTTGTCCCGGCTGGCGAGGATCAGGTCCACCCCGTCCCGGGGCAGGTAAGGAACGTTTAGTTTTTCGCGATTCAGGTAGACCTCGTCTGCATATACACCGTCGACCAGGGCGGATACCGCGTAGCCCAGTTCAGACACGTTGATACCCAGTTCCGCAATTTCCTGCCAGCGGGGAACGATCTGGATTTGCGGCTGACCCAGCTCCATGCCGGGAACAGGACGGATTTGCGAACCGGGCATCAGTTCTTTCAGTTTGAAAAATGAGTTTTGTGTTATTTCTGCCAGCTTATTTAGATCGGGACCCATGATGTTGATTTCAATGCCGCGTGAGCCGCGAAACGCGCTGGATAGCAGCGAAAGCTGACGGGTGACGGCGATCATGCCGGGAACTTTCTGCAATTCTTTTTTCAGAGGGGGAATGAGGTCCCTGGCGCGTTCCGGGTCTTTGGCCTTGATGATGGTAAACAGGCTTCCACGGCTGCCTATAAACAAAAAATTTCGAACAGCGGGTCCGTCGAGTTTTTTTTCTTCCGGGCTATTCGGGGAAGCTTCCCAATAAGGACGGTAAATTTTTTCCATATCGTTGCCGATGCGATGCATTTCCTGGATATTATATCCCTGCGGAGGAAGCATCATTCCGATGATCACGTTCTGGTCGCCTTCTGGGAGGTATTCGGTTTTAGGAAGCATTTTCCATGCGGCCGTGACCGGTGGGATAGTCAGCAGCAACACGACAAGCAGTTGTGCCAGGCGGGATGCAAACAGCAATTTTAACAACGAGACGATCAATTCGTTGAACTTTGCGGCCAGTGGAACCAGCCCGAACAGATTTTTCCCCAGTCTGGCGATGAAAGAGAGTTTGGCCTGAGGATGACGGTCTTCGTACTGAAGCAGTTTTTTGCTCAACGATGGGATCACCAGAGTACTCACCAGCAGGGAAAGGGTGACTGCGGCGCTGATCGCCACCGCGATGTCCCGGAATAACTGTCCAACCTCTTCTTCGATAAACAGGATAGGTATAAAAACAACCAGGGTGGTGAGTGTCGTCGCGAGGATGGCTCCCCAGACTTCGTTGGTTCCTTTCAGGGCGGCTACGACAGTTTTTTCTCCCAGTTGACGGTGACGATGGATATTTTCAAGGACGATGATCGAAGCATCCACTACCATGCCTACGGCAAACGCCATTCCCGCGAGCATGATGACGTTGATCGTGCGGCCCATCATCGTGATAATAAGGAAAGAGCCGATCACGCTGATCGGAATCGCCAGTGCGATTACCAAGGTACTGTAAAAACTTCTTAAAAACAGAAGCAGAATGATGGTTGCGAATATGCCGCCGACTACAAGATTGAACTGGACCATCTTGATGGAACGGGAAATATATTCCGTTTTGTCGGCCGTTTGCGCCAGGTGAAGACCGATCGGATGGAGAATATTTTCGTTGAGGTCCTTGTTCACGGCCTGCAGGTCTTTCATCACCGTAAGGATATTGGAGCCCAGTTCCCGGCGCGCGTTCACGGCGATTCCCGGAAGCCCGTTATGCCGGACATAAGAACGCAGTTCATCGTAATCCACCTTCACCTCGGCCACATCCTTTAAATAAATCTGCCTGCCTTGTTCCTCTGCGAGGATCGTGTTTTCGATTTCCTCTACGGAACGGTACTCCCCGCGTGTGCGGATGATGTACCGGCGTTTTCCTTCATCGAAGTCCCCGCCGCTGATATTATGATTCTGTTGTCTTAGGGCTTCCCTAAGTTCGAAGATGGTGAGTCCCCTTTCGGCAAGTGCCTGAGGATTGAATATCACTTGGACTTCCAAAGGACTCCCCCCATAGACGGTGCTGTCGGACACACCGGGCACCCGTTCAAACCTGGTTTTGATCTCGTCTTCGGCGAAGTCATGATATTGGTAGACATTGACCTTGTCGACCCACTCCGGAAGGGGAGAAAGGACAAACCAGGCGATGGGGCGGTCGGAAATATTGACCGTTTTGATGATGGGTTCATCGACGTTCTCCGGATAGGAGGTCACCTGCTGGAGCGCGTTGGAGGTTCGAACCAGCATTTCCTGAAGGTTGGACCCGGTTTGAAAGGTCAGGTACACGTCCCCCCGTCCGGTCTGGGAAAGGCTCCTCATTTCAGTCAGGCCGACGATGGATTTCAAATGTTTTTCCTGTTCGTCGATGATGTCCCGTTCCACTTCCTCCGGGCTGGCCCCGGGCCATTCTGTGGTGACGGTCAATTCGGGCTGGCTGACATCGGGGACCAGCTGCACGGGAATTCGAAACAGGGACAGTATCCCGAACATGATAATCAGGATGACCCCCACGGCCACCGTCACGCCGTACTTGAGGGATTGCTCAATCAGTTTCATAAGATTGGAACTATCAGGGAAGTTCTTTAATGATATTTACCGGCTTGCCCGGTCGGAGTCTTTCATTGCCCTGGACCACCACCCGGTCTCCCGGTTTGATTTTCTTTTGCTCCGGATTGATAGCAATCATATTACCTTTTTGTTTTCCCGGGGTCACCAGAACTTTAACGGCGGTGAATGTCTTGTCTTTTGCCGGTTTCAGAACCCAAACTGATGTTTCACGGGGGGTTCTGACGAGGGCGTCCTTGGGCACAAACAGCAGTTTGTTCCCCCTGCTTTGGGGTTGATGAATGATCTTGACCAGCATACCGGCGGCCAGCTCCAGCTTCGAATTATCGATTTTGAGGCGCACAGGGAAGGTCCGGGAAGTCAGATCGAGGGATGGGATTTTTTCGATGACTTTTCCCTTGAAAGTTTTTCCGGCAATATTGGGGTCCCTAGATTCAAGGATCACTTTAACCGTCATCCCGATTTTCACCTGGTTGAAATAGATCTGGGGCAGGTTGGTTTCCACTTTCAAGGGGTCCATGACCGCCAAGGTCAATCCGGGATCTCCTTTTTCCAGCCATTGCCCGACCTCGGTATTTTTTTTTATGATGAATCCGTCGAAGGGTGCATAGAAATGCGCACGGTCGATCCGGTCTTCGATTATTTTTATACGAGCGTCTGCGGCCGAAAGGTTCGCCTGCTCCTGGTTGATCAATTCTACCCGCGGCCCCACCACCAGTTCGTCCAGTTGCGATTTTCTTTCCTGGACCAGGGCCAGGGATTGGTCGTAGACCGCTTTGGCATTGTCGAACTCATTGACGCTCAATACCCCTTCCTTTTGCAGTTTTTCGATCTGTTTCAATTCTATTTCCGCCAGTTGAAGACTGGCCGCGGCGTGGTCCAGGGCCCCTTTTGCCGCCTCAATCACTTCCGGCCGGGTTCCATTTTTGAGTTCTTCCAGGCGCGAGGCCACCATTTCCCTTTGGGCAAGGAAAAGTTCCTTTTCGAGTTCCAACGGGCGGCTGCGCAAGCACAACAAGGGGTCGCTCTTTTTAACAAATTGGCCCTCCTCGACCAGGATTTCCTCGACGCGGCCATCGATCTCAGCCGCCAGATGGGAAACGGACCAGGGGACGACGGTTCCGGGCAATTCGATAGGATCTTTCTCGGACAGCATTCTGGCCTTGGAAACCCCCACCGGCACAGGCTGATCGGCTCCCGCAGCCGGGGAAGGGGTGTGCACGAGCCAGAAACAGACGGTCAATAGGGTGCCCAGTTTTATCAACCGGATCCAATTCCCCTTTGGGCGGGTAGGATGGATAGAAAGTTTTTTGTCCACAAGTGTGCTCGAGCTTCACAAAATGCTTTTTTAAATCATCGGCAAATAGTCATTAACCCTTTAGCTGAAAAGGGTTATAACTTGCTTATTTTCAAATAATTATAAATCTGGAGCCGGGGTCCCGAATTTCCTGGGAACACCGGGGTTGGACCTTTTGAGACGCATACGGGGGATAAGGGGTTCAAAATATTAAGCGACATTGACCGTTAAAATCAGGTCCCCGGTCAGGCCGTCTTTCCGGTAACCCTTTTCTTTGATACGGAGTTTCTTTCCAGAAGGTGTTTTTGGGGGAATCTGGATCAGCAAATCAACCGTTTCGTTTTCCCGTTTATAGGATATTTTTTTCTGGGTGCCTGACAGGGCTTCTGCGGGGGGGAGGGTGATCGAAAAATAAAGATCCAAAGATTTTTCCGCTTCTTCGTTCCTGGTTTTATGACTGAAATATCCTTTGATTGAATCGAAAGCCGGGTTGATGGTATGTTTTGCTTGTTCCGTCCCCGGGGCTTCCTTCGCCTGAGACTGCCGCATTTGTTTTGCCGTCAGAATGGAGGAACCCAGCATTTGAACCAGCCTCAACCCTTGGCCAATTTTTCCTATGGGCCCGGGAATCATTCCCAGTAGCCAGCCCAACTTACCGACTGCCCCTCCGAAGAAAATTGTCTGGAAAAAAGTGTTTCCGGAACGAAACCCCGAACGGGAGAATTCCCTGTTGAGTTCCTCGAAGATTTCGCTTCCGAATCCCTGGGTGAACATGCTCTCGAAGATATCCTGCTGGGAATACCTGAACTGGGAGGATGAAGAGCCGGACCATCGCCCGGACATAAAATCCGTGCGGAACAAATCATACTCCCGTTTCTTTTTCGGATCGATCAGAACTCCGTAAGCTTCTGTTATTTCCTTGAACTTCTCCTCGCTTTGGGCGTCTCCCCGGTTGTGATCCGGGTGGTGTTCCAGAGCCAGTTTTCGATAGGCCTTTTTGATTTCTGCCGGGGAAGCGGCCTCGGTAATACTCAGGATTCGGTAATAATCCTTAAATTCTTTTTGCCTTGTTCCCATGAGCGAAACCCCGATCCGTTTTTAAAGTCACATCCCTAATCGTTGCGGGTAGGTGGCTTCTACAATTTCGGGACCTTCCAGGCGGGCCCGTTTGTCCACCGTACCCAGATGATAAGTTTTATCCGTATGTAGCTTTTGTTTCATATTCTCGAAATCAATGAAGATGGGCGCCGGGGGTGTTTCCTTATCCTTGGTGACTTTCGGAACGATGAGAAAATCCTGTGAGCTCAATACATCCCGATAACGCCTCTTCATATTCATTTGATAAGCCTGATATCTGGGTATGGTTTCCGCCCCCTTGTAGGGAAGGCGGTTCAGGACTTTGTAACTATCGGGAATATAAACATTCGCGAAATAATCTGGCCCCAGAGAATGGTGAACGGTGGTTTCTATATGCAACACACTGAGGTTTCCATCGGTCGGGGTCAGGTTCATTTTGACAAAATAGGTCCGGTCGTGGAAGTTCAGGTTCTCCAGAAACACAATTCCATACAGCACATTGAACTTAAACTGTAAGAATATTCCGAGAAAAACCCAGCCGAATATTTTGAAAAACTTTTTCATATATTAGAGAAACGATGAGAGGCGTATAAGGGTATCATCAACCGATAAGGGAAAGGTAAAATTAACAGGGCCTTGGTTTTGCCAAACTAGTTGTTAAGTTTTCTTTCTAGCACGATGAAAATAATTATAAATAAAAAATTTTTGAATGCAACCGGACCTGTATTTTTAATTTCAATGACTTATGGAAAGGCTGACTTTGCATAAATTCGGGATCGGGATATTAACGTACTGGAAAAAATTATTTTTCCTTGACAGATAAAACTCCATGTTGATAATGAATAGATTCAAATTAAGTGTAAATCTAATGTTGGGGCTTATCCGCCGAGTAATCAAAGCGTTCCGCTTGATCGAACCCGGGTTATTCAAACTGATGAAAATTTATTTGAGGAAGGGGACGGATTCATGAGGGAAGAAACAATTAAAAAACATATGGTGAAAATCATGTTTTCCATTGTAGGAATTTTGGGATTATGTATTGCTGTCCTCATAGTCTATATATCCAAAACCAGCCTCCGGAACACTGTAGAAGCCAGCAAGACCAATGCTGTTTCCATCATTGACCAATACAAAACCCTTCGCGGCTACTATGTAAAAAGTGTCATCAAGAAAGTCAAAGCAAATACGGATTTGAAAATTTCCCATGATCACAAGGTAATACCCAACGCGATTCCTCTTCCCGCTACGTTGATTCATGATATGAGCGCCCTGCTGAGCAGGAAGGGCGACGACAAAATACGGCTCAGGTTGTACAGCGAATACCCGTTCCCCAATCGCAAGGGCCGTTCCCTGGACGGATTTGCCCAAGAGGCCATCGCTTATTTCAAGGGAAATCCGGATGGCGTTTTCGTCCGCGAGGGGAAAATGGGCGGCAAGGAAATGGTCCGTGTGGCGATTGCCGATAAGATGGTGGCGCAGGCCTGTGTGAACTGTCATAACTCCCGTCCGGACACCCCCAAGGCGGACTGGAAACTGAATGATGTCCGGGGTGTGCTGGAAGTTATCTCCCCCATCGATTCTCAATTGGCCAACAACAGCTCCATGTTGAACAACATGATCGGGATCACCCTGTTTGCGGTGGTTCTGTTGGCGCTCTTGGTTGTGGGAATCTGGATGTTTATGAAGTCCATGGTCAAATCGGAAACCGAAGCGGCAAAAAGTGTAGCCATGATGGAAAATACCCCTTCGCCCACGCTGTTTGCAAACCTTGATTTCAATATTCAGTATGCCAATCCAGCAGCTTTTGAAAATCTGAAAAAACTTGAGCAATATACCAATGTCAGGGCGGAAGATATCATTGGAAAATCCATCGACATTTTTCATAAGGATCCCCAGGCAGTTCGAAAGATTGTCGGAGATCCCAATAATCTTCCTCATAAGACCGTGATTGAACTGGGAAACGAAAAATTTAATTTTCTGGCCACGGCCTTATATGACAATGAAAAAAATTATCTTGGGCCCATGGTCACCTGGGAAGTGGTCACAGAAAAACTGGCTACAGAAAGGCGAGCCAGGGAACTTGCTGAAAGGGAGCGGGAATTCGCTGAAGAATTAAAGCACAGGGTGGACAGCATGCTGAGTGTGGTGGAAGCCGCAGCCGAGGGGGACCTGACGCAGGAGATCAGCGTAACAGGTGAGGATACAATCGGAAAAATGGCCGAAGGTCTGGGAAAATTCCTGAATGATTTACGCAGGAATATTTCAGCAATTGGTGAGACGGCAGTGGGTCTTTCGCGGTCTTCGGAGGAGTTGTCCAATGTCAGCCAGGAGATGGCCGGGGCGGCGGAGGAAACCTCCAACCAGGCCACCGTTGTATCTTCAGCTTCCGAACAGATCACCACGAACGTTCAAACGGTCGCCGCCGGTGCGAAAGAGATGAGCGCCAGCATTGAGGAAATCGCAGAAAACGCCAACCAGGCGGCAGAGGTGGCGAAATCCGCGGTCGAAATCACCGAGATGACCAACCGAACTGTGAGCAAACTGGGTGAGAGCAGCACCGAGATCGGCAACGTCATCAAGGTGATCACCTCCATTGCCGCGCAAGCCTATCTGCTAGCCTTGAACGCCACTATCGAAGCGGCGCGGGCCGGAGAGGCCGGCAAGGGATTTGCGGTGGTGGCCAACGAGGCCAAGGAGCTGGCCAATCAGATCGCCAAGGCGGCGGAAGACATCTGCCAGAAGACCCAGGCAATTCAGACGGACACCCAGGGCGCGGTGGATGCGATCGCGGAGATCAGCATGGTGATCAACCAGATCAACGATATCTCCAACACCATTGCCAGTGCGGTCGAGGAGCAGTCTGCGACTACCAATGAGATCACACGCAATGTTTCACATGTGGCAAAGGGATCTGAGGAAATAACCAATAATGTGGCGGGAGTGGCCCAGGCCGTTCACCAAACTTCAAGCGGAGCGCAAAAGACCCAGGAGGGGGCCGTTCAGCTCTCAAAAATGGCCAAAGACCTTAACGAAATGGTCAGACAGTTCAAATACTAATTGATGAGGGCCACCAGGCCATCACTGAATTTTTATACCGCCTGCCCGATCCGGGCCAGGCGGTTTTTTTTATTCCAGGCAGGTTCCAGTCGAATAAAGGTTAGCGGTTGTTTCGACTTTCATTATTTAATACACTTGGTCCATCAATAACCGAGGCTAGTGAACCATAAAGGAATAACTTGAAGCTCTCAAAGGGGTATTTAGTCGTTTTCGAGGGTATCGACGGAACCGGGAAAAGTACTCAAAGCCGGCTTTTAATGGAGGATCTTCGGGCAAGAGAACTTCCAGTCCAATTGCTTGCCGAACCCACTCAGGGTTTCTGGGGACAAAAAATCAGAAAACTCCTGAAGGAGGGGCGGGGCTATATTTCTCCGGAAGAAGAATTGTCCTGGTTCATCAATGACCGTAGGGAGGATGTTGAAAAAAATATCCGGCCGG
Organism: Nitrospinota bacterium; assembly: GCA_036339675.1. Lineage (GTDB taxonomy): Bacteria > Nitrospinota > Nitrospinia > Nitrospinales > VA-1 > JAYZAN01. Next base: position 15,851 of record JAYZAN010000040.1, read on the forward strand.
GACTTGAAAGGAATACCATTCTTCTGCTTGACCGATATTACTATTCCACAGCGGCGTATCAGGGGGCATTGGGGATGGATCCTTTAAAAATCTGCCGGGATAATGAAAACTTTGCCCCAAAACCGGATCTGGTTTTTCTTTTCATGCTTTCCCCGGAGAAGAGCTTAGAGCGAATCCGGAATTCCCGGGATGACATCAGCTCCTTCGAAAAACTTGAATATTTGAAATCCGTCAGCCGTATATTCGAGTCCTTCGAGGATCCCGTTATTCGAAAAATTGACAGCGATCAACCTGTCGAAGTGGTGCACGATCGACTGAAACGGGAATTGGACCACTTGCTTGCAGCCAAGGCCTAAATGAAACGATTTATTCTCGCGATCACCGGTTCGAGCGGAGTCTGTTACGCCAAACGACTTTTCGACTACCTACTTTCCAAGGCCGAACTTCATATAATCGTTTCTGAGCGGGGGGCTGAGCTGTTAAAACTGGAACTGAATCTGAACACTTCCTATTTTTCAGGAGACGGAGTTTTTCTACATAAAAACTCAAAAATAAACGCTTCTATAGCCAGCGGTTCTTTCTTTACGGATGCTATGGTTATTGTTCCGGCCAGTATGGGAACGATTGGAAGGGTGGCCGCGGGAGTTTCGGGTACTTTGATTGAAAGGGTGGCGGACGTGACGCTCAAAGAGAAGAGAAAGTTGATCGTGGTCCCTAGGGAAGCGCCATTCAGCACGATTCATTTGAAAAATTTACTGGCCCTAGATCAGGCGGGAACTCTGATTCTGCCCGCATCCCCGGGGTTTTATCAAAATCCAAAATCTGTGGAAGATCTGGTTGATTTCATGGTCGCGCGGATTCTGGATCACCTGGGTATGGACCAGGCCCTGCAGCAACCTTATAATCCATAATCTATCATCGGGATATTATGATTTATCTTGATCACGCGGCGACAACTCCCATGGACCCACAGGTCATCGAGGTGGTCCGACAATCCATGGAGGCGGAATTCGCCAATTCCGGGACCGTTTACCGGCTGGGTCTAGACGCTAAGATGAAAATTGACCGGGCTATAGAGGAGATCCGGGAGATTCTAGGTATCCCCGGTACGCATAGGATCATCTTTACCAGCGGCGGCAGTGAATCGAATAATCTATTTATTAAAGGGCTGTGTTTTCCAGATAAAAAGACCGCCTGTCTTGGGTTGGAGCATCCAAGTATAGCGTCCGCTCTCGGTTATTTAAAGGCGTTCAGCAATGACCCGGTTTGTTTGCGTTCGTTTCAAAAAGAAGGGCGCATGGATTTGCAGGCGGTCCCGGTTCTTAATGATCAACGAGTCCGTTTGCTGTGCCTTTCCCATGTAAATAATGAAACGGGCGCCGTCAACGATCCCTTGATTTTACTGGAGGCCCTTGAAAAGCAGTCTCCCCAAACCCGGTTGTATCTGGATGGAGTACAGGGCGTGGGCAAACTGGCCCTGTCACCTGGCATGTGGAGCAGGTTGGCCGGATATGCCTTGTCGGCACATAAAATAAACGGACCGAAAGGCATCGGTATCTTGATCTTTGATTCGAGGCTTTCATTAACCCCGCAAATCCATGGAGGCAAACAGCAATATGGAATTCGCTCGGGGACGTTGCCCACTCCATTGATTCTTGGTTTGACGGAAGCTCTTCGACTTTCGGTGGCGCGGCAGAAAACTACTCTGGAGCATTTTGGAGAATTGAGACGACATCTGGTGGAAAAATTAAAATATCTTTCTCATCGGGAGGCAAACCTAAAACTTCGTTTTAATTCCCATTTATCAGACGATGCTCGCCTTCAATCCCCCGCTATTGTTAATTTCAGTTTTCCTCCCGTTGAAGGTGAGGTATTGCTTCACCATCTGGAGGAACGGGGTATCTATGTTGGACTGGGAAGCGCCTGCAGCGCCTATTCGAAGGAACCGTCGAAAATTCTAACGGGCATAGGATTGTCGGAAGAGGAGGCACGCTGCAGTTTGAGGATTTCCTTTGGAGGTGAAAATACCCTGGAGGATATCGATCGGTTTGTTAGCGAGTTTTTCATCGCCTTCCAGTCTCTGTATCCATCTTTTTTCCAGAATTCTTCGGAACGATGACCGAAGCCTGTGCTCTCCTTATCCGATACGATGAAATCGGCCTCAAAGGAAAAAACCGCAATTTTTTTGAAAATTGCCTTCTCGCAAATATCAAGCGCGCTCTTTCCGGAATTGGAGGCACGGAATTCAGTATGCCCAGGGGGCGGATCCTTCTCAATGTGGGAACCAAGGATGCAGAGGAATGTGCCAGGCAGTTAAAAAGGATACCGGGTATCGCTTCATTCAGTATCGGTTTCAAGGTGAAACCGGATATGGACGAGATATCTTCTCTGGCCATCGATTTGCTTAAACCGCGCTTAAAAGAAAATCAAGGGTTGAAGTTTTGTGTCCGGACCCAGCGTTCCGATAAATCGTTTCCGAAAACTTCTCCTGAAATTAACCAGGAGGTTGGTGCGGCGATCATGCAAGCCTTCGGGGATGCGGAATTGACCGTCAGTATTAAGAAACCGGATTGTATGCTGGAAGTAGAAATCGGTCACGGTGAAACCATCGTGTTCGATAACCGGGTGGAAGGGATCGGAGGCCTTCCCGTAGGGAGCGCCGGAGAAGTTCTCGCGCTTCTCTCGGGAGGGATAGACAGCCCGGTCGCGGCCTTTATGACGGTTCGGCGCGGTTGCCGGGCGCATTCTATTTTTTTTGACAACCGGACGTATCTGGGACGTGGAGGCTTTGACAAGGTTGTCCGTTTGGCAAAAATTCTCAATCGCTATCAGGGAAAAAGCCTTTTGTATGTGGTTCCTTTCCAGGATATTCAGACGGCGATCCGTGATAACTGTACGTCCAGTAATAGGGTGGTCCTATACAGGCGTATGATGTATCGAATCGCTCATGCTGTGGCGGAGAAAAATAATTACCTCGGTCTGGTGACCGGTGAGTGCCTGGGGCAGGTGGCCTCGCAGACTTTGGAAAACCTCGCCGCGGTTTCCTGCGTTGTTCCCGTAAGTGTTTTTCAGCCTTTGATTGGTTTGGATAAGAAGGACATTATCATGAAGGCAAGGGAAATTGGCACCTACGATATTAGCATCGAGTCCCAGCCGGATTGTTGTTCGGTGTTTATGCCGGACCAACCGGTCACCCGTTCCAAGGTAGAAGAATTGGAAAAAGACGAATCCCGATACCCCTGGCAGGATTTAATGGGTCAGGTATTGGATAAGATGGAAGTTATTGAGTCCGACGGATTAAGATGACTCGTCGATTCGATGCGCCTTATGGAAATCTTGGAGCTGTGACAAAAGTTCTTTCATTGTTTTTTTTAGAACCGGATGTATAAAGTCCGCAGTAATATCGCACAGGGGTTCGAGAACAAACCTTCTATTGGCAACCTCCGGATGAGGGAGCTTCAAGGTTTCATTATTGATAACCCGGTCCCCATAAAACAACAGATCCAGGTCAATAATTCTCGGACCCCATTTTTCCTGCCTGATGCGCCCCATCTCTTTTTCAACATCGAATAAAATTGTCAGCAAAGCACTAGGTTCAAGATTTGTTTGTACCTGGATGACCGCGTTAATAAACCATCCCTGGTCTTTTGGGCCAACGGGTTCCGTTTCATAATAGGGTGATTGCGTGGTTGTAGAAATTTCCGGGTGGTTGCGAATCAGGTCGATGGCTTGGTCGCAATTTTTTTTTGGTGACCCCAGGTTGGAGCCTATTCCTATGTATGCCGTTGAAGGCATGAGTGATGGATGGTCGAAATAGAATTTGAAGCCGGGTTATCGATCTATAAAGTATGTGGAACTGATCTCTGGAAGAATTCTTAACATGTTTTTGGTAATGTAAATGGGTTGATTGGCTACGATCAGAAGTTTTTCCATATCCTGGATTTATTTTTCCAGCGGTTTTTTGGGAAAGGAATAAACATCATCCTAGTCGTCCAGCCAGTGTTCCCAGTTAAACCATTTTCCCATTGAACCCAGTCGTATTGTGACCTTGTCGTATTCTTCATGCAACACCCACCAATCATGGTCTGGCAGGCGCTTTTTCATTTTTTTAGTGGTTCCAATGTCAGATAAAATGTTGAACCCGAACACCAGGTGTGTGCCGTAGATCTGGTAAAAGACGTAGCCTGGCCTTGCTCCTTTTAATCGCTTTGTCCCAATCAAAGGGACTGGTCCAAGGAATATTGATGATATGTTCTTCCAAAATATTTCCTCAGGTTAAGTTGTGACTCATTCTAGAACTGAAATTCAACGGAAGAAAGTCTTTTTTTGATTTCATGCATGATCCGGGTTTCTTCAGCTTCATCTGCGGCTGAAAAGGTTGCTGAAAACCTGACGAACCGTCCCACCTCGTCCCAGGGAACAGTGGAGATAAGCATTTCTTTGATCAGGTACTGGGAAAAATCTTCCCCTGTTTCAAAAGAAGGGCCCCCTTTAATCCCCTTAGGCGCTTCAACATATAAGAAGAACGATCCTCCCGGCATGGCGGCATCGAACCCCATTCCGTTCAAGGTTTCCACCAGCATGCTGAGCCGCCGTTTATATTTTTGAAGAATATTCCGGGTGATGTCCGGATTGTCCAGGGCATGGGCCCCGGCTTTCTGAATCGCCGCGAACTGGCCGGAGTCGACATTGTCTTTAACATGGGCGAAGCCCTTTACAATGAGCTCGTTTCCGACGATAAAAGCGATCCTCCAGCCTGTCATATTGAAAGCCTTGGACAGGGAATGAAACTCCACACCCACCTCCATGGCTCCTGTGACCGATAGAAAACTCAAGGGAGGACCGTCGTAGGTCAATGCCGCGTAGGCGGCGTCCTGGACAACCGTGATATTATTTTTTTTGGCGAACTCCACCACCTCCTCAAAAAATTCGTGGGTGGCATTGGCTCCTGTCGGATTGTTGGGATAATTGAGATAAAGCAGTTTGGTCCGTTCCAGGGTTCCCGCATCGAGGCTTTTTAAATCGGGAAGAAAATGATTCTTCTTGGTCAAAGGGAGGTTGACCACTTCTCCGCTGAGGTATTGGGAATGGGTTCCCATCACCGGGTAACCCGGAACGGTCATTACGGTAATGTCGTTCGGATTGATAAAAATGGCCGGTATCATCGCCAGTCCGGGTTTGGAGCCTATGGAATGGTTCAAATGCCGGGCGGGGTCGAGTCCGGTTACGCCGAATACGTTTTCCATATAATGGATCGCCGCGGTTTTGAACTCCTCGATTCCATTGTCGGTGTACCCACGGTTTTCAGGTTTTTCAGCTTCCAGAGTCAGGGTTTTGACCACACTGGGAAAGGCCATTTCATCGGGTTCCCCGACTCCCATATCGAACAATTCCTTTCCTGGGTTGGTTTCCTGGGCCGCGCGTTTGGCTCGCTTGATTTTTTCAAACTTGTATATTTTTGTATCCTTTCCGAACTGGGTTCCTCCCAGCCGGTCCGCGAACAGAGATTGTATATAACTTTCGGGCATATATTATTGCTCCAGGTGATTTAGGATTTACTACGGGGAGCGGAAAACAAGTTGTATCCGATACCTGGATTTTCATTATATCGGCGGATTTCCACGTGGGGAAGTTGTCACCTATTTCTTGCTCCCCCCGGTAAAAGGGCTTACAGTGAATTGACAAATCTAGCCAAAATGCCTGAAGCTGTCAAGTGAAGGTTTTATTAACCTTTATGAGTAATTTGAACAGGTATGGTTAATGGTCTTCCGGTTGATTGGGTTCCGGTTTCCCGTTAGCCAGGCGATCGGGAGCACCCTCATAAAGCCCGCCAACGTAATCATTCGATATGATATAACATTCATTTTTTTTCACCGGGATAAAGTTTTTCGGGGTTTTTAAAATCGGTTTGTGGTGATTATTTGCAGTTTATTTTCCGAGTAGTTTGCCATTTTTCCAGAGGCGTCCGATTTTGTCCTGATAAAGAATATCTCCCTGGCTGTTGAATTGAAACCAAATTATTTTCTGGGTTCCCGCGGGCAGGGCCTTTTTTTCAAGGAAAATATTTTTAGAGGCTTTGCCCGTTAAATAGGCGACATTTACCTAACTGAACCCCGTATTTGGAAATAGTGGTTTTGTTGCGGTTGATGTACACATCATCGCCCTGGCAGGAGAAATGGACTTGTCTGGAATCCCTGATGACGCTTCCGTTTTTAAAAATGGTACGAATTTCCGTCAAGGACCGTGTGGCGTCCGTGGAATCGTCGTCAAAACCCGAGGCGTATTTAAAAGGGATCAGGAGGAAGGTAATAAATAAAAAAATGATCTAGGAAGGGTATTTCATTGGGTAGTTTAGGAGCCGATGGTTTTATCCGTGACCCCGGCCTGCTGAAACGTTGCCATTTCGGAATAGATCCTGGCCCCGGCTTCCAGTAGGCTGATTCCCAGTGCGGCGCCTGTCCCTTCACCCAGTCTCATTCCCAGATCGAAAAGGGGAGATTGATCGAGCAGTTCAAAAATCACTTCATGTCCGGGTTCCCGGGAACGGTGTGAAGTGAAAATATAGTCGCTCACCTTCTTATTGAGTTTCAGTGCCAGTGCGGCACCGGCTCCCGAGATCAAACCATCGATGACCACCGGGGTTTTGCCGGCGGCGGCCCCCAGGATAGCCCCGGCGATTCCTCCAATTTCAAATCCTCCCACCTTGGCTAAAACATCGATGGGGTCGTCGGGGTCGGGTTGATTATTTTCAATGGCTCTTTCGATGACCTTGATTTTTTTTTTCAAGGTATCCTCGTTGATCCCGGTTCCCCGGCCTGCGGTTTCTTCAGGATCTTTCCCTCCCAGGACGGACATGATCGCGGCGGCGGAAGTGCTGTTTCCGATTCCCATATCTCCCGTCCCCAGGATGTCCGTTCCTTTTTGGATACAGGCCTGGGCTGAATGAATCCCGGTTTCCAAAGCCTTTTCCGCCTGTTGGCGGGACATGGCCGGCCCCCGGGTCATATTCCACGTGCCCATGGCTATTTTCCTGTGAACCAGACCGGGACAGGAATCGAATTGATGATTCACCCCGATATCTATGATGATGACTTCCGCGGCTACTTGCCGGGCCAGAACATTTATAGCGGCGCCTTCGCTTAAAAAATTGAACACCATCTGGGGAGTGACTTCCGAGGGATAAGCGCTCACACCTTCTTCGGTAACACCGTGGTCGGCGGCAAAAACAAGTATACTTTTTTGCTCAATTCTTGGTGTGTGGGTACCCTTTATTGCGGCGTACCGCTGGCCAAGTTTTTCGAGCATTCCCAGGCTGCCGGGGGGTTTCGTGAGTGAATTCAGATGCTCTTGGGCCCTATCGAGGTCACTTTGTAGAACAGGTTGGATCGCACCGAGGGTTTTGGAAATCAGTTCAGACATGTCTTTTGTTTGCGATTAATTTTTCCCCCATTCCTAGGCCTCGTCTTCCTCTTCATCGACGTCGATGGCCAAATCCGTTGCCTTCTGGGAATACCTTAGGTATTTGATGATCTCCTTGATTTCGTCGGAGGTAACCTTGTTTTTCTGTGGGGGCATCTTATCCGTTCCGTTGAGCACGGCTTCTCTAATTTCATCGTCTGAGAAGCTTTCGGGAAAATAATCCGTATCGATCAGCCTCGGAGCTTTGGTGTGTTTTCCCATCGCGTCTGAACCATGGCAGTTGGAACATGTTTTATGAAAAGCTGTCTGACCTTTTTTATAAGGCTCTGGAACCTCCACCGTAGGCTGGGGGGTACAGGCCGAAATTAAAACAAGAATCGGAATTGTATAGATGGAAAATTTCAATTGCGTCATGAGGTTGCTTTCCTTTAATTATCTTTCACGAAATCCATGGTTCCGTCATGGTTCCTGTCCTGTTCGATACGGATGACCTTTCCGGATTCATCATAATACTCCCGGCCATCGACCTTTCCGTCGTGGTTGGTGTCGAATTCGACCTTTTCCAAAACGGTGGAATGCTTGAAATGCTGCCATTGATCCTGCTTTCCATTTCCGTTGGTATCGAAAGCGGCGCGGACTATGGTTTCATCGGGCCCGAAAAATTCCCATCGATCGATGTCTCCATCGTGGTCAGTGTCATATTCCACCCGGTCCTTCTTTCCATCCTCTTTGAATATCTGCATCCTGTCCATGAGTCCATCGAGGTTATTATCGGATTCAATGCGAACGATCTGCTTTTTCGGTCCGTAGAATTCTTTCAAGTCCACTTTGCCGCTGTATCGGGTGTCCCTTTCAACGCGCTCAAGGATAAAATCTTTTGAATAGACTTGGATCTGGTCCATTTTGCCGTCGAAGTTTCTGTCCAGGTGGACTCGGACAGGAGTTTTATTGCGTTCATAAAAATCGATCTGGTCGATTTTCCCGTCCCCGTTTTTGTCATGTTCGATTTTTATGGTTTCCCCGGTTTCGGAATTATGATGCCATTGGTCCATTTTTCCGTCAAAATTTACGTCTACTTGAATGGTCTCCCCAGAAGCATCTACGGAAACCACAAATAAGGCAGCAAGCAGAAAAACAGTTTTGGGCATCAGGTTCATGGTTTATCCAGTGTATAAGAAATAGGAAGTTGAAATCGAATAGATTTGCGATTCAGGAGCTTTGGGAAGGGGGGGTAGGGAACGGCACTCCGGACAGCTTCCAAAGCCGCCCGGTCGAGTACCGTGTAAAGGGATGGTTCGATAATGGTTAGCTCGGCCAGTTCCCCGTCCTGACGGAGGATAAAGGAAATGACGGGTTTCCCCTCGTAACCCCTTTTTCTGGCAATTCGCGGGTAGTGTTTCGCTGCGGCGATTTTAGCCCACACCTGCTTCGAATATCCGTTCTGAAGCTCTCCAAGTTTTTTCGCCTGGTGTGAGATCTCCGAACCGATTTTTTCCTGGTCCGGGTTTTGAGACGATGATTCCTTCCCGCGATTACCAGGGGGGAAAGCCGCCATCTTCAATGGACCGGAATACGGGGATGGAACTGTTTTCTGGATCCTTGGGACGGATTGTACGGAAACAATA
>JAYZAN010000041.1:0-10191 GCA_036339675.1 Nitrospinota bacterium
CCGCTTTTCAGAAAGGATTCGGGTTTTTTTGGTTCGATATATTTTACTTTAATAGGGGGAGGCGGGGGAGGAGTGGAAACATGGGCAGGGAGGATTCCCTGAATAACAATGACGATCAGGTGCAGTATGAAGGACAGTAAAATAAACCTGTCCAACCGGGTCTGGTTGAGAAGACTTTCTTTTTCCAAGGTTTATTCCTCCCATGCACTCTATCCACTTTATACAATAAACGACAATGAGGCAAGCCTGTAACCGGATTCCGGGGAGGGTCTTGGTGGCTAGGTTCTATGAGTCACTCGCTTTTTACTTTCAGCGTTCCGCATTTAGCGCTATACCAGTTAAACGCGTGCTTGACGGTGCCGGAGTTTTTTGCGGAGATAAAATTCCCTTCGGTGTCAAAAGGAACATAGCCCATATCAAGTTCGCGATAGAGATTGTTGATGTAGGCGGGAAAATCAGCGTACATGGGAAGTTTCTTTTTCAATCCGGGCATGGACCGTTCCCTAAATTCCATCAGTTCATCCCCTTTCGGGTGAATGTTAGACAATCCTTCTTCGCCGTAAAGCGTGTGCGCATGATGGGTGAGCGCTTCAAAATCCTCCCAATCCTCCAAGGCATCGACATCGGATACGAAAGCGGGGTCGTCATGAAACTTGGTGGTGAACTCGGTGTTCAATAGAATGGAGGCCCCGCGATGAAAATTATCCCGATGCATCCCGAACTGATAACTGTCGCTTTTGCGGAACTGTTTGAGATCGGAACGAAAATTCATTATGTGGTAGGCCAGTACTGGAATCAGACGCAGCAACCTTATCGGCATGCCTAGCGCTTTTTTGAAACCGGCTTTCAGGATATTGCCGTCTTTTCTGGAAGAATGGAGGTATTCAATAATGTCCGATTCGACCGCTTTAAGGTTGATGGGATAAATATTGGGTTCCTTGATTTCGTGAAGTTCGTTTTCTTCTTCCATAATCCCGCGGTAGTGGTAGTTGCGTTGCACGAACTCGCTGTCCGGCTCGTCCATAAATCGGGAAAACATTTTGTGCCTGGAATTCAGCCACAAGATCAGGTTGAAGTTCTCAAGGTCCGGGTCTTTTAGCACTTTTTCGATATCGTACATGAAAGGCAGATCGCCGGGTTGAAACAGGACCATTTCATCTGATTCCAAATGCAGTTTACTTCGCCCCAGGGCGAGGGTATTGAGCAGACTCAGGTTTTCCAGATCTTCCCGGAGAAAGGTTACTTTTTTCCCGTTGGAACCGACAGTGTCGAGGTAGGATTCAAGCACATGTTCCACTTCTGGTGATCCGACCACTACAATCTCTTTCAAACTGGAATTCAAAAGGTTTTCCATGGCATAACAAACGATGGGAATACCATGAATGAGGAACAAAAATTTTAGTTGATCTATGGAATCGTCCCTGGCCCGCAATATGAGGTGGCTGATGCCTTTTTTCCTCGCCTTGATTTCACCGCGGGCCTTGGCAATGGCCAGGCGTGTGGTTTTTCCCCGGGATTCATACCGGTCATGGCTGAAACTGACGACGCACTTTTGAATTTGTTGTTGATTATGGACTTCCGACATATCCAGTTTTGATGCGCTGTGAAAAATAGCCCGGCGAATCGGCGGTCTAATTTAAAAATATATTGTTTTTTAACACGGTTTTCTGATTTAAGACAATATGTATCTGGACGCAAATGATGAAAAAGCGGGAGAATATATTGAATTTTATTGCACTAAGCGATTTTAGCACACTGGGGGCGTATCCTTTTTTTACGGTCCCCAGGCCCGCACGACCCTTTTATACAAATAGCTTGACCTTTAAAATTTATTAATCATACAATTGATATACTCATTAATTTCAAAGGATTTATTAATGGGAGACCAGACCCATATTATAGAACTGATCGACCAGATTCTCGATGCCACCGCCGATCAACCGAAATTGCAGGAGATGGTTTTTGACCTCCGGGACGCGCTGTTTCAGGCCCAGCAGTTGGCTCAGCAATATGCGTTAAAAATCAAAACTCTTGAAGAGGCCATCCGGAAACTGAAAGCCCCGGCCCACAGGATAGGTACAATTCTGGGACCGGGCGAGGACGACTTATACCGGCTGGTGACCGGGGGGACCGAATACCAGGCGGCGGTTTCACCCGAACTTCTTGAGAAAGAACCCCTAAAACCTGGGGACCAAGTGGCCCTGAATGAAGGGTTCGTGGTCATATACAAGCTGCCCCCGCCGCAGCAGGGACCCCTTTTCCGTCTGTCGAGCCGCCTTGCTGACGGCCAATGGCTGGTGACGGGAGGGACCGGAAATACAGAATCGATCGTGTCCGTGCAACCGGGACTGGAAGCCTCCTCCATCAAAGAAGGTGAGGAAGTCTTTCTCGATCCCAATCAACGCGTCATTATCGGTAAACTTCCCAAACGCGAGTCCACCTCTTTGGTGGAGGACGATTACACCATGGTCGAATGGAGCCAGGTCGGCGGGCAGGAAAAAATCATCGAACAGGTTCGAAAAGTCATTGAATACCCCATCCTGCATGGGGAGATTCTCGACCGCATGGAATACAAATTGCCGAAAGGCTTTTTGTTTTATGGTCCTCCGGGTTGCGGAAAAACCCTGATCGGAAAAGCTATTCTTACGGATATCATTAAAAAGCTTGCGGACAAGGAAAGTAAAAACCTTGAAGGCCGCTTTATCCATGTGAAGGGCCCTGAAATCCTCAACATGTGGTTGGGAGAATCGGAAAGAAAAATCCGCGAAATTTTTAAAAAGGCGCGGGGGTATAAGGAAAAAGGGGAAATTCCCTTCATATTCATCGACGAGGCGGAATCGGTCCTTGGAACACGGCAGGCTTTTCGGGGTAGCAATATCACCAATACGCTCGTCCCCATGTTTTGTGCAGAGATGGACGGCATAGAATCGTTGCGCGATACGGTGGTGATCCTGGCGACCAACCGCCCGGACCTCATCGATCCGGCCGTATTGAGGCCAGGCAGGATCGACCGGAAAATAAAGGTGGGTCGTCCCGGCCGGGAAGAATGCCGGGACATTTTGCGTGTCTACCTGAAAGACAACCTCCCCATGGAACACGATTTCGTTGGGATGGCGGAGCCTTTCCTGGGGAAACTTTTTAAGCGGTCGGAAAACCAGGAAATCCTCGTCCTCACCCTGAGAAACGGAGAATTTAAAAAGATGTATTGGAAGGATTTCATCTCCGGCGCGGTGATAGAAGGCATTGTTAAACGATCCAAGGAAAAGGCCATCGAACGCGCCATTTTGGGAGAGGAATTGAGAATAAAGGTGGATGATCTTCTGCGGTCCCTGGAAACGGAATTTACCGAGAGCAGTTTACTCCCGACCGAATCGAATATGGAAGATTGGCTGCAATTGCTGGATATGGACCCGCGCCATGTGGTTCGTGTCCGCAGGCCCAACGATTTTGACAGGGCGGCGACACAAACCATGGACCGATCAATCATATGAGTGAAACAGTTCCCCTTTTAGGAATAGAAACAGAATACGGCATCATCCGTGAAGACGTTGCCGATTCGGATCCCGTGGAAGAGTCAATGCGCCTGCTCAAGCGGTGCGAGCTTCCCAGCACGTTTCGCGGATGGACCTACTCTAGGGAAAGCATGCATCTGGACCAGAGAGGATTTAAAGTTCATTCCCTGGCCCAGGATGAAGAGGAAGATGAGTTTTGTGCCGAGGACAAAAAGCGGCCCTATTCCTATTGGGAAATGAAGAGCGACCGTGTGCTGGTCAATGGCGCCCGGTTTTATAACGATCACACCCATCCCGAATACAGCACTCCGGAATGCAGCAGTGTTTTTCAGCTTGTCGCGCATGATGGAGCGGGTGAAAGAATTGTTGCGGAATGCGCCCGGTTGAGAAACGAGGATCTCGGGTCCAATGCCGTGCAGATTTATAAAAACAATACGGACTACAGCGGCCACAGTTACGGCACCCATGATAATTACCTGATCCACCGCGACCTTCCCTTCGACCGCTGGGTGGATGGTTTGGTTTCCTTCCTCGTCACGCGGCAGTTGTATGCGGGTGCCGGCAAGATAGGATTTGAAGGCCGCAAAGAAAATCATTTTTCCGGACTGCAGTTGTCACAGAGGTCTGATTTTATTGAGACGGTGCTCAACATAGAGACCATGACCCAGCGGCCGATCATCAATACCCGAGATGAGCCGCACGCATCGCGCGAGAAATACCGGAGGCTTCATCTTATTCTCGGTGATGCCAATATGTCCGCCTACGCCACAGCCTTGAAGGTGGGTGCCACGCGGCTGGTCCTGACTCTCATCGGGGAAGGCAGGTTGTCCAACACCCATGCCCTTGAAGATCCGGTGGGGGATGTGAAAAAAGTTTCTCGTGACAAAAGTGGAACCGTTCTCTTGAATCGAAAATTCGGAGGCACCATCACCCCGCTTGAAATCCAGGAGGCCTATCTGGCCCAGGTACGAAAAAATATTGAGGGCCAGCGGAAGGAATGGGACTGGGTCATCCATGAATGGGAAAGGACCCTGAAAGAACTGAGGGACAGTCCCGAAAAACTTTCTGACCGTATCGATTGGGCCATTAAAGAAAAACTCTTTACGGAGTTTATGGAGAACGAAAAGGTGAGTTGGAACGATCCCTGGCTTAAGAGCCTGGACCTTGAATATCATAATCTCGACCCGGAACGGGGATTGTACAGGGGATTGGAACAGGAAGGTTGTGTGTATAATCTGTTGTCGGAAGAGGAAATCGTGCATGCCGTGACCCATCCTCCCGAAGACACCCGCGCGATGATTCGCGGTCAGATGGTCCGGCACGAGCGGGATAATATTAAGAGCATACATTGGACGGGGGTTGAGTTCACCAACGGGGAATTTATTGACCTGTCGGATGTCGTCACCTTTGCCGATGTGGAACGATTGCTAAATTCTAAAAAGGAGCAATTCGCATGGATATGAACGATCCCTTAAGACGAGAGGAAAAAAAGGAGTCCGGCCCGGATCGAAAGGACAGTGGCCCATCCAGCCCCGATGTGTCCCGGCCCGGCCGGGACAACCTGCTCAAGCGCATGAAACGGGTGGACCCGAAACAATCAGAGCGTTATAAACAGCGGACAGGTCAATGAACGAGAATGCAACCAACCCTTCTTCAGGGGATTTCCTGGACCTTCTGACCCGGTCCGGATACCGATGGCAAACCGGCCTGGAGGCCAGTTCCGGCAAAACCGAAGTTCCTTTAACCCAGGGAACCACGGTGCTGGCGTTTCATTTTAAAGATGGTGTCCTCATCGCCGGGGACCGGCGTGCTACCGCCGGCAACAGTATCATGTATGAACTGTGCGACAAGGTGATTCCCATCGACGATTTCTCCGTGATGGCTATCGCCGGGGTCCCGGCGACTGCCTTCGAGATGGCACGTATTCTTGCACACAATTTCGAGTATTACAGGCGTTCCCAGCTTCAGATCATGAGTACCGAGGGGAAAGTGCGTGCCCTTTCGCGATTGTTGAAGGAAAATGCGGGAATGGCAATGCAGGGGGTGGGAATGGTGAGCCCGATATTCGCCACCTATGATGTGAAAAAGAAAAAACCATTGTTATATTTTTACGACATATTGGGAGCGGAGTTCCAGATTTTTACCCATGTCGCTACCGGATCGGGTTCTCCGATGATCCGGGGGGTTATGGAACACGAAGATCTCTGGGGGAGTAAGCCCCTTGCCAAACGGGGGAAGGACGATGCCGCTTCTCTGGCCACGCGGTTGCTGCAAACCGCTGCCCAGTTCGACTCTGCCACCGGGCACGCCCGCCCGGAAGAAAAAATCTTTCCCATCATTGCTACGATTACTGAATCCGGGTACCAGTTTATTCCCGACAGCGAGATGGCAGACCTGTACCAGAACTCCATGAAGAGAACCTGATATGTTCGAAGAACCGTTCCGCTGGATGGAAGCGATTTCCACCCGCCACAGTTATGTCCAGGAAAAACTGCAAAAGGGACAACCGGTCATCGCGGTTCCTTATGATGAAGGGGCTCTTCTCCTGGGTTTTTCTCCGCAACCTGGGAAAATTTTCGAAGTGTACGACCGGATCGCCCTTGGAGGACTGGGGCATCCCGCCGACGTGGAAAAACTTCGCATGACCCTTCTGGAAATGGCGCACCTGGAAGGGTTCAACCGCTCGGACCAGGATGTGACGATCGCCAGGCTCCTTCAATTCGGAATTGCTCCGTCTTTGAAGCAGAACTTTGAAGAAGTCATGCGCGCTCCGTATCTCATCCAGTTGCTGCTGGTGGAGATCGATTTCGATGACCAGCCGCATTTTTACCGGTTGAATTATGATGGATACTGGGAGACGTTTCAGAATGGCGCCGTGGTCGCCGGAGACGTGAAAATGAGAGACGCCATCACCCGGGAGATCGATCAACAGTCTTTTTCGACCTATACCCTGGCGAAGGCTCTTAAGGAGGTTTGTAAAATCTGGGAACGGGCAAGGAAATCCTCCGCCAACAAAGACGCAGAAGAAGAAAAGGACACAGAGGATATCCCGTCCACTTTAAAAGAGGCGTTTGATAAATGGTATCTGGAGGGCGCCGTGCTTTCTAAAACGGTGCAGCGAAAATCTCTTTACCGGCCTTTGTCGTCCGGGGAAATTGAAAAATTGAAATCCACGCTGGTGAAATCATGAAAAACCGGATATATGGCCTCGAGACGGAGTATGGACTCCTGATCAGGGAAAACGAGTTCAAGATGGACCCGGTTGAGGTGGCCAACCACATCAAGAACCATATTTTTTCCATGAGGCTGGGAGTGCTCGACTTGCATTACCGCGCCAATGACGAGCCTCCCGGCAATGGAGGGTTTCTGGCCAACGGTGGAAGGCTCTACCTGGATATGGGGCACCTGGAATATGCGTCTCCGGAATGTTCCACGCTTGTCGATTTAATCACTTATGATCGGGCGGGGGACAATTTGATCCAGGACGCTCTGGAGCAGTTGGGTTGGGCCGACCAGGTTTCCATCATCAAGAATAACGTCGATCTGGAAAACAACGCGACCTTCGGTTGCCATGAAAACTATCTGGTGAGCCGGGCATTCCCGTTTGACGAACGGGATAACCTGAAACTCCTTTCCGCATTCCTGGTCACGAGACAGATTTACTGCGGGGCGGGGCGAATCGGAGCCTGCAACCCGCATCCTTTCAGGGACTGGGAGGGCACGGGTTCCCTGGATGTTGATGAGGACGTCGATTTCCAGATTTCACAAAGAGCCGATCATATCCCCAACGAATTTTACCGATGGGTCCAATACAACCGCGCCATTGTCAACACCCGGGATGAACCCTTGTCCGACCCCAGCAAGTTCCGCCGGATTCATCTGCTCGTCGGAGACTCCAATATGGCGGAATTCTCCACCGCCCTGAAAATGGGAACCACCGCGTTGATGCTGGAACTCATAGAACGAGGAGTGACCGATCAGGATTGGATTCTGGAAGATTCTGTCAAAGCCATGCGTACCATTTCCAGGGATTCGCAGTTCAAATGGGAAGTACCCTTGAGGAACGGCCGCATCACGACCGCGCTGGAACTCCAATGGGACATTCTGCAGGCGGCCAAAAAAAATCTTTCCGGTACCAGCAATGAAATCGATTGGATCCTTGAAGTCTGGGAATCGGTTCTGAACGATTTGCCTAAAGGACCTGAGGCGGTTTTGGGCCGCGTCGACTGGGCCAATAAATATTGGATGCTGAACGAATTCAGAAAAGAAGAAAACCTCGAATGGAACGATCCCTGGCTGAAAAGCCTCGATCTTGAATATCACAATCTGAACAAGAACAGTGGGCTGTATTGGGAACTAGAAGAAAGCGGTGATGCCTACAGGAAAACCACCGATGCCGCCATCGAATATTCTAAAACATCCTCTCCGCGGGGAACCCGGGCTCATGGCAGGGGCGAATTGATCAAATGCCTGATGGACAACCAGACCGGGTACCTCATCGACTGGATCGGTTTCCGCCTGAGCAAAAATGAGGAACCCTTCCTGATGCTGGACCCCTTCAATTCCTATAAGGATGAAATCCAGACCTACTTGAAACAGATGGATTTGTAATCGCCGATCTGATCGCCATGTATTCCAGGAAAAGTAAAAGAGTGGTCCATGAAAGATTAACTTGATATATTGTTAATAACTTGGGTATAAAGCGAGCCCTGTAAACAACTGCGAGGAAGATCATGTCCGGTTGCCTGTTTTGCCATATCGCCGCGAAGAAAACTCCCTCTGAAATGCTGTTTGAAGATGACCGGATTATTGCCATCAAGGACATCATCCCCCAGGCGCCGGTGCATCTTTTGATAATCCCCAAGAAGCATTTTTCTACTATCCTGGAAATTCAGGAGGAGGACCATGAAATGATCGGTTCGATTTTCAGTGTCGCCAACCACTTGGCGATAGAAATGGATATTGACAAGTCCGGCTTTCGATTGGTGGTCAACTGTGGCGCAGGCGCTGGTCAATCCGTATTTCATATTCATTACCACCTACTGGGCGGCAGGCCCATGAAGTGGCCTCCCGGATGATTCCATGGTAAGCGCACAAGAACTCTATAATAAATTAAAAGATATCCAGGTCGGCAATTCCATCTGCCGGTTTACCGAAGACAGTTGCCAGTCGCTTTTGCCCGTGATAAGCCGGATCGAAGAACTCAAACGGGAAAAAAACGCCATCATCCTCGCCCATAATTATGTGGCCCCGCAAATTCTTTATGGGGTGGCGGATTTCACCGGGGATTCTTACGGGTTGTCCAAAGCCGCGCTGGAGTCCGATGCGGAGGTGATCGTCTTTTCGGCTGTGCGGTTCATGGCCGAGACCGCGAAGATCCTCAACCCCGGAAAGATCGTTCTCGATCCCAATCCCTATGGAGGCTGCACCCTGGCGGATGGGATCACCGCCGCCGATGTTCAGAGGCTGCGCAAAGAATATTCCGAATATACCTTTGTCTGCTACATCAACACCACAGCGGAAGTTAAAGCCCTGTGCGATGTCTGCGTGACTTCATCCAACGTGTATGCCATTGTCGAGCGGATCGAAAACGACAGGATCTATTTTCTTCCCGACCGGCTGATGGGAGAAAATGTCATCAACCACCTCAGGGACAAAGGGGTGGAAAAAACCATCGAGGTGTACGACGGGACCTGTTATGTGCATGAGGAATATGCTCCGGAAAGCGTGGACCAAGTCCGCGGCAACTTCCCCGGAGTGGAAGTTTTGGTCCACCCAGAATGCCACGCTGGGGTGGTAGGGAAAGCGGATTTTGTCGGCAGCACCACGGGAATGCTCGACCATGTCAGGAAATCCGATCGCGACACGTTCTTTCTTCTCACCGAATGCGGGCTGACCGGAATCCTTCAGTCCGAGTTTCCCACAAAGAAATTCGTCGGCAGTTGCACCACCTGCCGCTACATGAAATCCAATTCCCTCCAAGATATTCTGAATACCCTGGAACATCCCCGCCCGGAGCAGGCCATCGAACTGTCGCCTGAAGTTCAGAAAAAAGCGCTTCAATGCGTCAAACGTATGTTCGAATACGTCAGATAGCCGTACAGGACACGCGAACATCTGGCGCAAATTGATTTGCAATCGATCCGTAGCAATCCGTTTCCCCGAAAAAAACTAGTTAAAAAATAAAAGGCAAAAAGAATATCTTTTACCGATTGCGTGTCGGGAAAATCCGCGTTTTGTACTGTCTTGAAGGTTTGGATCTGGCTATGCTCCGGGTCCTTGCGAAGAAAGATGCGGAAAAATACATCTCAAAACTGGATTGACATTAAGTTATGGTGCTGGCATCCCCCTTGTTAAGAGTTTTTGGCGTCTCCCTTAACAAGGGGAAAGCGGTTCTGAAAGACGTTTCCTGCAAACTCGAACGTGGCGAAATTCTGGTTCTTCTGGGTCCCTCTGGCTCGGGCAAAAGCTCACTGCTCCGATGCCTGAATCGGTTGGAAACCATCGATGAAGGAGAAATTTTTCTGACTGGCCGGAACGTGAGCGAAATTCATTCGGTCGACTTGAGACGAAAAGTCGGAATGGTTTTTCAGACACCGATCCTTCTTCCTGGCACCGTCAGGGAAAATATAAAGATGGGCCCCCACCTTCAGAACAAATTCCTTGACGAATCGGAATG
>JAYZAN010000042.1:0-32070 GCA_036339675.1 Nitrospinota bacterium
GATTTTTCGATCTCGTCAATAACCTCTAGGATGTGCTCCGGATTTCCCATTTCCTCGGCTACCTTGCGGGCTTTTTCGAGGTATTTATCCACCGATTCCATCCTGCTCACCACCAACTCCATCCGGGCAACGGTCAAAAACAGGTGCACAAGATTCATCCAGCTTTCGGCTTCATGAAAACATTCGCTCCCCTTGTTAAAATAGTCTTCGGCTTTCTCAAATTCGCCGCTTTTAAATTTGAGATTTCCCAGATACGTGTAATCCTGCCCCGCTCCCACTTTATCGTCGACTTCCTGTGTGAGAGCAAGCGCCTGCAAATACTGCTTTTCTGCTTCCCCACGGTTGCCATTATTGAAATTTAAGTTGCCCAGATTTCTATAATCCCTGGCATGCTCTTTTTTATCGTTCAAAGTCTTGGACAAATCGAAGGCTTCCTGGAAAAATTGTTTGGCTTTTTCCCGGTACCCTCGGCTCATGGCAAATTCTCCCAGGTTTCTCAGGTCGATACAGATCTCTCTGGGGATATTCATGGCCTTGGAAGCCTCATGGGCTTTCAGGTAATACTTCTCCTGGTTTTTCCGGTCCTTTTTCTCCGAATAAATCCTGGCGACGACACGGCTGTCATGACAAATATCCCGATTACTTTCCAGCTCTTCGGCAACTTCCAACGCCTTGAGACCGTATTTTTCGGCGTCGGCCCAACCCTCTTTCTGTAAATACAGGTTGCACTGGTTACGGTAGTCTTCCGCCATTTCTCTTTTGTTACCGGCCTTAGTATTTATATCCAGAGCTTTTAAATATTGCTGCTCCGCCCCGGCCCAGTCCCTATTCTGCAAACACAGGTTCCCCATATTCCGATAATCGCTCATCAACGCCACCGCATTCCCTGAATTCTGATGGGTCTTGATGGATTTTTTGAGGATTTTCTCGGCCTTGACCAACTGATTGGCCATGAGCAGACAGTTGATGCGGCTATTGTGCAGATCGAACAATCCTTCGGTTTCATTTATTTCTTCTTTGACCTGGAGGGCCCGGGAATAGCTTTTTTCCGCATTGTCCCAATCTTCTTTTTTCAGGTAAATACCGCCAAGGTTTCCGAGGGTGCTCCCCATGCCTGACTTATAATTCAGTTTTTCCTGGAGTGATAGGGCCTGATTCAGAATCTCTATGGCTTTGTCGATATCGTTGGCAAGAAAATGCAGGTTGCCCAGCTCTTCCAGCAGAAAAGATTTTTGCTCATCGTTTTTCTCCACTTCCGGCTTCTTTAAAGTTTCTTCGATTTCCACCCGCCGCCTGTCGAGATATTTGGGCTGGCCCATGATATACACCAGCTTATCCTGGACCTGCCTGACGCTTGCGGAGTCTTTCATATCGTCGAACAGACGGCTCGCCCTGGTGAAATACTCTTCCGCCTTCTCCAACTCTTCCTTTTTGAGATAAATATCTCCCAGAGCCTCGCATTGCTGGGCGATTCCCGGGCGGTTTTCCAGGCTTTCCATCAATTCCAGGGACTTATTATTTTGCTCCAGAGAGGCGTCGAGATCATTTTGCAGGTGCTTGACATTTCCTAGGTTGGCATAACCGCGCGCTTCCCCCAACCGATCGCCCAACTCTTTCATGACGGAAAGGGACTTCTCATAACATTCCCAGGCTTTTTCCAGATCCTTCTTATGCAGGTAAATATTTCCCAGGCTGCCCAGCAAATAGGAATGCCTGCTCTTGTCTTGGCCAGGCTCGATGATCTCAATGGCTTTCAGGCAGTGTTTTTCCGCTTCATCGAGTTTTGGCGTCTGCCCCGAAACCCCCAGTTGAAGAAAAATACTGGACAGGTTTCCGTAGCAGATCCCCGCGGAATGCTTGTCGCCGGCTTTTTCAAATATCGCGATGGATTTCTCTGTGACCTCCGCAACTTTATCCATGCGTGCCCACTGGTAATAGATCTCCTCCAGTTCCTGAAGTTTTGTCAATAAATCCTGCGAATCTTTTTCCTGGGACAGGTTGTCGATGACCGTCAGCAGGGCCTCTTCTTTTTTCTTGAGGTATTGGGGGTGATTCTGAAGGGATTTTATTTTTTCGTCGAGCTGCTGGATGCGCGCCTCGTCCTTTTCCAGGTCCATAAACGAGCGGGACCGCTTGAAGAAATCTTCCGCCTTTTCGAAGTCATCGCGTTTGAGGTATATGTTTCCCAGATATTCATTATAGATTCCCTGGCCTGCCGAATCGTTGGCATCCTCCAAGAGCTTGAGAGCTTTCTGGTAGTTTTCTTCCGCCTGCTCCAGACTTCCTTTACAAAAGAGTACGCTGCCGAGGTTCCCTAAGGAACTTTCAATTCCCTTCGTATCCTTGGCACGCTCCATTAAGGCCAGGGATTTAGAATAGTAATCTTCCGCCAAATCCAGATGGCGGCGCTGAAAACAAATATTACCCAGGTTGCCCAGGACATAGGCTTGGCCGACTTCGTCCCCCGCCGTCTCCATGTGTTTCAGAGCCTGTAAAAAGTTGGATTCGGCATCTTTAAGATTGTTGTTTTTCAAACTTTCAAAACCCAGTTGCTCAAACTTTCTTCCTTTGTCCATGGTCCAATGTCCAGTTGATGATTTAAATTACACTTGAGCTGTTTTCAAACACAAAACGGCCCGCCACGCGGGCGGGGGGAAATGGCTGAAACTCTGACTTATATTCAATAATTACTGAACGCAAATAAACGGTTCGACCTATTCCCTTCGGGCGTGGCCCGGCCCGGCCCCTCAATGGGGGAGACCTGCAAAACTCCCGATTTATCCTGTAGATAAGAAGGACAATTATATGGGGACCCTCCTCAACTGTCAACCGAGCGATTTTTTTCAAATAGGGATATGTTGCAAGAAATTCCGGCGGGTTTTTTGTTGGATTGGGAAAATAGTCTGGACTTAGCCAGACCGGGGGCCCGGCATAGATTTGAATTATGCGGCTGGACTAGGGTGAGGTATTTCCCTCGTTCTCGATAAAGAATCCCTTGTTCCTCCAGATGGAAGACCATCTCTTTCGCCGTGTCTGCCCAGTTTTCTTCAATGCCCTTTTCACGCAGGTGGGCTTGAATCTGGTCCAGGGTTTTCGGGGCTTCATTTACAGAATACGGTATCCAGGCGGGGTAACCTTCGAACCGGGTTTTCACCGGGCCCTCAATAGACCTCAGACCTCCCGTAGGAGACGGTTCAAAATCCATGGACTTGGTAAATATCAGGTAGGGCTACTCCTCGGATTGGTGCCTTTTTTGCCATTCTTCCACAATTTCGAACAGTTCCGCCCTCAACTCGGGGTCGATTCGGGTTTCGGTCTCAAATTCAAAATCGTAAGCGATCTTGAACAAGTCGATATCGCCGTTGTCATACACAGGGATACGCTTCCTAGGGCCCTTTGATTTTGATACCGTATTCATTGGGAAGCATGAAATACAGGCTGAACCGTTCCAGCCATAAGTTTCCCACGCACTCGGGAGGCGGGAGATGCAAAAGGAGTTTGATCAACTTTATCTGCTGGCGATAGTCTTCATCGGTTTCTCCGGGAAACCCGATCTTTGCGGCGAAATAGAGGTTCAGGTAATGACTTTTTACCTAGCAGCCATGGGTCTTCAACACGGTGGACAGAGTCCCCAGCTGGATCGATAGGTAAATTATGAAACCCGAACGGCATATTGACTAAGGCAATCTTTAATGGCATGTCTTTATTGTATCAACAAAAGAAACCATTCATACTTGTTAAGCATATAAGCCACCCCGCATGGAAAACCTCCCCCATCCTGGTACCCTGTGGGTGCCTTTGCAATGAGGGAAACCGGGCCAAGCCCCAGCGTGACGCTGGACCCAATAAGTTAAACTTTGTCCCGCGCTCAGCGATCATCGCTTGCTCTAGAACCTATTAGCAAATTTCCCTGCCCGCGTGGCAGGCCGCCACCGCGGCGAGCAGCCGAATGGGGTAATATTGACAAAATCCCAACAAGGTCCCTATAATCTTTCTTTCCCATAATTTATAACATTAACAGGACGATCCGTGTCAAAAGAGAAAAAAATCCTAGCTGCTTTAACACGTCCCAAATCCGTCATTTTCCCGGCCAACTTGGGAGCGGTGGAAGCCATTCAAACCGGCTTTCCCAAATTGAACCGAACCGAAAGTGAGGGCAGTGTTTGCTGGCACGAAAAGGATGCTCCCAGTTTAGCCACCACCCGTGTCAAGGTCTACCCCACAGGCCACATGGTCTTTTATAATAATGAGGGAAGAAGATTCCTGTGCACCGACCCGCAGGGCACCCCCCTGCATGAAGCGGAATGGGGAAAGGACGAGGATTCCAACGAAACGGTCCTGCTTTCTGCGCGGGCCCAACTGGACTGCAAACAATGGATCGGCATTCTCCCTAAGGCCCGGACCTTCGAGAACCAGATCAACATCAAGGACCAGCCGGGCTGGGAAAATATGACTCTGGATTTTCTGCGGGAAAAAGCGGCGGAAGTGTGGAGGGTCCCCCTCTCGGAGGTGAAGTATTTCTACAGGGACCAAAACCTGGTTCCCCTGGGCGACGGCAAATACGACGTCCGCCTCACCAAGGATGGCCTGTATGCCCTGCCGAATAAAACGTTCGACCAGCCCATCTTCATCAGCTACATGTTTTCTTTAAACTGGGCGCGGCTGGAAACGATCCCCGTGGTGGAACTGTTTCAATCCACCCTGCCGGGAAGCGGAGGAGCCGTGTTCGAATTCATCTGGGGCCTGTATGAGGACCAGAGCCGCGAGGAAAAGCTCGGACCTTTAAGATACCGAGGTCTACCCACCTACCCTTCCGCCGCGGCGTTTAGAATTTTCTCGGCGTTTTTCACTCCCTCGGCTCCGGAGGGCGAAGAAGACATCCTGCGTCTATTCATGGACACCAACCGTTCCCATGAAGTTTTATGGTCGCATAAGCCCAACCCGCCCTGGCGCTTCTTCAACGAAGAGCACGGGGTGTGTGTCACGGTACAGGATCATTTTCTATATAAGGTCACGGTTTTCGACGACCCTGTTTCGACCCCGTTCATCAACCACGCTCACGGCGGCAAGCCCTCATGCCAGAGAGAGGTACAGGTTACCGTCAACTCCCTGATACTGGTCGACGGCGAACTCTCCAGGGAGCTACCGCTTGCTTTTGAATGGAGGATCGCCCCCAACCCCACGCAGGCCCCCGTCCGGCCCACGTTTCCGTTCAACTGGGAATGGTTCTTCAATGGATTCCCCCCTGAGGTGGACCCTGTGAAATCGCTTTATACCGTCCCTTTTTATCCGGACGGCCGGTCCGAGATTGATGAGTCCGCTTTGCAACCTCTGGCCCTAGACCAGATCCTTTACTACATGGAAATGTCTCCGGCGATGCCCGCAAAACTGGAGAAACTCAACAAGGTTCTCATCCACACCTTCGACATGGTGACGGCGGGCTGCGTCGACTGTACCCGAGAACGGGAATACACGGTCCTGTTCAGCGATGCGGAACTGGCGCAGAAAAACGCCCGGCAGTTGTGGGACTACGCCGTCTCGCGCAACCAGCTCGACAACCTCAAGAAAGTTTCCTTCATGCCGGAAAAGGATCACCTGATGGACGCGTACAAGGAAAAATACGACATGGTCTTCAAATGGATTCCCCTGATGTATTACAAGGACAGAATCGCCTGCGAAGGGATTATAAAAGCGGTGGTGGACACCCTACTTCCGGATGGCATCCTGTTTCTGGCGGGTCCCCGGCCCATCAAGGGATTGTTCGAGTTCTACGGACTCGACTGTCTGTACTCCGATCCGGTCATGAACATGCCCTTCTTTCGCCAGCATCTTAAGATGTGTCCGGAGAACCTGATCAACGAAGAGCTCACCATTTTCATGGCGGAAAAAGTCATCAAGAAAAAAGAAACACCACCGACACCCAAAATTGACGAGCCCATAAAAATTCCCGATATCCCCATCCGCGATTTCTCCCGTCCCAACTAAAAATGGTGGTAAATACCCGTTCCGCCACGCAGGCAAGGAATTAGCTAATACCCATTGAGCTACCGATGATAGTTGGGGGCAATCTGTATCCTGTTAGGTCCAGCGTCACGCTGGCCTAATTGCCGTGGGGGCAAATGGCGAAGCCTTATAGCAATACCTTTAACTTTCTGACCGCGAGAGAAAGTTTTTCCCGTTTCCTCGCCACGTTGCGGGGCTACATCATGACTTCGGGGGCGAACTCGCGGTTGGATTCCTCCTGATTCTTGATATACAGATCAGGAAGGGCGTTGGTGCCGTAGTGGGTGATGTAAAGAAAGACGTGCTCCCGTGCGTTGATCCTCAGGGCCCAGGGATCGAAATCGTCGCGGTAGAATTTCTCGTAGCGGGACATGGCCTCTTCGGTGGTCTGTCCCGATTCAGGCGTGTAATAAAAATCCAGAGCCAGGTCGTGTTCCGGATTCTCCTTGACGTGGATGTTGTACACGCTGGGATCCTGGAACACAGGAGCATGTTTGTAAAGGACAAAGAAATACATCTCGACGGAATGGACCTTGTCCTGGTTGTCCAGGAGGAAGTTGCGGGTGTCCCCGGCTTCTTCTTCGGTTTCGCTGGGGAAACCGTAGAACGCCATGACATGGCTCCATATCCCCACCCTCTTGGCCTGCTCCAGGTTGATGATGGCGGCATCGATGTTGGTGTCTTTCTTGACCAGCTTGATGACCCTTTCGTTGGCCGACTCCAGTCCGAAATAAAGGGAACGGCAGCCCGCTTCCGCAGCCTTATCCCAGATCTCCGGTTCCAACAGGCTGGCCTCGAACCGGATCAGCGTCGTCCAATAGATATTGAGTTTCCGCTCGATCATCATCGGTGGGAGCTTGACGAAGAGTGCCGGAGGAAACGATTCGTCGGTGAACAGGAAATGTTTGGCGTCGTATTTCTCTTTCAGCTGAGCGAGTTCATCGACGATCTGCTCTGCATGCTTGGCGCGGAACTGGTCGATATAGCCCGCACCGTGGTCGCAGAACGTGCATTTGCCCCAGTAGCATCCGCGCGTCCCGAGATATGGAACCAGTTTTTCTGGTGAAAAATATTTTCCCCAGGGCAACCCGTCGAAATCTGGGATGGGAAGCTCGTTGACCCGCTCCTGGTAAAGTTCATTGGCCCTGATCTGCCTCGATTCTTCGTCCCGGTATGTGAGATTGGGAACATCCGACATGGGCCGCTTGCCGTCCAACGCTTCCACCAGCCACACCAGCGGATGCTCGCCTTCGTGCGAAATCATCGAATCGAATGCCCGGCCGAAAAACTTTTCCTTCTTGGGAAGCTCTTCCCGAAGCCGGGTGATGATGTTTCCCCCCACCGTCACATGGATATCCGGGAAGGTTTCCTTGATCAGGGTGGAAAAGGTGATTCCCGACATTAACTGCACCGGAGTTCCAATCGAAATACCGACCACATTCGGTTTTTCCTCCTCAATCGCAGGAACCACCAGCTGTCGGAACACATCGGCATAGACATTGACCTGGGTATCGTGGGGTACTTTCCATAAATCCTCCGACACCCAGGGGCGGTATACATTCAGATTACTTTCAATAGGATAAAAATTGATCGTCGCGGGAAAATAGGAAACGGAGATATATTCCATGACTTCCCGAAACGCGTTCAACCCCCATTCACACTTTTCAATTTCGTAAAATTCCGGTCCGCGCATAATTTCCTTGGCACGCTCGACTTTTTTGACATGGTGCTCGAAGTCGATATACGTGTAGTTTTTGAGCATCGCGCGCAACTGTTTGTCCTCATCCTTCATTTCCCCCATGCGGGTTTTTTCGCGGAACATCTTCAACTGCTCCTCGATGCGGTCACGGATGAATTCCAGGAACTTGCGGGTGAAGAAATGGTCGTACATCTCGACGTTGATGTCCTTTTGCACGACCTCGATCCCGTTCTGCCGCAGCACCGCCGTCAGGCTCGGAAGAGCCAGGTAAGGCGCCGTCGGCACCCACTCGGGAGGAAATAACAACATGACCTTTTTCATTATTCAGGCCTGTACTTTTAAGGATTTATGATTTTAAAAGGAACCGTTCATCAACGTCCTTAGTATCCGATGCGGGTATGTTATCATAACGGGGTCGGGCTAAAAACGCTCACCGGGTAAAATCGCAGACTCCGGCAAATCCCTTCACGCCCAAACGCTCCCGCGCCCCGTTTCAAAAAGCCCGGACACCCGATAACATCCAGATTTCTGTTGGGATTCATTTAAGGATAATGATATCATTAAACCATTAAAAAACCCTTAATCACAGGCGGCACAGGCTTCGTAGGCACGCGTCCCAACTTTGGAAGCTCCCCCCTGGAAAAATTAATATTCTTGCTTAAGAAGGAGTTCAAGAACACGATATGGCAGACCCACAAGAACCCGATGTAGAAACCATGGCCAAAATTCTTCTCGATGAGGCAAATTTGGCATTCTGTGAAACTGCCGAACGTAAGGACGAGACGGGAAGCAGGACCGCGGACGGCTCGGTCTGGGATGAAGGCCGGATGGAAGGCGAATTCGACCAGGCAGACTACGACAAAATTCTCGAGTTGCAGTTAAAGACCGCAAAAATCTGCGACGAACACCCGGACCTTGAAAGCAAAACCGAAGAGATGTTTCGGTCCATCACCTCCGACAATGCGGAAGAAATATTCAAACAACTCAAGGAAGACCCTAATATTTTTGAGTTGGCCAAAATCGCAGTGATTATTTTCATCCTCCGTTACCCGACTGTTCAGTCCTTCGTCAACAAGGGGCACCCCCTCGTCCTAGCGATGGATGAATACATGCTGGAAAACGCCGACTCGCAGAACTGGCACGACTATAATTTCATTGCCCAAGAATTCACCAGGACCTGAACATGCAGTTCCGTTACAAAATTGCGAAAAAAACGTTCAAGAACAAAAAAATTCCTCCTAAGAAGGAATCGTACGACGAGTTCATCTCCCCCGACCAGAGGGGTAACCACTCCTCCGCCGATGTCAGCCCGCTGAGTCTCGACCGGGAAACGTCCACCCGGGAACCACCCAAAGCCGAACCGGTGGAAATGTCCCGTAGGGGGTTTTTCTCTTTCGGCAAGCTGGAGGAGTTCGCCGATAAAATCGGGGAAGAAGAAGCCAAAATAAAGAAAAAGAAATCCTCCGAAAAAGAGGATCAGGAAATCGCCTCGGGGGATGACCCGGCCGTTGGGGAACCTGACGCGGAAGAATCGGAACCAACCGTTGAGATTTTAGACCCGGCCCCTGTAGAAAAAAAGGGGTTTTTCAAGAGGATGGTGGACCGATTCCGTCCGGATCCCGAACCGGAACCGAAAACGGGCACAAATGTCCCCAAAGAGGAACAGAAACCCCTACCCAAAATCCCGGTTGCTGAAGAACCGGAAACGGTTGAAGTCGTTGAGGAAGAGGAGGAACCGAACCCCGAGGACGATCCGGAGTACGACCGGAGAAACCTGCTCCGCCAGGGCATTCACTTTTTCGCCAAGCCCGCGGTGGATTCTGTCCAGAAAAAAATTGATAAGGTTAACGATGCGGTCGACAAGATCACTAAGCGCGTCCCTTTGATCCGCCCGCCGGGGGCTGTTTCGGAGCAGAAGTTCCTTCAGGCTTGTACGCGGTGCGACGAATGCGTCAACGCCTGCCCGAAAGACGCGATCGTCAAGGCTCCCAAGAAAATGGGATTTTTGATAATGGGAACGCCTTATATCGATGCGATAAAGAACCCCTGCGTCATGTGCGACGACCTGCCCTGTATTTCGGCCTGCAAGGATTCCGCCCTGCTTCCCGCCCCCAGCAAGTTCGACGTAAAGATGGGCTACGCGATCCTGGACAAGAACAAGTGCCAGGCCTACGGCCATACGTTCTGCCAGCAATGCGTCATCGATTGTCCAATCCCCGGGGCCATCACCCAAGTCGATGATAAACCGGTGATCAATAAAAAAGACTGTACCGGATGCGGGGTCTGCATGCGCTCGTGCAGTACCGTGAACATTCCCGTCGCCATCAAGATCAAACCCCAGATGGTCATCGAGTACCAGATCCAGAAGAAAAAAATGGAACGGGAAAAAGAGCTCCGCGAAGCAGAACTGCTTGCCGCCCGACAAAAGGAACTCGAAGAAGAAAACGCCGAAGCGAATTGAAACCGTTCACCCGCTAACCCCACTCAAACCCTTTTCTATCTGCCAATAATCTACTTGCAAATCTCTTGTCTTTTCAGTATTTTGCCCACACATCCGCCACCACTCACCGTGGAATCCGCTTGGCGTGTAACCAGTTCGCTAAGGAATGGTGCGCAAACGATGACCGTGGAGCGCGATAATAAATTTTAAATTAACCTGCGGAAGTACTCCGCAATGATTGTTGGATCCCAATTCGCGAATATTTGAAAACCCTTTATGAATAAAGAACTGAAAAGAACACATACGTGTGGAGAATTGTCGGACGCCAACATAGGTGAAACGGTCACGCTGTGCGGCTGGATCCATACGCGCCGGGATCACGGCGGCTTGATCTTCATCGATCTCTGGGACAAAAACGGGATCACCCAGGTGGTGTTGAATCCCCAGATCGACAAACTGGCTCACCAGCACGCCCAGTCGCTTCGCGGCAATTATGTGATCGCGGTCATGGGGAACGTCCGGTCGCGGCCCGAGGACATGATCAACCCGAAACTCAAAACGGGAAAAATCGAGGTGTACATCGATGAGTTGAGCATCCTGAACAAATCCAAGACCCCGCCGTTTTCCGGATGGGAACATCAGGATATCTCGGAAGCTCTACGCCTCAAGCACCGTTTTCTCGATCTTCGCGGCCCGGAGCTTCAGCGGAACCTGACTCTCCGTTACCAGATCACCCAGGTGGTGCGGGATGTTCTGGATAAAAACGCGTTCATCGAAGTGGAAACGCCGATGCTGACCAAAAGCACTCCGGAAGGTGCGCGCGACTACCTGGTGCCCAGCCGCCTCAACCCGAAAAAGTTTTACGCGCTCCCGCAATCGCCGCAACTGTTCAAACAGATCCTCATGGTGTCCGGGTTGGACCGGTATTTCCAGATCGTCAAATGCTTCCGCGACGAGGATCTCAGGCAGGACCGCCAGCCAGAGTTCACCCAGATCGATATGGAGATGTCGTTCACCGATGAAGAGCAGGTATTCCAGGTCGCCGAGGAAATGATGATGCAGATGTACCAAAAGGTACTTGGGATAGAGATAGAAACTCCATTTACGATTTTAAAATACCGCGACGCGATCGACCGGTTCGGAACCGACAAGCCCGATTTAAGATTCGGACTGGAAATTGTTGATTTGAGTGAAGCGGTCCGGGGAGCAGAGTTCAAAGTATTCGCCCAGGCCCTGGAAACAGGAGGACAGGTCAAGGCCCTGAACATTAAAAAGAGTACAGAATCTCTGTCCCGGAAAAATCTGGACGACATGATCGAGGTCGCGAAAACCTACGGGGCTAAAGGCATGGCCTGGATCAAGGTACAGGAAAACGAGCTTCAATCCCCGATCACCAAGTTCTTTACAAAAAAAATTCTGGACAAGATCATTTCCGCCATGGGAGCGGAGGTCGGAGATACGCTTGTATTCATCGCCGACAAACCGAAGATCGTCGCCGATGCCCTGGCCAACCTGAGGCTTGCTTTCGCGAAATACCTCGACCTGATCGACGAGAAAAAAATCTGCCTGGCCTGGGTCACCGAGTTTCCCCTACTGGAATACGACGAGGAGGGAAAACGCTACGTGGCCATGCACCATCCCTTCACCGCTCCATTGCAAGAAGACCTGGACAAGTTTGAAAACGAGTCGGGGAGTATCCGCGCCCGCGCTTACGATCTCGTGCTCAATGGGAATGAGATCGGCGGAGGCAGTATCCGTATCCACGACCAGAAAGTTCAGAAAAAGATGTTCAACCTGCTGGGCATTTCCAACGAAGAAGCGGAACAAAAGTTCGGGTTCCTGCTCGACGCTCTGCAGTACGGCGCCCCGCCCCACGGCGGGATCGCGTTCGGACTGGACCGGATTGCCATGCTGCTCTCTGGCGCGGGCTCAATCCGCGACGTGATCGCCTTCCCGAAAACCCAGAAAGCCACCTGCCTGATGACGCAGGCCCCTTCCGATATCGATCTTAAACAACTGAAAGAACTGAAACTCAAGTTCGACCTCTCCTAACTGCTCGGCACAGAGCCCGTGGTCTAATTCCTACTCAGCAAGCAATGATCGTTGAGCGCAATCAGAACTCCACCCTATTGGGTCCAGAGTCACGCTGGCTGCTCGCCACAGGAGCGGATGGCTGAAATTCTGACTTATACTCAATAATCACTGGGCGCAAATAAACGGCTCGACCTATTCCATCCGGGCGTGGCCCGGCCGGAGTTTCGTCAAATGATTGCTAAAAATATCCCGGAACATTAGAATTAGAGGTAGCGTCATGCTGGAAGAAGTAAACTGGGTGATCGCTGTCTCCGCTTCGGCGGAGAGGGAGGAAAGTCCGGGCTCCACAGGGCAGGATACTCCGTAACGCGGAGTGGGGGCGACCCCAAGGAAAGTGCAACAGAAAAGACACGGCCCACCCGGCTTCGGCCGGCGGCAAAGGTGAAAAGGTGGGGTAAGAGCCCACCAGTACTGCTGGCGACAGCGGTAGCTCGGCAAACCCTATCCGGAGCAAGATCAAATAGGAAAGTGTTCGAGGGCGGCCCGTCCGATACTTTCGGGTTGATCGCTTGAGCCCGCCGGCAACGGTAGGCCTAGATTAATGATCACCGCTCCATCTCAAATGGAGAACAAAACCCGGCTTATGGTTTACTTCCCCAGCATGCCGCCCCACTCGCCGTGAGGGCAGTTAGCTAATCCCCTTTAAGCAGACAATGGTTACAGGGCGCAGCCATGGACATTAAAACCATCTGCGGAGGGACCCCGCCGATGATCGTTGAGCGCAAAATAAAGTTTATCCTATTTTCCCTGGGCGCGGCCCGGCTGCCTGCGTGGCAGGCGGGACGGTTTCCGATTCTTCCATCCAGTAGAGGAAGCGGCTGCAGTGGAGGCAGCGGTGGACTTTATCGGCGCTGTTTTTGACCTCGATCACCATCTGCGGAAGCACCTGCTGAAAACATCCCTGGCAGATATCCCCTGTTAACAAAACCACCGCCTGTCCCCGGAGCTTGGTGATCTTTTCATAACTCTGCAGCCATTTCACTTCGATGGTACCGACCAACTGTTCGCGTTTGGCCTCGGCAGACTCGATCTCTTTTTTAATCCGTTCCGCCTCCTGATCCTTCCGGGCTTTGTATTCTTCGAATTGCTTCTCTTCCTCTTTGACTTGAGCTTCAACCCCGGGAATCGTTTTTTCCTTCTCCTCCAGAGTTTCCATGATCTCAATTTCTTTATCTTCTATGCCGGAGACTTTTTCCTTGATGGCGTCGACTTCCGCCAGGATCGCCGTGTATTCCTTATTGGTCTTGATGTTGGGAAGTTTTATTTTGGCCTTCGCCATGTGATCGTTTTCGCTTTGCACATCCATTTCTAACTGCTTCCGCTCTTTCTGCAGATCTTCGATTTCCTTTCTTGCACCATCGAAAAATTGTTTTTTTTCATTCATTGCGGAGCGGGCGGATTCTATCTGTCCGGGAATCTGGGCCTGGCCTTTCCTCAACTCGGCCAATTCATCATCGATCTTCTGCAGGGAAATGAGTTGCCGGAGTAATGGATTCATAGGGTTCGTTAGCGACTATTCTCTCAATGTGCTGAAACCAGAATTTAGCATGGCCCTTACAGGATTGCAACCGGCTCGGCGCATCCACTCGCCATGGAGTCCGCTAGGCGCGGGGCCAGCCCGCCACGCAGGCAGGGAAATGGCTAACACTTCTAAGTCAAACGATGACCGTGGAGCGCGAAACGGAATTTAAAATTAACCTTCGCAGGTACTCCGCCTATGATTGTTGGGCTCAAATTTTAAATTCCTCCCCTTACAAAGGGGAGGCCAGGTGGGATTATGATTTCATCAACCTTGAACTGTAAACTATAAACGTTGAACTATTTTTTTCCACGAGATGTGTGAGATCTTTTTTCCCAGTAGACAATGAACACGCTGGCCACAAAGATGGATGAATAGGTCCCGATAGTCACGCCGACAAGAAGGGCAAACGAGAAATCGTGGATGATTTCCCCACCAAAAATGAAGAGGGACAAAACAACGAAAAGGGTAGTCCCGGAGGTCAACAGGGTGCGGCTGAGAGTCTGGTTGATGCTTGAATTGACAACTTCAATGAAAGGGCTTTTGCCCCTGCGGCGCAGATTTTCCCGGATCCGGTCGAAAACCACGATTGTGTCATTGAGGGAATAACCGATGATGGTCAAAAACGCGGCCACTGTAACCAAGGAAAATTCCTTGTCGAATATGGAAAAAGCCCCCATGGTGATGAGGACATCATGAATCAGCGCGATGAGGGCTGCTATCGCGTATTGAAACTCAAACCGCCAGGAAATATAAATCACGATCCCTATGGTCGCGTAAATGATGGATAGGAGAGCTTTCTCCCGCAAATCCTTGCCCACTTTGGGACCAACCATCTCGACGCGCTCGACGCTGATTTCCTTGGGGTCGAATGTTTCCCCCAGGCTGTTTTTAATTTTTGTTCCCATTTCTTCGAGCGCCCCCTCGGAACGCTGGACTCGGATCAGGATATCCTCAGGCGATCCGAATTCCTGAATCGTGCTTTCCCCTAGGCCGATGGTTTTGAGTCCATGCCGAATATCTTCTATGTTGGGCACTGTCTTGAACTTCAACTGGACCAGGGTCCCCCCGGCAAAATCGATACCATAATTCAAACCGCCCCTTACACCTATAAAACCCAGCCCCACAAGAATAAGAGCAGCGGAAAACATCATCGCCTGGGGAAGTTTTCCCATAAAATCAAAATGAATTTTCGGACTGACCAGTTCCATATCGATAAATGCGCTATATCTGTTTTTCAAATAATGAAAGCAAACGTTTTCCTGTCATATACTCAGTTTGGAGAGTTTTATCCGACTCATCGTGGTATCGAAAATCGTTCGGCTGACAAATACCGCGGTGAACATACTGGCTGCAATACCGATACTGAGAGTGATGGCAAACCCCTTGATCGGCCCCGTCCCGAACTGAAACAGCACCACCGCGGCGATCAGGGTAGTGATATTGGCATCGACTATGGTACTGAGCGCCTTGGAGAACCCGGCATCGATAGCCGCCCGCACCGTTTTTCCGATCCGAATTTCCTCCCGGATGCGTTCAAAGACCAAAACGTTCGCGTCGATGGCCATCCCCACAGTCAGGAGGATTCCCGCGATCCCCGGTAAAGTCAGCGACGCACCGAAATAAGCCAGCGCTCCCAGTAATATTACCAGGTTCAGAAACAGGGCCGTCACCGCAATGATGCCCGATAGCCTGTAGTAGATGACGATGAAAACCATCACCAACAGGGCTCCAAATAATATGGATTTGATCCCCTTATCGATGGAATCTTTTCCCAGGGATGGGCCCACGGTCCTGTTTTCGAGGATGATCACCGGCGCCGGCAATGCCCCCGCGCGAAGGATGATGGCAAGATCCCGGGCGTCCTCCGTGGTGAACTGGCCGGTGATCTGCGCCCGACCCCCGACTATCTCATCCTGGATCACCGGGGCGGAATAAACATTATCGTCCAGAATAATCGCAAGCCGCTTTTTAATATTTTCCCGGGTCACCTGATGAAAAATCATCGCCCCCAGGCTGTTGAAGGTCAACGCCACATAGGGCTCGTTGAACTGCGAATCGTAGCGAACCTCGGCGCTGGTCAGCGTGTCCCCGGTCAATACCGTTCTTTTCTTTAACAGGAAGGGAGTGCGGGTCACTTCCCGGGTTTCCTTATTCTCCACGCGCTGGTAAAGAATTTCATCCCCTTCGGGAACGTTTCCATCCGCTGCCAACTGAAGGTTGTTTTCCTCGTCCACCAGCTTGAATTCCAGGCGGGCGGTTTTCCCGATGAGCTTGATGGCCCGGTCGGCGTCTTTCACGCCAGGCAACTGCACAAGAATTCTTCTCTTTCCCTGAATCTGAATGGTCGGTTCGGACACACCGAATTGGTCCACCCGGTTACGGATCGTCTCCAGACCCTGGCTCACCGCATTTTCCTCGATGCGACGGATTTCATCTTCGCTCAACCTGTAAACAAGACTTCTTCCCTCATCTTTTTTTTCGGTCTGCTCAAGAGTAGGAGAATAGCCTTCCAATACTTTTTCCACCTGGTCCAAATCCAGGTTATCCACCAGGGAGACGACGACGGTTTTATTCTCAAAACTGGAAAAGACGCGGTCGATTTCGATATCCTCCGCTTCCACGTCTCGTCGGATATCGTCGGAAATCCTATCCAGGCTGACTTCCACCGCCTTCTCCGCCTGAACCTCCAGAACAAGGTGCATCCCGCCCTGCAAATCCAGCCCGAGGGCGATCCTTTCTTCCAGCGGATAGGCAAGCAGCGCGGCTCCAAAAATAACCGTCAGAATGAGAGGAATTTTCCACTTGAGGTTTACGAACATGGCTCTATCAGTTTTCCTACTTTACCGAACCGATGGATGAACGGTTTATTTTGACTTTTACATTTTCCGCGAGTTGAAGGGTCACAATATCGTCCTTGAATTTCTTGACCGTCCCGTGAAATCCGCTCAGGGTAACCACATTATCCCCTTCTTTCAATTCGTCGAGCATTTTCCGTGTTTCCTTCTGCTTTTTCTGCTGGGGACGGATCAGGATGAAGTAGAAGATCAGAAACATCATGATCATCGGAGGAAGAAGAGCCAGAATACTTCCCCCACCCGCTTCCGCTCCCTCTGGGGGCGGCGACATTGCAAAAGCTAAATCGATCATCTTGATATACCCCCAAAGTTAAATTGGCTAGGCATTTTACCGATTTTCAAACGGTTATCAAGTTCCGAATACCAGCGTGACGCTAGCTGCTCGGCGCAGGGCCAATGAATAAAACTTGAATCGTACTCAAAAAGTCATCGGAAACACAATGAGATACTAATCAATTGCCCGCGGAGGCACTCCGCCCCTGGGCCTAGTAGCCAGCGCGCCAGTGGACCCAACGGTAAAAAGCTTTCTTTGCACTCAACAAATATCGTTCGCCTGTTGGGTATAGTAAGTTACCCTTACGGTCAGTAAAATTTGTTTTTGACCATTTTATCTTCTTTGGTGAGTTTTGCGTAAAGGGCCTGGAACTGTTCTGTGGTCAAACTGGGGTCGCGCAAAGCTTCCAGGTTTTCCGGGGTGATAGGAATCTGGGAGAGTTCATCCCAGGCGGAGGTCGCGATCGCTGCATAATTGGGCGGGTTCAGCGGACGAAGGATCAGAAGCTCCACCCTGTCGTTATATTGGAGGGCAAGGTCAATGATCATCCTCGCGTCTTCGGCACTGACCGCGCTACCGATGGCAAGGTTGGCCGGCGGATGGCCTCCCTTGGGTCTCCAATACTGGATGGTTCTTCGGAGGACTTTGATGGACTTGTCTTTAAGAAACCGGCGGATTTCCTTATCTTTTTTCTTTTGCTTGTGAGCCAGCCAGATCTCGATTGTGCAAATGGAAGTGATGGAGGTATCGCAGGGAGGCTTGTATCCTTCAGAAGACCTCGCGTCTAAACTCCCCGGTAAACCCAGGGTCAACACACTGGCAAAGAACAAACAAAAGATCCGTTTCAACATGATTATCCTCAGAAAAGGTTGCAGATTGTAGTTTAAACACCATTTTAGGTAACCCGCCCCACATGTCAAGTTCTGCGTTTGAACAAATATATCCTTATAAAACAATATATTAATTATTATTCTGACTTTTTTCTCAAGTTCATCAATATCCAGCCGTTAAGCCCTATTAAGGACACATCTACTCTAAACCCATTACTCTTGGAGGAGTAATCACATGGTGACATCAAGCATTGCTGGCTCGAATTCAGTGGTACCCCAGCAGATTCAAACTGCGGTGACCAAAACCGCTCTCGATGTGCAGAAACAGGAAGGGGAAAACGCCGTCGACGTGATCCAGACGGCCGTTGACCTGACCCAGCAGGCGGTCACTAACCAGGCTGTATCTCCCACAGGGGATACCGGAACGAATATCGATGTCACGGCCTGAAGTCCCATCCGATTGACCCGATTCCAATCATTTTAATAGGGATTGGACTGTCACTTCTATTTGTTTCTCTGAAAGCACCCGGTTATCGAATTTCAGGATACGGTTCCGCAACCGGTTCAAAGGAACCACCTCGGGACCGAATTCAGTTTTCAGCTTGGCGCGGGTAAATACCACCACCGGTATGAATTTCATGGACCCCAGTTTTTTTTCCAGAGCGTTCACCTGTTGCCGGTTTTCCCAAAGCGGATTGTAAATCGTTTCAATCTTCCCCCGGGATTTGATTTCCCATTCCCGGTCCCCTGCCCTGCCCCGTACTTTTCCCGCATCGTCACTCACGGTAATCACGAACACCCCATAGGGTGAAACCGCAACAAAGGGAACGCACATCATTCCTTTTTCCGCGCGGACCACTATATTGGTAAAAACCCGGTATGGTTCGCCCAGTTTTTCCAGTTCGGAACCGACGTCTCTCCCATCCTTAATTGTTGCCGACTGTTTAAAAAATAAAACCAGCAGGACCGCGAAGACGACGAGAGTCGCCAGAATTTTTATCCAGTAAACAGTCAGAATTTCCATAATTTTCTATAATATGATTTCCAAAATATGATTCCCAAATTCATCGTGCCTATTATTCACAACCGCTATTTCTGTTCACGCTAAAAATTAAAAGGATCGGGAGGTTCGTATCCGCTGGAAGTGGTTCCGGAGGGGGGTTCGTTTATATTTTTCATGGCCGGTGCAAATTCAATCTTCATCCCCGCGGCGGGTGGAAACAGCTGCGGACCTTCAACGATTCCGGCGGAGAGATCCTTCCTTTTTACTTTTTTCAGGGATTCCCTGAATCGATGGGAGGCGGAAAGAGTCACGGGCCTTCTCTGAGGCAGGCCTTCTTTCACCGACAGCGCGGCCCGGCGTCCGAATACGGTGATATCGAGGAGGGAGTTTCCCATCAGCCGGTTGGTCCCGTGCAGCCCGCCCGTCACCTCGCCCGCCGCCCACAATCCTTTCAACTCGGTGCGGCAGGACGTATCGATCCTCACCCCGCCGTTCTGATAATGCAGGGTGGGATAGATCAGGATAGGATAACGTGCCGGGTCGATCCCATACCCTTCGAACCGGTGAATCACACCGGGAAATTGCCGCCGCAGGGTGCCCTCCCCGTTCTTGAGATCGATCATCGGAGTGTCCAGCCAGACCCCGGCTCGGTGGGTGAGGGTGGTGACTCCCCGGTGTTCGGTCACCTCCCGGATAATCGCACCGGCCAGGATGTCGCGAAAACTCATTTCACCGATAAACTGTTCGCCCTCGGCGTTGACCACCTGCGCCCCAATGGACCGGATCGCTTCCGTCACCAACTGGCCGGCCAAGGCTTCCGGGTAACAGGCGCCCGAAGGATGATACTGGTAACTGTCCAGGTGGACAAGCATGCACCCCTGCCGATAGGCGAGGACGAGTCCGTCCCCCGTGGCGCCCAGGTGGTTGCTAGTGGGAAACCCCTGAATCCGGAGCTGGCCGCTTCCCCCTGTTGCTAGGATCACGGCCCGCGCCGACACCGTGAGCCGTCTTCCCGAACCCCGGTCCCACAACACTGCTCCCGTGACCTGCCCCTGCCCGTCATCGAGAAGTTCCAGCGCCGCATGTTCCTGAAGTAAATACGTCGAGCTTAAAACTACGGCGTCTTTGAGAACGCGCATGATTTCGAGTCCGGTATAATCCCTACAGGCCAGCACCCTGGGCACCGAGGTGCCGCCACCTCCCCGGAGACGAAAGGTCCCGTCCGGATTTCGGTCGAGAAGGCAGCCCAATTCACTCAGCCATCGAATGCTGTCAGGGCCGTTTTCGCATAAAATGCGCAACAGGTCCGGATCGTTGTTTCCGTGACCGCCGACGCAGGAATCGGCGAAATGCCGGCGTGGCGAATCCTTCGGTCCCAGTGCCGCCTGGATTCCACCCTCCGCCATTACGGTATTGGAATCGCCCAGTCTCAGCTTGGTGGCAAGATGCACGGACAATCCGGAGCCTTCCAGGGTCAACGCCGCGGCACAGCCGGCGCCCCCTCCCCCGATGATCAAAACATCGGTTTCGATATCTTTGACCGGCTCAAAGTCTTCGGGAAGTCGACTCGCAGATTCCAGAAGATCCGCCAATTCAAAGGGGAATTTTTCTCCACCGGCGTTGGCACCGACGAATAAAGTTCTTTCCTGCCCGAGATAATCCGGGTGAAATTCCTGCAACAGTTTTTGTCCCGCATCATCATCCACTTCAGGTGCGGTTTGATCGATGCGGTTTTCACGGGTCCTCTCCACTTTTTCAAGAGAGTCTCCGGCCCAATCCATCATTCTTCCACTCTCCCAAGTTCGCGAAACCGTTTGGCCCGGCGCAGCCGTTCATCCCGGTCCGGACTCAACAGGTATTCCCATTCCCGTTCGGCATCGGGAGAATCTGCTGGTGATTCACTCGTATCCAATCCTCTTCCCATACCTATGGACCGTCGTACCCACATACCCATGTTGTGAGGTTGGACCTTGTCTTCACAGACAAACCGGCACAGCCCGCAATGAATACAGGTGGTGAAATCATCCGCTGCTTGCTCGAATTTTCCGTCACGTAGGCGCAGGACCGAGTCCATAACGGGAATGGACATGGGGCAGGCAACCGTACAGCTTCCGCATTTGGTGCAACGGTCCAGAGTGGGATAGGCTTTTCGGATGGAGGAATCATCGGGTCCCACATGGGGCGCCACCGAGGGGATGGAATCGACTGGACAGGGAAACACCTCCATCCCCTTTTCCACCAGTCGAATGCAGGCCAGTCCCGTACCTCCGGGACGGCCGTCCTTGAACCGGATCGTCACGGTACAGGCGCCGCATACCCCGCCCACGCACCCGGTTTTGACCATATCACCCAACCCTGCCCCCCACAGGGCATGCACTACCGTTTCCCCTGCGCGCGCGCGAACGGTTTTTCCTGCCACCGATATTTCAACCGTTTCAGAATTTTCCATAAAAAATCATTTAATAGAATTAGGCCGCTACTATGCCCGCCACCAATGGGAAAGGAATTTGTTCATTGTCTTGTCTGTTTATTCTATGATAGATTACGTGAGGTTTAGCAATTCAAAGGGTTGAAGCATGTCCGGACATTCCAAGTGGTCCTCCATAAAGCATAAGAAAGGCGCCGCCGATGCCAAGCGGGGAAAGATTTTCACCAAGATCATCAAGGAGATCACCGTCGCGGCCCGGCTGGGAGGGGGAGACCCCAACGCCAACCCGCGCCTGCGTACCGCCATTCAATTGGCTAAGCAAGTCAACATGCCGCAGGATAACATCATCCGCGGCATCAAGAAAGGCACCGGCGAGCTGGAAGGGGTCCATTACGATGAGGTGACCTATGAGGGTTACGGCCCGGGAGGCGCGGCCATCTTCATGGAAGTGATGACCGACAACAAAAAACGCACGGTCGGAGAACTGAGATCCATCCTCGGGAAAAACGGCGGCAACATGGGTGAGAACGGGTGCGTCTCCTGGATCTTCGAGCAAAAGGGGTTTTTCGTAGTCAACCAAAGCGAAAAGGGTGAAGACGAGTTGTTCGAGCTGGTCACCGAAGCCGGGGCCGAGGATATGCAGACTGTGGACGACCATTTCGAAATCACCTCCTCCGTCGAGGATTTCGACAATGTCCGAAAGGCCTTGGAAGACGGCGGCATCAATACCCGGACGGCAGAGTTGACCCAGATTCCATCGAACACCGTCCCCGTGGACGAGAAACACTGTAAATCGCTCCTTCGCCTGATGGATTCCCTGGAAGACCACGACGATATTCAGAAAGTCTATTCCAACTTCGATATTTCCGACGAAGTGCTGGCCGCCATAGAACAGAATTCCTGATCCGCTTCATTCCATGGAAGCGGGTCCACCATTATCATCCGCTCGATCGTTTTGAACCTGGTCCAACGCATTACAAACTTCTGGAACCGCCCGCCGATTGATCCTGGCTTTCGATCATAGGCAATCCATCAACCACAAACCAAAATCCGCCATGCGAGTATTGGGGATCGACCCCGGAAGCAACTGCACCGGAATCGGTATCGTCGAGGAAAAAAACGGAAGGCTGTCAGCCGTACACTGGAGCAGCATACGCAGCAAACCGAAACAGAATTTTCCCGCCCGGTTGAAAATGATCTATGATGAACTGGTGGAGGTCATCCAGGAATTCTCCCCCGATATCGTCGCGGTGGAGGACCTGTTCTTCGCCACGAACGCCAAGGCGACTTTAAAACTGGGACAAACCCGCGGTGTGGCCCTGTTGGCTGGCACCAACGAAAACAAACCCATCGCCGAGTACAGCCCGCTGGAGGTCAAGCAGTCCGTCGTCGGCTACGGGCGGGCGGACAAGGCGCAGGTGCGGGACATGGTGACGAGGCTTCTCAACCTGAAAGAAAAACCGGAACCCTTCGACGCGTCGGACGCCCTGGCGGTCGCTATCTGCCATATCCACACCGCCACGAGCAATGCAAGAATCCAGAACGCCGGGCAATATTAAAATGATCGCACACCTTAAAGGAAAACTGATCCACAAATCGCCGATCCACATCATCATCGACGTCAACGGCGTGGGCTACCAAGTGTTCGTGTCGCTCACCACCTACTATGGGCTTCCCGGAACTGGCGCCGAGGTGTCGCTGGGCATCCATACCCATCTCAGAGAAGAATCGCTCAAGCTGTTCGGGTTTCTCACACCGGAGGAACAGGAGGTATTCGAAAAGCTCATCAGCATCAACAAGGTGGGGCCGAAGCTAGCACTGACTATCTTATCCGGCATGGCGCCTGAGGAACTTTTGGGGGCCATCATGAATCATGACGTCGCCCGCTTGAGCGCCATTCCCGGTATCGGAAAAAAGACCGCCGAGCGGCTGGCCCTGGAACTGAAAGACAAGTTGTCCAACATGGCGCTGGAGACGGGGGCCGCTTCCGAGTCTGCTCCTCTTAAAGGCACTTTCAGCGACGCCTTGTCGGCGCTCACAAATCTGGGTTATAAAAGGTCCGAAGCCGAGAAAGCCCTCAACACGCTCCGTGGACAAAACGGCACGGAACTCTCACTAGAAGAACTGATCAAGGAAAGCCTGAGCCTGCTTTCATAAAGGTTGAACTATGTCTATGGAATTTGAAGACGGACCCATCATGAATCCGGCCATAGCCGGGGAAGATGCGCAGATCGAGACCAGTCTGCGCCCGGCCAATTTCGCGGATTATGTGGGCCAAGACAAGATCAAGAAGAACCTGGATATTTTCATCTCCGCCGCCCGCATGCGTAACGAAGCACTGGACCATGTACTGTTTTACGGTCCGCCCGGTCTCGGCAAAACCACTTTGGCCAACATCATCGCCGCCGAGATGGGTGCCAACCTGAAAAGCACATCCGGTCCGGTGATCGAAAAATCCGGCGACCTAGCCGCTCTGCTCACCAACCTGAAACCCGGAGATGTCCTGTTCATCGACGAAATCCACCGCCTGTCCAACGTCATCGAGGAAATTCTCTATTCAGCGATGGAGGATTTCAAGCTGGATATCATGATCGGCCAGGGGCCGAGCGCACGATCGATCAAACTGGAGTTACCGAGGTTCACCTTGGTGGGGGCAACGACGAGGGCAGGTCTTCTCACTTCTCCCATGAGAGACCGGTTCGGGGTCGTGCACCGGTTGGATTTTTATAACGAACGGGAACTCGAAACCATCATAACCCGTTCGGCCTCCATCCTGGAAATCGAAACCCGGCCTGACGGGGCCAGGGAAATCGCCCGGAGATCAAGGGGAACGCCGCGCAT
The DNA here is from genome assembly GCA_036339675.1 of Nitrospinota bacterium. Taxonomy (GTDB): domain Bacteria; phylum Nitrospinota; class Nitrospinia; order Nitrospinales; family VA-1; genus JAYZAN01. Next base: position 23,990 of record JAYZAN010000042.1, read on the forward strand.
CGCCAACCGCCTGCTACGGCGGGTGCGTGATTACGCCCAGGTGAAAGCCGACGGCATCATCACCGAAAAGGTCGCTCAAAAGTCCCTGAAGATGATGGAAGTGGATTCTAAGGGACTGGACAAGATGGACCATAAACTGCTTCTCACCCTGATCAACAATTTCAAAGGAGGCCCGGTGGGGGTGGAAAGCCTGGCCGCATCCATCAGTGAGGAGAAAGACACCATCGAAGACGTGCTGGAACCCTACCTGATCCAGGCTGGGTTCCTCCACAGGACCCCGCGCGGCCGGGTCGCCACCCAGGCCGCCTACGAGCACTTCAACATCCTCCCTCCCAGCAAGAGCGCACAGGAAAACCTGTTTTAATCCTCTAAAAATCCTTTTTTAAATCTCGACAAAAAAATTCAAGTCGCCGAGCCGGATACCGGGGCCGATATTGAGTTCGGGTCCCCAAGCGGGGGACGGAATCAAGGAAATGAATTCTTCGGGAAGGGTGAATAGAAAAATGTTTGCGATGTTTCGCGCGGAACTCTGCACGTCCTGTTTGGATAGGTCCATCCTATAAATTTTTTCTGTGAACATGGTTTCAAAATATCCCTCCGCCCGCCTTAGGCGTATCCTCTCGTCTTCTGTGCAGATTTTCCGCAATAAACCAGGGTCGATCCAGAACGCACCGCAACGTGAGCACTGGTCCACTTCAAATTCCCATTGACGGCTGAAGAAATGCCGGTACAGGGTGGTGATGGTGCAGGTGGGGCAGACATGGTCGACGTTGCGATAGAGGCGCACTCCTTCCGCAGTTTCTATGTCTAGAAGGGCCCTGCCGTCCCCGATCCTTCGGTCGTGAAGTTTTTTCAGATCCTTTTTGGAGAACCAGAATCCGCCGCAGCGGCCTTCACAAACCAGCCCGACCACCCCGGCTGAAGAAATTTGCGAAAACGGATTGTTGCAGGAAGGACAGTTCACAAATAATTACTAGGGGAAAAACCGAAATGAAGACCTAACCCCAGACTTCTTTAAACTTTTCCAGAAAATCATCATCCATGCGGGTAGTCCCGAAGATATCGGCGGTCTGGTAGTTGATAAATCCGTGGAAATCGCGGCTGCCGGTGATGATCAGTTCGTATTCCCTGGCGAGTTTTTTGAAGTAATCGACCTTGCCGGTCCGCTCGTGGTAAGGATAGATACATTCAAGACCCAGGAGCCCGTAGGATTTCAATTCTTCCATCATGCCGTGAACCTGGTCGTAGCCTCTTCCTTTTTCTGGGTTGCAAAGCGAGTAGGAGCGCTCCCCGGGATGCGCGAGGACAGGCACTCCGCCGCTTTTTCTGACCAGGCCGATGGCCTCGTCGATATCGAGGTTCTTCTTTTCGATATTGTATTCCACGAGGTATTTATCGAACGCCACCTGGGTACGCGGAACGATCCCCAGGCGCACCATTTCCCGCGCGAGATGCGGCCGGGCCAGAACCCCTTCCGCGGCTTTGCGGACATTTTCAAACAGAATCGTTCCGCGGAATTCTTTGGGGATAACTTCATTGATCCTATCGATCAATTCATGCATGCGCTTTTGACGCGCTTCGGTCATTGATTCCACCCTTTCTTTCAGGTCGGGAAGGATGGATTCGGCAGATTTGAAATAGCCCAAGAGATGCAGGTTGAAGTCCCTGTAACTGGTAGTGATCTCGATCCCCGGAAAGCACTCCACTTCCGATTCCCCGGCGGCCTGCAGAAATTCCCTAATCCCGGCAAAGGTATCGTGATCGGTCAACGACAGGATGGATACACCGTTCTTCCTGGCGATATCCACCAGCCCTGCCGGCGAATATTCACCGTCGGAAAACGTGGAGTGCATGTGGATTTCAGATTTTACCATTGCCGCCTTGAGTGACCCTGTCTTTCCTACGTTAAAAATTCACCGTCGGAAAAAGTGGAGTGCGGAATTCAGATTTTACAATTGTTGCTCAGTGTAACCTCATTTGCCTTATTATAAAACCTTAATTTTCCGCTAATAAAAGCATCGACATCAGGATGGTTTGCTTTAGCTCTCTTTTTTGGTTAACCTTTTTTTATGGGACAGACACACTGGATCGTACTTATTTTTCTGTTGACCGGGATTTTCTCCTGCCTGTACCGGCCGCCGACCGATGCCGGCCGGGAAACCGCTGAACTGCTGATAATTTATACGGGCAACACCCTAGGTGAACTGAAACCCTGCGGGTGCGACAAGGAGGAAGACCAGGGCGGCATCGAGCGGAGGATGAGTTATCTCAAGGATACCCGTCAACGCAACGAGCGCATTTTCCTGGTCAGTACGGGAGACAATTTCAAGGAACCCACCCGGCAGGGGAAACTAAAGGCCCTGTATTTTATGGAAAGCCTCGCCCGGATGGATTACGACGCGGTCATGTTAGGGGAACACGACCTGGTTTACGGCAATGAGTTTCTTCGTGAGCGTCGGGACATTCCCTGGATCTCCGGTAATCTTCAGCTGAAAAACCTGCCTCTCCCGAAATTTGTGATTAAACAGTTTAAGGACGGCTTGAAAGCGGCAGTCATCGCCGTGGGAGATCCGGATCTGTTTTATATCCAGGGACATACCGAATTTAAAATCAGCGATCCCAAAGCAACCGTTCAGGCTCTTATAAAAGAGCTGCGTCAAACGGAGAACCCGGACCTGGTGATCCTCTTGTCACACATGCCCAAAGAACGAGGACTAGAACTGCTCAGATTGGACGGTGTGGATATCGTGATCAACGGCCACATTGAAACAGACACCGACGTCATCGACATGAATCCGGTCGAGAGGAACGGGAAGATGTTTGTACAGCCCAGCCCACGGGGACAGAAAATGGGAGAACTGAAAGTCAGGCTCGGACCGGACCGAAATAAAACCTACGTCCAGAAAATGGTACGCCTGGATTCGAGTGTAAAAATTGACGATGAAATGGTAAAGTTATATGAAGCGTACAATGAAGAGGTTGAGGAGCTTTTCCTCGCTTCGTTGAAACAACGGCGGGGCAAAAGCAAAAACCGGGTCTTCGCGACGGAACAAAAATGCCTGGCCTGCCATCCGGGAAAACACAAAGTATGGTCCCAGACGCGGCATGGGCACGCCTATGCCACGCTGCGAAAAGTCAACAAGGCATTCGACCCGGAATGTCTGGGCTGCCACGTGACCGGCTTCAACCAGCCGGGGGGATTCATCAGCGAACTCGACACTCCGGAACTGGAAAATGTCCAATGCGAAGTCTGCCACGGTCCCGGACTGCAGCATGCCCGGTCACCGGGTCCCGGGTTCGGGGGCAATGCCGGGGAGGCATGCAAGCAATGCCATGTAAAAAATCACAGCCCCCGGTTCGACTATTCAACATATTGGCCGAAAATCAAGCACTGACGAGTAACTATCACGCAAACCATCATCACCTTCAGGAGTCATCGGATATGAAAGCAACGCAAATGAAATATTTGGCAGTCACCCTTCTGGCCTTGTTACTGGCTCTCCCCGGTCAAGCCGTGGCGGCCGGCAATAAGTCCTGCGGAAAATACGAATATGAAGTGTTTGGTTCCCCCGAAACTTTAAAAGGGGCCAAGGGTGTGGAGATCATGGAGTTTTTCAATTACTCCTGCGAGCATTGTTACCATTTTCTGACAGCTTCCAAAAAACTGCATAAAAAATACAAAGATAAGCTTCTGCACAAAAAGTTCCCCATCTATTGGGGAAACCAGACCCCCTATCCAGCGCGCGCGTATTACATTTCCGACGAACTGGGACTGGAGGAAAAATTCACCCAGGAACTGTTCGACACCAACTTTAAACTGAACATCAATATCTTCAGACCTCGGGTCATAAATTTGCTCGCTGAGGATTACGGGATTCAGAAGGAAATGGAAACTGGAATGCAGTCCAAATCCATCCAGGAAAAGGTCAACCATTCCCTAATGATGGCCAAGAAATATAAGGCCAATGAAACGCCAACCCTTATCGTGAACTATGTCTACAGGCTAAAGCCCAGCATGTTTGAAGGAAGTGTCAATAAATTAACGGACTGCCTAGACCTTATTTTTGAGGACATTTTAGGTTATAATTGACATTTCTAAAATCAACCCTCCAAGAGGATGGTTTTTCATGGAACGTGCAACCTTTGCCGAAGCTCAAACAGAATCCGATGCTTAGAAAACTTTTTTTCAAATTGATCCCGTTGCCGGCACTGATCATTTTCGGTTTTCTGCTCATTGCCCCCTTGGGTAAGTTTCTTCCGCAATGGACCGCCATTCCTTCCGCCCATGCTGGATTTTTCAACAACGACCTTGAGCTCCTCGAAGAAGTGGTGGAGTTGATCGCCGATAAATACTTATATCCTCCTGATTATAAAAAGCTGTTTTCTACGGCCATCGATTTCATGATCAAATCCTTTGATAGGGCGCCTCTTTCCGTCGATAAAAGTACGTCCGGCCAGCAAACTCTCATGCAAACCAGGTCTGGAGCCAAGACGCAATTCAATCTGAACTACAACCGAGAAGCAGATATGGCTTCACTCCGCAAGGTCTACAATTTCCTGTTGCAAGAATCCGGGGAAAAGTTGAACAAAGAAGACCTCGAAACGGCCGGCGTGATCGGCGTGATGAATTCTCTGGATCCCTACTCCCAGTACCTGGATAAAAGTGCGTTCGACAAATCCGTTAGGGATACCGAGGGCAGGTACGGCGGTCTGGGAATGGTGATAACCATGAGCGACAACAAGCTCATCGTGGTCAAAACCATGAAAGATTCGCCCGCAGAGCGGGTGGGAATTCAACCGGATGATATTTTTGTCAAAGTAAACGGGAATGAACTGAAAAAAATGCATATTCAGGAACTTGCGGAAATTCTGAGAGGGTATCCGAACACAAAAGTTTCCATTACCCTTATGCGCCCCAGTAACGGCAAAGAAAGAACCTACCCCCTGATCCGCGAGATTATTTCCATTGAAACGGTGGAATACAAAACCCTGGGAAACGATATCGGGTACATCACTATTTCCAGTTTTTCGAAGCAGACCAACGATCAATTGAAAGAGGCGCTCGCCTCAGCGAAGAACGCCGGGGTGAAGGCCTTCATTCTGGATTTACGGGACAACCCCGGTGGGTTGCTGCATCAATCCGTCAAAGTAGCCAGCCATTTTCTGTTTCGCAACCGCCTCATCGTTTACACCAAAGGACGGTCCCAATCAGACTATAAGGAATACCGGGCAAAGTATAAAAACAGCCTTCATCATATGCCGGTGGTTGTCCTGATCAACCAGCACAGCGCCAGCGCCTCTGAAATAGTTGCGGGAGCTCTCAAAGATTCCGGTAGAGCCCTCATCATCGGAGAAAATTCCTATGGGAAGGGTTCGGTTCAAACTATTTTCCGGATCAGCGACGGATCGGGCCTGCGTCTTACCACTTCCAAATATTATACCCCGTCCGGAACCGATATCACGGAATACGGGATCGTCCCGGAAATAAAAATTCTAAGAAACTCTCCGGACGAGGAAGAAATCGGTTCCGGGGAAATTTCCGGCGCCACCGAACTGCTGAACCAGGCCGGCACCCCCATACTCCTTAAGGAATCGGATGTCGAAAAATACCTCAAGGAAAAGGGCTGGGTTGTGGACCGGGACCACGATCCCATCCTCCAGTTTGCGCATATGCTTATCGAAAACGTGACCATATCCAACAAGACCAAAACACTGGAAAAAGCCAAGGAACTTGCCGCCAACATCCATTATTAAATCCGTTCAGAAAACCATTAACAGGAAACGACAGGAATCAGGAATATGAACATCATAGAAATAGATTATGAAAAAAAAATTGTGAAAAGCGATTTCTTTACATGGAAAATCATCTCAAACAACAACAATAAATTTCTTTTATTGCAACGGGAAGACAACGGGGTCTACCATGCGGCGGAAGCGGATGTGAAAATGAAACAATTGTGGGAGGTCAAGGAAATCGCTTACCGAGGACCCGACGGGGGGACTTATTTTTTCGATGAGGAAACCGGGGTCACAAAATTATAGCCCGGGGTTTAGGGTAGCGCTGTCAGAAGAGTTTTAAAGATTTCATATGCGATAACGATGTGTTTAAGGACTGTTTGGTCTTTTCAGACAGGAAATTACCTCTCAAATCCAGTTTTTTCAGCTTGGGGAAAGTTTTGGTTTTTGTGAAAGCCAGGGCTCCCGCATCGCGTATTTCATTCCATCCCAACTGCAATTCCACCAGGTTAGGGAAACTTTCAGATTTCGAAAAAACCACCGCCCCTTCGTCGGAAAAAAAATTGTGCCTCAGGATCAACACTTTCAAATTCGGCATCGGGGGCATTTGCGAAAGAATTTTAGCTCCCTCGTGGGAAATTTTGTTATAACGCAGATCCATTTTTGTCACTTTGCCCAATCCCTTGTGAGTCACCAGATATCCAACCCCGGCATCCCCTATCTTTTTTCCGGCCAGGTTCAGGTATTTTCCGTTTCTCAGCAGGTTTTCCCGGATCAGTTTTTCGTAGTCCAGGGGTTCGGTTATATCCACTTGGGCCAAACCTACAGTGGAGGTAACAACCAGGACACACAAACCGATGACCCCCATTGCCAGAACCCGCTTATCAAATACCTTCATTCTTAATCCTCGTCTTCATCGCCGACTTCATTTTTTATCTTTTCCAAATCTTCCCAGCTGCTAATCTCGTCTTCATCGTCAACCTCTTCATAAGCGAATTCTTCAATATCGTCCAAATAGAGATGGGAAAGCCGGAGTCTCGACCTGGCCTTTTTTAAAGTTTCGATGCCTTCCCGTCTGACGCGGTTGGCGGTCAGAAAAAGAAATTTCAGCTTAGAGAGAGTTTCCGATTCCGCAATTGCGATCGCCCCTTCGTCCTCCACAAGGTTTCCGTACAAGTTCAATTTTTTAAGTTTGGCCATATAGGGGGAGCTGGCTATGGCCTTGACCCCCTCATCGCTGATCACGTTTCCATAAAAGTCCAACTCCACCAGGTTTTTGAAGATTTCGGAATCGGCAATGACAATGGCGCCCTCGTCCCCGATATTATTATTGGGCAATCGAAGTTTCGTCAGTCTTTTTAATTGCTTCGATCCCGCCAGTTGAATGACGCCCTTATCGCTGAGATTCTGGTTACTGAGATCCAGATCTTTTTTATCCGGAGTTAAAAATTGTTTTATTAGATATTCGACACTTGCCACAAGAACCCCATTTCAATTTCAACGGATTTGCAGGTTGACACCCACAACGGATATGCCGGCAAGTATATCACAACAATCCCGATACCCCATCCAAAGCCCCCATCCGGGTGTGACCCTTTCAAAATCCCTCTTTTCGGAAAAAAGAAAAACCGCCCTGTTAAAAAAAATAGACCGTCAACCTGCTGAAATTCAGCCGGTCCAGTCACTAGGTCCAATACCTTAGGATAAACAGGAGCGCGACCAGGTAAAGGCACCCGTGAACCTCCCGGGCTTTTCCGGTCAATACTTTTATGAGGGGATAAGAAATAAATCCCAGGGCCATTCCATCGGCGATGCTGTAGGTCAGAGGCATACCCACGACGATCATATAGGAAGGGAGGGCTTTGTCTCATTGTTTCCAGTCGATTTGGATCAAATTGGTGGCCATGAGGCAGCCGACGATGATCAGAACGGGGGCGGTGATAGGATAAAAGGTGCTCCCGTCTTCCAACCCGTACCCGCCCCCGATCATTTTCGCTACAGGGGAAAAACCTTTCATACTGCTCCTGAGAACCTGGAGTGTGGACGCTTTAGGGATTCAAGAACTGTTTTCGAACCAAGGCCATTTCCTCATTCCTGGACTTGATTACCCCATTGATCCGGGCATCGCGCAGAGTTTTAAAAACGGTCTGGAAAACGGGCCCGGGTTTCATTCCCATTTGAATTAAATCCGCGCCGGACAGGGACAGCTTCGCAGACGCGTGGTATTGGGAAAAATGCAGGGTGGCGTACTGATTGATCCTTTCGTTGGCACAGAGGGCAAGGAGAAAAATAACCGCCTCCAAGGACAACATCGAAAAAAGATCATAAATTTCACTGGGAGCCAT
>JAYZAN010000043.1:0-6394 GCA_036339675.1 Nitrospinota bacterium
CAGTCACTCCTTGCCTTTCAAAAATTTAATGATTAAGGATTTTTTTAGGGGTTGTCCAAATCTATTTTTTATTGGGATTTTAAGAATTAGGGGTTCAGGTTTAATGATTAGAATCAGAATCTTTATAAAATCTAGATCAAAAATTTTAAAAATAACCTTCTGTTCTATTCACGACCCTTTTTTAAACTTTTCTCCAAGGCTATCAAATCTTCTTGGCAATCCACTCCGATGGAATTTTTATTCGTCTCGACCATTTTAATGAAGAAGCCGTTTTCAAGGATCCTCAATTGGTCCAGTTTCTCCATTTGCTCCAGGGAAGACACGGGAAACCGGGTGATTTCATGCAAGAACGACTTCTTATACGCATAAAGACCGATATGCTTGAACCATTTTCTCCTCTGAGGGTCCAACAAAATTCCTTCCGGAGGACCGTTCAGGAATGTCGGCCATTGTTCCCGGTCATAAGGAATCGGAGCCCTGGAAAAATAGAGCGCCAGTCCATCCCTGTTCACCGCAACTTTGGTGATGTTCGGATCGAACAAATCATCAGGGTCGCTGATAGGTGTCATCAATGACGCCACCTGGAAATCTACACCTTTAAACAGTGCTTGAGCGGCCAGATCAATGTTCTCAGGTGGAATCATAGGCTCGTCTCCCTGCACATTGACCACGATTTCACAGAACAGGCTTTGTGAAGCCTCCGCCACCCGGTCCGTGCCGGAGGCGTGGTCCGGGGACGTCATCATTGCATCTCCGCCAAAACCCTTGACCGCATCAAAAATCCGCCGGTCATCCGTCGCGACAATAACCTCTCTAATCGTTTCAGCCTTTCGAGCCTGTTCAACCACACATTGGATCATAGGTTTACCGAGAATACCGGCAAGAGGTTTGCCTGGAAATCGGGACGAAGCCCACCGGGCCGGTATCACGGCGGCAACCGCGGGCTCAATAGGCATGTGGATTGATAAACCCTTTCCAGAGAGTCATTAATATAATTTTTAAATCAAATAGAAGAGACCAGTGCTTGATGTAGTAGATATCGCATTCGATCCTTTTCTCCAGGGAAGTATTGCCCCGCCAGCCGTTCACCTGCGCCCAACCGGTCAGCCCCGCTTTCATCTTCAACCTTAACATGTATTTGGGAACGGATTTTTTAAAATCCTCCACAAAGACCGGACGCTCCGGCCTCGGCCCCACAAGACTCATCTCACCTTTCAGCACATTGAACAACTGGGGCAGTTCATCCAGGCTGGTGCTTCTGAGAAACGTGCCAAGTCGGGTTTTCCGGTCATCATCTTTTTTAGCCCACACAGGACCTGTCTCATTCTCCGCCCTGTTATTCATTGACCGGAATTTGAGCATGGCAAATATCTTGTTATCCAAACCCAACCGCTCCTGGCGAAAAATGACCGGGCCCTTCGATTCCAGTTTTATAAGAATCGAGATCACCAGCATAAGAGGAGCAGTAAAAATAATGGCCAGGAGCGACAGAATAATATCCGACGTCCGCTTGATCACCAGGTTCCAACCGTAAAGGGGAGATTCCGTCAGGTTCACGATGGGCAATCCATCCAGTTCATCCACTCCCGAATGAATATTCATGAACCTCAACAGGTCCGGGACCACTTTAACATCCACCGTTTCTTCGCCCAAACTGTTAAGCACTTGCTCCAGACGTTCCGGGGCGTTCATCGGCAGAGCCACATACAACTGATCGATATTATATTTTTGAATCAGACGGGAAACTTCATGATATTCCCCCAGCACTGGATGCCCCGCCTCGGTATCGCCTACCTTTTCCGATTTGGCGGATAAAAACCCGACAATCTTGAATCCGAATTCTGGATGAAGCCTGATCTTTTCGGCCACCGCCCGACCCAGTTCACCGGCCCCGACGATCAATACATGGCGCAAATTAATTCCCTTTTCCCGCAGTCTCATTAAGCCCCAGCGAACCAACCAATGAGACACCATCATAAAAATTGTCACAATCCCCCAGAAATAAACAGCGACGATACGGGAAAAGCTTTCGTCACGGTAAAAGAAGGTCAGTGAGGAGAGGATCAACACCGAAAAAGTGTTGACTTTCAAGATAGCCAAAAATTCCACCGAAATAGACTTTCCCCTCAACGGACGGTAAAGATCAAAAACTTTAATATTGATCATAAAAACAAGCCAAATAGGGATAAAAGCGATGAGATAGATGGTGGGGTCCGGAGACCCGCGCGTCAACGGGACGAATTGGACGTGGAATCGGAGGGAGTAAGCGGCGAACCAGGAAAAAATGATAACTAGACTGTCGAAAATAAATAAGGCGGAAAGAAATAATTGACCGTGTTTTTTTAACATCGATGTTTCTGCAACCGATCTTCTATAAAACGTTTGATCCGATCAGAAAAAACACTTTTATCAAACCCAACCGCGTGTTTTCTTATCGAATCGGGATCAAACCCGTTTTCAATGGATTCAAAATGCCTGACAGCCGATATCAGGGCTTCCGGTGTCTGCTCATAGAAAAAGAGCCCGGACGGATTGGCGGTTAATGGTTCCGGAATACCGGTTTCGGGTTTCCAAGTCTGCCGGTCTGGAATGACGGTTTCCAAAACACCGCCACGGGCAAAGGCGATGATCGGACGGCCCATGGCCTGAGCTTCCAGAGGGGTGATGCCAAAGTCCTCCTCACCACAAAAGATCAAAGCACGGCAACGGGCATAATGGGAACGGACAACATCATCGGGCAACCAGCCGGCAAACTTGACGGTGGGACCAGCCATATTCCTCAAAAATTCAGACTCTTGCCCTGCACCAACAACGGCCAAAGGATAACCCAATTTAGTAAAAGCTTCAATCGCTAAATCGACCCTTTTATAAGGAGCAAACGCGGATACCATGAGAAAAAAATCCTCCTGCTTGTCCTCTCCGGGCTGGTAAAACTGTGTATCGACAGGTGGGTGAATCACGGTCGATTCACGCCGATAATATTTTTTGATCCTTTTTTGAACATGATGGGAATTGCTGATGAAAGCATCGACCCGGCGGCTGGAACGGACATCCCAACGCCGAAGAAAAGGGGCCACCACCCGCATTGTGGATGAAGACAGCCACCCCGCAGACTCCCGGTTGAAATATTGATCGTATTGGTCCCAGATATAACGCATGGGCGTATGACAGTATGTCACGTGCAAACTGCCCCTTCCCGGTTTGACCCCTTTGGCCACACAATGGCTACTGCTTAAAATCAAATCATAACCCTTTAGATCCAACTGTTCGATGGCCAACGGCATCAGCGGAAGGTAATACCTGTACTTGGATTCTATCAGGGGAAGGTGTTGCAGAAAAGATGTGACCACCCGCCTGTTTTCGATCCGGGGGGAAACCTTGCCCTTTATGTGAAGGAGAGTGAAAAGGTCGGCTTCGGGATAAAGGAGGCAGAATTCTTCAAGACATTTTTCCCCGCCCCGCATTCCGGTCAGCCAGTCGTGAATGATCGCGATTTTCATTAGGGGGCGGCATTTGGATGGCGAGGATCCCGCCTATGCTGGAAATTTTAAAAGAGGACTACTGGATTTCATTCAACTGCCTCATGATTTTCCCGCGGACTTCCGCCGGCGGATGGGCTTTCAAAGCCGCCTGCAGGATCTCCACAGCCCTGCTTCCTTCCCCTTTTCTATAATAACTGGTCCCCAGCATAAGCCTGGAATCGTGGGTTTTGTTGCCACGGGGATATTTGTCTAGCACCATTTCGAACTGGGCAATGGCATCGTCATACATTTCAAGCTTTAAATAATTACTGCCGATCCAGAAAACGACATTATCCTTCAAGCTTTCAGGAGGATTTCCCAGGGCCAGATTCTGAAACAACAGAATGGATTCATCGTAGTTTCCCGCCCGGTAGGCCGCTAAAGCCTGGTTATATTCCGGAGGAGTGGACGGTGGTCTGGCCCGCCGCATGGTTCTTTTCGGAGCCCTCTGCATGCCGGCCTTCCGGGTTTTCAACCTCGCGATTTCCTCATTCAACCGGGCAACCTGGAGTTTCAACTCCTCAACCTCCGGTTCCAAAAAGTCCGACCTCCCTGAAACCGAAGATAAGTTTCCTTCCAGCCGCTCCTGGGTTGCGCTAATTTTTGGCTCCAGAGTGCTCAACATTTCTTCCAACTCCCGCACCTTGCTGATCAAGGCTTCCTGCTGGGATTGCAGGCTTTCCACATCTCCCTTTAATTCGTTTCTGTCGGTCCTTTGATCTATGCTGGCAAACCCTTCCTGATCGAGATCCTCAAAACCCATATCCCTTTCGCCTGTACCACGTGCGCCCCCTTCTGCAAAAAAATCATCTTCCTGGCCCATGCCTTCTATTTCTCCGGATTGATCCTCCTCAAAAGGAAAATCTTCTTCAAAGGCGAGGTCATCCGGATCGTCGTCCCCAATCCAGGGGATATAGCTGCAGCCGTTTAAAACCAGTGAAGAGGAAAGAATGAAAAAAATCCAAAGGTAGGACAATTTCTTAAACAGGGACATGTTTTTTCGATCTCCTATGGCAGGGTCTTAGATTCCCTTAAAAACTTATTATTCAATGGATTATAGTAATTCATATATTTGATGTCAACAGAAATAATCACCTTTTTCAGGCCCGGTATTCCTCTATTTTATCGAAATTTTTCACCCGAACATTAGGAAACTTTAAAATAAAATCAATGGGAAGCCCGGCTGCGGGCCCGGTTCATTTCCACGATACCGGCCAGTTTCTCTACGACCAGGTCCATTTCTTCCTGGGTGTCCCCAATCCCCAAACTGAATCGTAAAGATGCATTGATCCAATCCGGGGGGACCTTCATGGCTGTGAGAACGTGGGATGGAAGAGCCGACCCCGAACTGCAGGCAGACCCTGTGGAAACTGATATCCCTTCCATGTCCAGTCCTATCATCAGGGTTTCACCTCCGGCTCCCTCGAATCCCATCCCCAGGGTGTTGGGCAGGGATTTGCCGGGATGACCGAAAACCTGTGTGTCGGGTATGGTTTGACCAATCCGGCGGGCCAGGTGATCCCGGATCTCCTGAATTTTCTTCATCGCTCCGGACTCCAACCGGGATTTGGCCAACTCGCAGGCTTTCCCCAGGCCTATGATACCGGGAACATTCTCCGTTCCCCCGCGTCTTTTTTTCTCCTGATTCCCGCCGCAAACGAGAGAAAATAGTTTTGGACTGCCCTTGCGGACATATAAGGCTCCTACTCCTTTAGGACCATGAAACTTGTGGGCGGAAATCGACAAAAGATCGACCGGAAGCCGCTTCAGGTCTATCGGGATTTTTCCCGTACTTTGTACTGCATCGGTATGAAATAAAATCCCTTTTTCGTGGGCGATCTCCCCGATCTTTTCAATATCCTGCAAGGTGCCCACTTCGCTGTTTGCGTGCTGAACGGATATCAGGATGGTGGATTCCTGAATTCTTTCTTTCAATTGATCCAGGTCAATCCTTCCCATCCCGTCAACAGGCAGAACATCTATTTGGAACCCCTGTCCTGCAAGCTGCCTGCACGGATTCAAAACCGAGGGGTGTTCAATCTCGCAGGTGATGATGTGCTGCCCGACATTTTTCAAAGCCAGGGCGACACCGAGAAGGGCAAAATTATTGGATTCGGTTCCCCCGCTGGTAAAAATAACCTCCGAAGGATCAGCGCCGACCAGTCCAGCAACTTTTTCGCGGGCCTCATCCATGTAGACGCGGGCGACCCTACCCTCCGAATGGGCGCTGGATGGATTTCCAAATACTTCCCTTAAAAACGGGAGCATGGCTTCCAGAACTTCTGGGTTCAGGGAAGTGGTCGCATTATGATCCAGATAAATTTTACGCAAGGTAAATAATCAGTCAGGGTTTGATGTTGGAATGAAAAGATCTCCAGCCTCAAAGGCCTGTGGATGAGAGGAAAAACGATCAGATGTTTTTCTCTCCGGAAGCCTTCTTCAAGGGTACCGGTTCAAAAGGCTTTTCGTGGTTCTCCCGCTGCCCCAGGGCTTCCCGTAAGGATCGTATTTCACGCTCCATTTGCGGCAACCGGTCCAGCATGCACTCAATGGCCCTCGCAACCGGATCCGGAAAAGATCCTTCAGGGTTGTCTTCATCCTCAACGCGTGAAGTCCCAGAGAAAACCACCCGACCGGGTATCCCGATCACGGTGGAGTATTCCGGGACATGCTGGAGAACCACCGACCCGGAGCCAATCTTTGTATAATCTCCAATCTTAGTCGGGCCAAGAACCTGGGCTCCGGCTCCGATCACTACATTATCACCGACAGTCGGGTGCCTTTTGCCCCTTTTGGTACTCAAGCCGCCGAGAGTGACCCCCTGGTAAATAAAAACATTGTCTCCGATTTCCGAGGTCTCTCCAATCACGACT
>JAYZAN010000044.1:0-14898 GCA_036339675.1 Nitrospinota bacterium
GGAAAGTGAAAAATCTAATTTTTAAAGACGGGACTTATCTCCCTTGACATAATTGGTTTTTACTAATAGAGGGAAATCGCTTGACAGGATATAGTTAGCATTTATATACTCCGGGCCTCTTCCAGAGATCTCCATCAGTGCTTGGGCGGGTAGCTCAGTTGGGAGAGCACCGGCCTTACAAGCCGGGGGTCACAGGTTCGATCCCTGTTCCGCCTACCATTTTTTTGAGACCGATGGACCCTTGAATATTTCTGGCAAGGTTTCCGGCCCGATGAGCCCGGCCGTAAATGAAATGCCTTTTCAAAAGAGGTGAGCTGTAAAGGAATTTTGAGCGGGGTCGTAGTTCAGTTGGTTAGAACGCCGGCCTGTCACGCCGGAGGTCGCGAGTTCGAGTCTCGTCGGCCCCGCCATAAATCAGGGAGTCGGCCTGTGCGGTCGGCTCCTTTTTTTTTCGTGCGACCTGGCAGGGCGCACCTACTTGGATGCGTAAGTCCTCTACAGGCTCGGCAAGGAGAACTGTTAGCCTAACGGCAAAGGTGTCAATCGCGAGGTGGAATCTGAAGGAAGCCGCATTTCCATACAAATTTCTGGGAAATATTACTGAAGAAATTAGTTGAGATTTAGAATTTTTTCCATAAGATAGGCCGGGATGAGAATGGCTTTCTTCTTTTTATCTAAAATTTAAATGGCCCGCCTGCCCGAATGTTTTTACAGAATTCTTTTTGGAATTTTGCTTTACAGTTTGTTTTTTCCCGGTTCCTCTTTTGCTGAAACCGATGTTGAGCGAAGACTGCGTATCCTGGAAGAGCGTTTTGAAAGTCAGTCTAAAAAGACCGAATGGCTGGATCGGTTTTCGTTCAATGGCGATTTTCGCTTGCGGCATGAACACCAGGGCCGCGATCCTCAAAATGCTTCCAATAAGACCGATCGGAACCGGCAACGTATTCGTCTGCGATTGGGTGGGGCCTTCCATCTTTATAGGGATCTGGATATCGGAATCCGTTTTGCAACGGGAGGGACCGATCCTTTGTCCGCCAACCAGACCCTTGAAAATACCGCTGAAACCAAGGGAATTGAACTGGACAGGGTCTTCGCGGAATTTAGGACAGGTCTGTTAAAACTCACCGGCGGAAAATTTGCCACCCCGTTTATGGGATCTGAGCTGATTTGGGATGGTGATCTCAGCCCGGAAGGGGCTGTGGAGCAGATCTCACACAGTTACGGCAAGACGTCTTTGAAGCTTATCCTGGGTCAGATTGTCATTGATGAAATCAGTGGGTTGAGTGACGACCCCTATCTTCTCGCCTATCAGGGAGTGGTTTCCCAGAAACTGAGTTTAGGAACGGTCACGTTGGGACTGGGTTATTTTCAATATTACAATCTTGCCGGGAATACTATCGACAATGATCCTTCAAACTCAGCTTCCACAAATACACTTGATGGAACTGCACATGCCTTTGATATTTCTACTATGGATATAATTGGTGAATTTGCATGGAATACAGCCGTACCCATTACTTTTTTCGGGGAATACGCGACCAATGTGGAAGACGATCCTTCTCTCGACGAAGCCTGGCAGTTGGGCTTGAAAATAAATAAAAAAGCGAAAACAACTTTGGGCTGGCAGGTTCGTTACCTGTATCGTCTGGTTCAACAGGACGCGGTTTTTGCCAACTGGGCCGATTCCGATCTTCATAATGGAGGAACAAACTATAAAGGTCATGAAATGGGAATAGATATTGGTTTAAGAAAAGGAATCATTTTTAAATTTACCCATTTCATCAGCAAAGAAGAAAGGGGTCCCAAGGATAACCTCGAAAAAAGCCAGTTTGATCTGAATTTTATTTTTTAACGTAGCAAAACCCTCTCAAAAAAACCACTTCCTCTAACCTGCCCCTATAAGTTGCCACTTTTTAAGTTAGAATTTCCAATTTCGGTTTAATTGTTTCAGGAGCGGCTGTCCAATCATGCCACCAATATCGTGGAGAACGTGACCTGCTTCATGGACGGGCAAATCATCCGACACCATTCGGAAACGCTAAAAGAAGAATAAGTTTTTGCCTGGAGTCAAAACTCATTTTATATTTCTAACCGGACGAACTCCGCCACTCATACAATCGCTGAACCGGCGCGTATGTACGGTCCCGAGAACGAAATAAAGGGTCCGGGTACAACAATCAGTCAGATCTGTTTTCGTGTGATCGCTGACCCAGTACCAGTATGCCGCGCCATCGGCAAACTTTTCATCCAGTGCCAGAGGAGTTTTCGAATCATGATCGAAACTCATCACGTTCTCCTTGGTATTGTCATAAATTTCCGCCAGTTCTTCCAGCGTAGGCATTCTCCAGTCACTATAATTCCCTATGGTTAAATTTTCGGCGTATTCTCCTGCCTCATGCCAATTCAAGCATTTTCCCAGGTCCGCGTAACTGTCGGCCTTGGCCCACATCAAGGGCCGATCCGTGTGCGATACGGTTCCATCTCCGTTATCGACGAGGTGGACCGTGGATTCCGGGGGAGGCGGAGGAACATAGGGGGGAGCCACATAGGGCTCTGTGGGATTGTACGGACCGGCTGAAGTTTCAGTGGAAATCCCCAACATAGAGACGGTCATCATCATTGATATCAGTAAAACCCGGGGTAGGAAGCAGGGTTTGCTGGAATGTTGGCGGGACCGTTTCATAAAGAATTTGAATTCCGCTTTGATTGGTTCGCAAATTATAGCTTTCTTCAGAAAAAATATGAAGAAGTTTCATTCTTGGTTCCAGGGAGAATCTTTTAGCGGATTCCCGAATCAAAATATATTATGGTCAATATGATTTAAAATTTCACTTTGCTCTTCAGGAGCTTATTCAAGGGAGAATTTTATGGCCGCCCATAAAGTTGCAAATATATCGGAACTGAACGAAGGTGAATGTAAAACCTATACTGTAGAAGGTCAGAGCATAGCAGTCTTCAATGTTGGGGGTAAATTTACTGCCATTGACGATACCTGTGCACACCGCGGAGGGTCTTTGGGAAGTGGAACCCTGGAGGGGGATATTGTCACCTGTCCATTGCACGGTTGGCAATATGATGTGACTACCGGGGAATGTAAGATGAATCCACAGGTAACACTCAAAAGCTTCGAGGTCAAAGTCGACGGGGATAGTCTCGTCCTTGAAGTTTGAGTAAACGTCAGGTTTGTTAACAAACTAAGCGTCCAGCTTACGCAGGGTCTTAAAGGGTTTTTCCCGGAGGACATCCAGGCTGCTCAGGAGCCCGGTCATGGTAGTGAGTATGACGGCAAAGGCCAGGGCCCCGACCATCACTCCGGGCCTGAGGTTCCACCCTGCTTTGACGAGATACTCCATCACCGCCCAGGAGAGGACCCCGGACAGGCCGATTCCCACTACGCTCGCCACCATTCCAAGCGCAGCGTATTCAATCCCTAGGACTTCCATCACCGCCCGGCGACGGGCTCCCAGAACTTTAAGGACCGCGGATTCTTTCATCCGGCGGAATTTGGTGGAGGCGATGGAGCCGGAAAGAATGATCAGGCCTAAGCTAATGGTAAAGACCGACATGAAATCGACCAGGGTTTTCAGTTTGCTCACCACGCTTTCCACAGTCGCCACGATATCCCGGGTACTGAGCGCTGTGATGTTGGGAAGCGCCTCCACCACTGCGTGTTGAAGGGGTAGTTCCTTGTCAGGCGGGACATGCACTGTGGAGACGAAGGTCATCGGCGCTCCTTCCAGGGCTCCCGGTGAAAAGATCATGTAAAAGTTGGTCCGCATATTGCGCCAGTTCACCTTCCGGATACTGGTGACGGGAGCGGTTACATGGATACCCTGGATGTCTATGATGATTTTATTGCCGATGTCCACCCCCAGCCTTTGGGCGGCGTCTTCCTCCAGAGAAACCTGGGCCACAGACGCTTCCTCCCTGTTCCACCACTTGCCTTTGATAATGGTGTTATCTTTAGGCAGCGGGCCGCTGGAGTGGGTGATCACAAACTCACGGTTGATGAACCATTCCTCCCTGCGGCGGTCCTTGTACTGCCACTCGGAGGCTAGCCGGTCCTCGGCGCTGTACAAGCGGGATCGTATGAGGGGAGTCAACGTTCTCTCCGCCTCCGGGGCCACCTTATCCACTAAAGCGAGAAAGGTTTCTGTCTGGTCCGATTGTATGTCGATGAAAAAATAGTTTGGGGGTTTGATTTCTGTATTTTCCTTGAACATGGCCAGCATATCCATCTGCACCAGCCTTACTGTCAGCACCAGCATGATCCCCATCCCCAGGCAGGTGATGATGGACGTCGCCTGGTTGCTCGGCCGATATAAATTAGCCAGGCCGTACCTACGGGTTATGTTCTTGGGCGGGGGAATTTTTTTGATGATCTTGAGAGCCAGAATAGAGGTGGCAACCAGGATGAATATGGAAACGCCCAGCGCGATCAGAAAAAGAGATCCGCGTTTTACAGAGCCCGCCTGCCAGAAAATGATGAGCATGCCCCCCGCCAGCGAAAGAATCCCCAGCAGCCAGCGGTCACGAAGCGACCCCATAGAAAACTTTTCCTCCTCGAAGTTTCGGCGGAAAAGCCTGAGAGGTTTTGTTTTCGCCGCCCGGGTCAATGGCCATAAGCAGAACAACAGGGTGATCAGTACTCCAAGGGTGAGTGACTGGAAGGCGGCCATCGGGTAGAATCTGGGTTCGAGCACAATATCCAGCAGTCCTACGAGTTTTGCCGGCAATAAATATTGGAGGGTGAAGCCCAGCCCAACCCCGAGTAAACTTCCCAAAATCCCCAGAATCAGCGACTGAAGAAGATAGACCTTAAGGATGGTTCTGGAGGAGGCTCCCAGACAGTTCAGGACAGCTATGGTATCCAGCTTTTGAACCATGAAAATTCGAACGATCATAGCCACCCCGATTCCCCCCATGAGCAGTGCGATCACACCGACCGCACCCAGATATTGCCCCATCCTTTCTATGGAATTGGTCAGGGACGACTCCATATCTTTATAGGTACGGATGCTCACCGATTTGTCCGTCAAACCCCGTTCCAGGATCACCAGAGCTTTTTCGAGGGGGATGGAATCGGGGAGCCGGATCAGGGTCCTGTTTTTCACCCTGCTTCCAGGATGAATCAGATCAGCCGCATCCAGGGTCGCCATGGAGACGAATACCCGCGGGCCGATGCTGAAAGCCCGAGATATTCTGTCAGGTTCTGAAATAACGGTGCCGTTGATCCGTACCTTTTCTTTCCCTAGCATGAAGGTGTCTCCCACTTCAAGGTGGGTTCTCCATAAGAAGGAAGGTCCCACCACCGCCCCGCCTTCTGCGAGCAGTTTCTCCAGGGGTTGTGGAGGTTTGATTTTTAGGGTCCCGTATATGGGATACAGAGGCGGGAGGGTGGGGACCGATTTCAGTTCTATCAGCAGGGAAGAATTGCCCTTCGGGTTGTCCGCATCCGGGTATCGCGCCATGGCATGCAGTTCCTTGAGGAACTGAAAAGCAGATTCTGCGGGAAGCGCGTTTTTCTGAAATGCCAGGTCTTTTTCGCTTTGCTCCCAGCTTCCCTTTATTTCGATGTCCGCGGCTAAGAGCCCCTTGGATTCGTTTTGAATGGCATCCTTGAGGAGGTTGGAGAAACTCTTGACGGTCATCACCGCCCCCACGCCGACGGCGATACATATAATGAAGAAGACGAGCCGTTTCCAGGCCCCGCGGCTTTCAGCGGCTGCCAGTGAAAATAATTGCGAAAATGTCAATTGATGGGTGCTCATAGGGATAAATTAACCGGATAAATCCTTGGCCGGGGAAATATCCTGGATGATCCGCCCGTCGGCCATGGTCAGAATGCGCTGGGTTTTCTGGGTGATATGCTGTTCATGAGTGACCAGGATGATGGTGGCGTTTTTGACCTGATGCAGTTCGGTGATCAGATCTATGATTCGTCCGCTGTTTTTGGAGTCGAGATTTCCCGTGGGTTCGTCGGCGAGAACGATATCGGGCTCGTTGATGAATGCCCGGGCCAGACAAAGCCTCTGCTGCTCCCCTCCGGAAAGCTGTGCCGGATAGTGATGAAAACGGTCCGCCAACCCGACGATCCCCAAAAGGTCCTCAGATTTTTTATGGGCGCCCGGTGTGCCGTTCAATTCCGCGGACAAGGCCGCGTTTTCCACTGCGGTGAGAGTCGGAATCAGGTGAAAATTCTGGAAGATGAATCCGAACCGCTCGCCGCGAAGGACGGCCAGTTCATCTTCATTCATTTTCGTGATATCCTTTCCGTCAATCACCACGCTGCCGCTGGTCGGGGTGTCCAACCCGGCGATCAGGCTGAGCAGGGTGGTTTTTCCGCTTCCCGAAGCCCCGGTGATGGCGGCGAATTGTCCGCTGGGAACGGTTAGGTCGATGTCGTTCAGTATATCGACCCGATGTCCCCCGCCATACAGTATTTTGGTCAACTTATTGATTTGTATCATGATCTTACCGGGCAACGCCCGGGAGAAATAGGTCGATGCATTTGATTGGGCTCCATATTTAATTGAGTAAAATCAGAGTTTCAGCTGACTGTCTTCCCGCGTCACGCTGGCTGAAACTCTGACCTGTGCTCTTGAACTTTCCGAAAGCGAGATAAAGTATTAACGCGATTCCTCCCACGTAGTGGGCTGAATTTATGAACATACATTATGTCTACAATTCTCGCAAAATCTTGCAGAAGTTTCCTATATTTTTTTTGTGGCTTTTTTGTTCCCCTGCCCTGGTCGCTATTTCAGAGGGGGGAACTAAACCCGTGATACTGGCTTTTGGCGACAGCCTGACCGCCGGATTCGGCGTTCTGGAACAGGAAAGTTATCCTTCGCGTTTGCAGAAAATTATAGAGCGGGAGGGGTATCCCCATAAGGTGGTCAACGCGGGAGTGAGCGGCGACACCACGGCGGGCGGAGTCCGCAGGATCGACTGGCTGATGAAACACAATCCCAAAATTGTGATCCTGGAACTGGGAGCCAACGACGGGCTGCGGGGGCTCCCGATCGAGGAAATGTTCGCTAACCTGGATAGGATCATACAAACCTGCCGGGAAAAAGAAGCGCGGGTCTTGCTGGCCGGGATGAAAATCCCTCCCAATTATGGCGAAGAATATTCCCGGGAATTCGAACAAGTGTTTTCACGGTTGGCTCAAAAATATTCTCTGCCGTTTATTCCCTTTTTTCTGGAGGGGGTGGCGGCAAAACGAGAATACACCAGGGATGACGGAATCCATCCCCTCGCTCCGGGTTATGAAATTGTCACTGAAACGGTTTGGAAGTCTCTGGAACCGTTATTGAAGAAACCTTGACGCCGGCCCCTGCGGAAGCAGGCAGGGGAGGGCCGGGCCACGCCCGGAGGCCAGCGTGACGCTGGACCAATCAGGGTAAAACTTTGATTGCGCTCAGTAACTATTGAGTATAAGTCAGAGTCTCAGCTATTTCCCTGTCCGCGTGGCGGGCCCCCGGCCTTTTTCGATATAGCGCATGAGGGACTCATAACACGTCCCGTTTTGCAGGAGGTCCCGGGCGGTATTGAACCCTTTTTGCGGGGAGGAAAACATCCCGAAAAGATGACAGAGCGTTGCCGCCTGGCAGGCGGTGAGAGTTCCCGCCGGCCCCTTGTTATTTTTAAGCGCCGCCTCACCCCATTGCGCAAGGGAAGCCAGTTCCGCCCTTTCTTTTTTTAACTCCTTAAAGCTCCCGGAAATTTTGTCCGAAGTCTGGCGGTCGAACATGTTTTCCAGTGTAAGATGTTTTTCCTCGGGCGGGTTGTTCCCGTTGTCGATGAACACCTCGGCGGGTTTATGAACCCCGTAAAGGGTGGTGCCTTCCATCCCGTTGCCGACAATGGTTCTATCGAAGGGGCTGATGTTCGCGACCGCCATCATGGAATGTTCGTATCCTTTATGGAAGTAACTGGTGGCGAGGAAGTTGCCTCCCGCTTTCGCTTCCACCGGCATGAGCATTTTTTCAAGGGTGGAGAGCATGGTCCGCTTGATAATCTCGATTCTCATACCGCGAAGGTTTTCCAGGGCAGGATGGGTTTGCCGGGTGGAGAGAAAACCGAACCGGAATTCCTTGAGAAGGTCTAAACGTTTTTCCGGACCATCCGCTTCAGAAAACCTGTAATGCTCAATTAATAGGTTTTCGAAGGTGATTCCGAATTTGGGCGGCAAACCCAGAGTGGAATGTCCGTAAGCGGGAAGTCCCATCGCGGCCATGACCGGAAGGGTATAAAACCCGAAATACGGGGACCGGTTGAATCCGTCGAAAGGGTCCGCTACTTGGAGGAGTTTTTCAAAGGGTACGGAATGTTTATGAGTGATTTTGTGCATGGCTTTCCAGTATCCCAGGTTTTCCGGAACGGTCTCGAGCTTCATGCGTGCTGCGATGAGAAAAACCCCTGCCCGTACCGGGGAAATCTCATTATTGAGCACCAGAGTCAATGCGTCCTCGGCCTCCTCTTCGGTGAGGTCTTTGCTCATTCTCGGACCTGTAGCTATCTTTTCAAGGTATCCTTTCATCCGTTCCGGTCCGTTTTCAGAAAATGCGGAAATTTCAGTCATATTTTGGTTGGGGGATGGTTCCCCGCTGGAAATGAAGTATTATGACATGCTTAACTAAAACCCCTAATTGCCATCAAAATGCTGCAAACAGATTATAACCAAAAAACTGCTGCTGGGTCTGGTCCTGTGAGGACGGAACCGCTCCGTGTCCTTCTGGTATATCCCAACACCAATAATGTGGCGCTTTCGAATCTCGGATTCCAGAGAGTCTATACCCTTTTGAACCAGATCGAAGGAGTCGTTTGCGACCGGTTCAGCCTGCCCGTTGGATGGAAACCGGAGATGCAAACGATGAAACCGGAGGACCGCGCCTCTCACGATCTAGGCTGGAGCCCGGACCGGTTCGACATGATCGCGTTTTCCATCTCCTTCGAACCTGATTATCTGAACGCGGTCACGGTTTTAAAGTATTTTAATATACCTTTGGAACGAAAAGACAGAGGAACCTCCCACCCGCTGATCTTGGCCGGCGGGTCGGCGATATTCATCAATCCCGAACCCCTGGCAGATTGTGTGGATGTGTTCTTTATCGGCGAAGGGGAGGGGATGGCAGAAAAATTCTTCAGCCTTTTTGTCCGGAATGTTGGGGATGATCCACGGAATTTACTGAATCAGGCCGCGGCGATTAAGGGGATCTATGTTCCCCAATTTTACTGGCCGGAATACAAGGACGACCGATTGGCCGGGTATGAGGCCGATCCCCTGGTGCCAAAGCGGATCGAACGACATTGGAGTGAAGACCCTACCGAGATGTGCACCCATTCAGAATTGCATAACGGGGAATCCACGTTCAAGAATATGGCGCTCATGGAAGTGACGCGCGGTTGCATATGGGCTTGCCGGTTCTGCACGGCAGGGTTTATTTACCGCCCCCCGCGGTTGCCTGACCTGGAAAACACCTATTCTTCCCTGGAACGAGTCCTGGAAAAGCAGGGCAAATCCGCAAACACCATAGGCCTGGTAGGTCCTTCAGTGACGGACCATCCCCAGTTGCTTTCACTGGCAAAACGTATTACTGGGAAAGGTAAGAAACTTTCGTTTTCTTCCCTAAGAATGGAAACGTTGACGGACGATCTGGTCGATCTGATTTTAAAGAGCGGCCAAAAAACCATCACTGTAGCGGTGGATGGTCCCTCCGAACGCATGCGTGATGTGATCAACAAAGCCTCAACCGATGAGTTCATTATAGAAAAATGCCGATTCCTGACGGAAAAAGGAATTCTGCATTTAAAGATCTATTCCATCATCGGACTGCCCGGGGAAACGGACGAGGACATCGACCAGTTCATTTCCCTCATTGAAAGGGTGATGAGCGTTTATGTAGAAGCCTGCCGGAAGCGCGGGAACATCGGAAAGGTGACCATCGGGTTGAGTCCGCTGGTCCCCAAGCCGGGAACGCCCTTCCAGTGGCACCCTTTGGAAAATGTGGGAAGCTTGAAGAAAAAATTCATGAAGGTGCGCCAAGCATTGGGACGCCTGCCCCATATCAAACTGAGTTTTGGTTCCCCCAATGAAGCATATCTGCAGGCCTTCCTATCGAGGGGCGATCGCAGGCTGGTCCATTTTTTCCGCTCCTACCTGCAGTGCGGGAATGACGCCAAAAGCGCTCTCAATTCCTTCCGGCCCGGGGTTGATCAATTCGTCTACCGGCAATACGGAAAGGATGATGTCCTCCCCTGGGATATCATCGACCATGCCTACCGGAATAATTTTTTATGGGATGATTATCAGCGGGGACTCAGGGAGGAACGGACTCCTGTTTGCGATACGGCGGTATGCAGGATATGCGGCATCTGCCATTAACGGTTTTTTCGCGGGAAAGCCCATGGCATTCGATGTACAAGACATGCAGAAACTCCCTCCCGGGGGCCGGTTTTTCGATTTGAACGAACTCTGGTATTTCCCCAACCGGTGGGCCGTCCGGTTTTTATTTTCCCTCCCTGTCACCGCAAACCAGGTGACGATTCTTTCGCTGCTAATGGGATTGGCTGCAGCGGTATTTTACGTTTCGGAATTCAGCCAGGCAATGGTTCTAGGCGCGATTTTCCTTTATGGAAAAATTTTTCTGGACACTGTTGATGGGAACCTGGCCCGGGCGCGCGGTGAGGTTTCAAGGCTGGGACGTTTTATGGATTCGTTGACCGATTTTATGGTCACCGCTCTGGTGTATGGGGCACTCACTTACAGTCTGGTCAGGGATTCAGGAAACTCTTTTTTCTGGTGGGTCGGTTTCCTCGCCATGGTCAGCTGTTTTCTCCATTGTTCCTACTTTGTTTTTTATCTTGTGAAATACACTTCAAGAGTCGGTTCGTATCAGGCCAACCGCGTGGATGAACGGGTCACCGATGAGGATGAAGAATCTCTGGCCCGAAGTGAAACTTCGGGAGCGGAAATCTTTTTACAGCGCCTTCATGTCTGGTTGTATGGATGGCAGGACCGGGCCATCGAGATACTGGACCGGGTCAGTCTCCAGCTGACAGGCCGCGATGAAATAAAAGAAAAATGGTATGAGGACAGGCTTTTTCTTTCTTTATCCAGTCCGCTCTGTCTCTGTACTAACAATATGGTGATCATCGTGTTTACTTTGTTCGGTCAGATCGAATGGTGTTTTTTGCTGATCATAGGAGCGGGCAATGTTTACTGGGCCGGGTTGCAGTTCTGGAAAATATTGAGGCACCGAATGGCCTGACGGTCAATTCATGTTGATGTCTATCCCTTTTTCCATCTGGACCCTGGAAAGATTAATGAGCCCGATTTTCAACTTCAGTTCCGAACGAATGATCTCCGCCCTCTTGGTAACATCCTGTTGTTCGAGAAAATCCTGCTTTTTTTCTACCTGAAGGTCAAGCTGATTGGCGATTTCATCTACCAGGTGGCTCATTTTTTTAAACGATTCCATCTTTAAATCATCTTTGAGTTTGTTTTTCTCGGGTAGCAGCGATAAAAACTCGTTGCAGGTGTTGATTAGGTCATGATGTTTAAAAATTTCGTCGTCCAGGTTCTGGTCATTGATTTCCTTCAGCAATGAAATCTCTGCTTGCCGGTAAGGTTTCCCACCAATTTCCTTAACAATTTTAAATCTGCTCAGGCCCCTGAGGCTGATATTATATTTTCCTTCGGGCAATTCGACATGCTGCTCGATGGTGCCCACGCAACCCACAGGAACGATGGCCGGGCTTTCATAGTAGTTGGCTTCCCAGCCGGGTTTTAAAAGAACCATTCCTATCTTCCGGTTTCCTTTCAGCGCATCGGAGACCATTTGCCGGTATCGGGGTTCAAAAATATGCAGGGGTAATTGGGTGTTGGGATAAAATACCGAGGTGGGCAGGGGGAAAACGGATATGATTTCTCCCGGTTCTTGTGAATCCGAATGAAGTTCCATTTCATCTCACAGTTTAAGGGTTACCCTTAAAATCTTATCATTGATTGGCCCGGTGAGAAAGCACTTCTCCTGATCGTTGGAGGGAGAAGGCTTTTCAAACCCGGATTCATTGACAATTCAGGATGAATTATTTAGTCTAAAATGGCGATGGTAGTTAAACCGGAAGACATTTGCTCTGAGATCGAAGAGTCCCTCATTCAATCGGGTTTATTTTCTTCCGCCGAAAATGGCTATGGAGAGGCAAATTCCTGGCGCATTTCCCCAGAACCCTATTTTTTGTCCCCACAGGAAGTCCAATTTTTTTCCGATCTGGGCCATCATCTTTTAAAATTTTATACTGTCTGTAACCAGTTTTACTTGGACAGCACCAAGGGCCGGATACCAGAATGGTTTGCAAATTATCTGGATATCGGAAAACCCACGGAACTGATCAATTTGGGCCGCATGAAGCGTTTCAAGCGCAACCTGCCTGGAATCATCAGACCAGATGTCATTGTCACTGAAGATGGATTCGCTGTTACGGAACTGGATTCCGTGCCCGGAGGGTTCGGTTTGACCGCCGGCCTGATGTCTCTCTATGGCGGATATGGGAGTCCGATGGTGGGGGAGGAGCACGGGGGCATCCCGAAACTGTTTTACGAAATGCTGGAATCGGTGTCCGGAGCCCGGGGGTGCAAGGTGGCCCTCCTTGTTTCCGATGAGGCCAAAGACTACCGGAAGGAAATGGATCACCTTGGCAACTTATTAAAAAATAAAGGATTTCCTGTATATTTGCGGCATCCTTCTGAGGTTATGTTCAAGGAGGAGGGGCTCTTCGTTAGGGAACCGGATGGGGAGATTCTAATCGATGTAATTTACCGGTTTTTTGAGTTGTTCGATCTTCCCAACGTGCCGAAATCAGACCTTATCGCTTACAGTTGTAAAAAGGGACGGGTGAAGGTGAGTCCACCGTACAAGGCTTTTCTTGAGGAAAAGCTTGTATTTTCCCTGTTTCACCATCCATCTTTAAGCCCATTGTGGGAAAAAGCGCTTGGGATTGAAACTTTTAAATTTTTATCTCATCTAATTCCAGAAACCTGGATATTGGATAACAGGGAGTTGCCGCCTTTTGCAGTGATCCCCGGCCTTAAAATAAAGGGAAAGGGTATCCAGGACTGGAAGGACCTGTATCCGCTGACGCAAAAGGAGCGGGAAATGGTGATCAAGCCTTCCGGGTTTTCACCCGAATCATGGGGAAGCCGGGGGGTCATTGTCGGCCATGATGTTTCTCAGTCGAATTGGGCTGAAAATCTGGATAGAAGCTTGAAGGATTTTACCGGACAGCCCTCCATCCTGCAAACGTTTCACAAGGGAAAGAGGGTGAAGGCGGTTTTTATGGACAGGAAAACCCGAGCCTTGGAAGAGATGGAATGCCGGGTTCGGTTGACCCCCTATTATTTTGTAGTGGAGGATTTACCGAGATTGGGCGGCGTATTGGCGACATTGTGTCCACAGGATAAAAAGAAAATTCACGGTATGGTGGATGCGATCATGATTCCCTGTGCCGTTGCCGACAGATAATTATTTACCGATGAATGAAAGTTTAAATTCCATGTTACGACTTTATAACATTGATAATTGCGGATACTGTGCCATGGTCAGGCAGGTGCTCGATCAATTGAACCTGGAATATGAAAAAGTCGATGTCCCTTGGCCGCATTCAGAACGAAAGGAAGTTTTTGAGGTATCGGGTCAATATATGGTTCCCGTTCTGGTGGATGGCGACCAGGTTCTGGATGATGAGTATCAAATTATCGATCACTTGAAACGGACCTATCCGGTTAACTCCTAACTATTAAATTTAAATAAGGGACACAATGGAACAGTGGCAGAGATTGCTCAGTCGCAGCGTGGTCAAAGTGGAAGATTTACCGTTCATTCCGGAATCCCCCCAGTACCTGGAGAAATTACAGAAGGTCGCTGAAGTATTTCCGATACGGATTAATTCCTATTTCCTGGATCAGATCAAGAGCCCTCATGATCCCTTATGGAAACAGGTGGTTCCCACTCCTGAAGAGTTGGATGACTTCCTCATTGATGAGGAGAATCTGGTTTCCGATCCCCTGAATGAAGAGGGAGACATGCCGGTGCCGGAACTCATTCACCGGTATCCCGACCGGGTTTTGCTGATGGTCAATAACCATTGTCCTATCATCTGCCGGTTTTGCACCAGAAAACGCAAGATAGGTTTTCCGGGAATCGTGACCCGGGAAACCCTCCGCAAGGGAATTGAGTACATCAGTAACCACAAGGAAATTCGCGACGTGATTCTGTCCGGCGGCGATCCTCTGCTGATTCCCGATAAGGAACTGGATCGGATTCTATCTGAATTGAGAGCCATTCCCCACCTCGAGATCATCAGGATCGGCACCCGGGTGCCGGGAACGCTGCCGCAGCGGGTCACGGAAGAGTTGTGCGAGATATTGAAAGAATA
Source organism: Nitrospinota bacterium (assembly GCA_036339675.1). Taxonomy (GTDB): domain Bacteria; phylum Nitrospinota; class Nitrospinia; order Nitrospinales; family VA-1; genus JAYZAN01. The sequence goes on from JAYZAN010000044.1 coordinate 14,440, forward strand.
CCATCCCCTTTACTTTAATATTCATTTCAATCATCCGGATGAAATAACCCCCGAGGTAGAAAAGGCGTTGGGAATGCTGGCCAACGCAGGGATTCCCCTGGGAAGCCAGACTGTTCTGCTGGAAGGTGTGAATGATGATTCCAAAGTTATGAAGGACCTGCTTCATAAACTCCTCCTCAACCGTGTTAAGCCATATTACATTTACCAGGCGGATATGGCTTTGGGGACCAACCATTTTCGCACCTCCGTTCAGAAGGGATTGGATATCATCAACGACCTTCAGGGTCATACGTCCGGAATGGCGGTTCCTTATTTTGTGATCGACGCCCCGGGTGGGGGAGGCAAAGTCCGCCTTCTTCCAGACACCGTGGTCGAACATAATGACAGAGAAATCGTTATTAAGAATTATGAGGGGAAAATTTACAGGTACCCCCAGCCCTCAAACCCCTCACAGGTGAA
>JAYZAN010000045.1:0-4244 GCA_036339675.1 Nitrospinota bacterium
ATCATCAGTCCGTCCGCTCCTGCTGCGATCGCCGCCCGGGACATGGATTCCACAAGATCCCAGTGGCCTGTCCCGTGGCTGGGGTCGATAATAATGGGAAGATGGCTTTCCTTTTTGATGACGGGAATGCAGCTTAGGTCGAGGGTATTCCTGGTTGCTGTTTCGAAGGTCCGGATCCCTCGTTCACAGAGGATGACATCGGAATTTCCCTCGGACAGAATATATTCCGCGGACATCAGAAACTCCTTAATGGTGGTCATCATGCCGCGTTTCAAAAGTATTGGCTTTTTAAGTTTTCCCAATTCCTTGAGCAGGGAGAAATTCTGTACGTTCCTGGCGCCTACCTGCATGACGTCAGCGTATTTGGCGACCAGGTCCACCTCCCTGGGATTCATCACTTCCGTAACGATGGGAAGTCCGGTTTCTTTTCTGGCCTCTGCGAGCAAGATCAATCCTTCTTCCTCCATGCCCTGGAAACTGTATGGAGATGTTCTGGGTTTATAGGCGCCCCCCCGCATGAAATTAGCCCCGGCCTCTTTGACCAGCTTTGCGGTGGAGCAGATCTGCTCTTTGCTTTCTACGGAGCAGGGCCCTGCCATGACGGCAATTTTTTCTCCGCCGACGGAGGCTTCACACACTTTGATTACGGAAGGTTCGGATTTGACCTGTTTGCTGGCAAGTTTATAGGGCTTGAGGATAGGGAGCACATTTTCCACGCCGGGCATGCATTCTATCATCTCCATCAATTGGTCCTTGCGGCTGTCGTCACCCACCGCGCCGATGACCTTTCGCTCTACCCCGACGATTTCGTGCGGACGGTATCCCGAGTTTACAATTTTATCTTCAACCGCCTGGATTTCCCTGTCGGTGGCATCGCTGGCCATCACGATGATCATGCTTTACCTCGGATAGTGTGGCATTCAGACGTTATCATAGCGGTATTTACGAGTCAAGAAAGGTTCAAGTCTCCGCCTGATCCCGCCCGGAGAATCGATTTAAAACAAAAATTCGTCGAAGTTCACCCCGTGGAAACATTGTATTTCGCTTATATTTAAATCGGATGTTTTTGAGATACCGGACCTTTGGAATACCTTTTGACAGGTTTTGGTATTTATGCTAATTAGATGCCGTAATCGTTTTATTGATTGGAGACCGACCCGTGGAAGTTCGGATTGACAGGGATGTTTTTCTCAACGGAGTGCATAAGGTTCAAGGGATCGTCGAGTCAAAGGGGGCGATGCTCATCCTGTCACACCTACTTCTTTCCACCGTTAAAGATGGAATATCCATCATCGGGACCGATCTGGAAATCGGAACCTCGGGTTTTTATTCGGCCAACATTATTTCCGAAGGCTCGGTCTGCCTGAACGCAAAGAAACTCTTTGATATTTTAAGGGAATTACCGAGTCTCGAAGTCCACCTGATTAAGGAAGAAAACAATTGGATCACATTGAAGTGCGGGAAATCTAAGTTCCGGCTTCCCGGCCTGCCCCCGGAGGATTTCCCCTCTCTCCCGGAATACAGCACGGAAGGCCTGGTTGAGTTCAGTTGTTCCCAATTAAAAGAGATGATCAGAAAGACCATCTTTGCCCTGTCCCCGGACGAAAGCCGGCAGGCACTCAACGGCCTGCTTCTGGAAAAGGAAAACGATAAGGCCAATATGGTGGGGACCGATGGGCATCGGCTGGCTTTCATCTCCAGGCCACTGCCCCTGGATAAAGGCAAGGGCGGGAAAAACGGGAAATGGGATTTCCTGGTTCCCAAGAAAGCGCTCTCAGAGCTTCTGAAACTGATGGAAGACGATGAATCCACTTTTTCTTTTTCCTCGAAGAATAACCATATTGCATTTATTCAGAGCCAGCAGGTCATTGTCTCCCGGAAAATAGACGGGAAGTTCCCCAATTACAAACAGGTGATTCCCTCTGACAACAATCTGAAAGTCATGGTTAAAAGGGATGAATTGCAGCATGCCTTAAAACGCGTGGCCCTTTTGGCCGATGAAAAATCCAAGATGGTTCGTTTTGATATTCAGAAGGGGAATCTGACCCTGGTGTCCGATACCACCGACCTGGGTGCCGCCAGTGAAGATGTCTCCATCGATTACCAGGGAGATGGAGTTTCAATAGGACTCAATGCCAAATACGTTCTCGATGTCCTGAGTGTTATCGAAGACGAGGACATCACCTTGAACCTTAAAGATCAAAACTCCTCCTGCCTCATAAGCGTCCCGAATGACAAAGATTATTTGAGCATCGTCATGCCCATGAGGTTGTAATGTTGTAATCCGGTCCGAACCCCTCTATGGGCTCCGGGTACCCATAAGAACCCTCCCCGAAACCGCGTAATTCATTAATGATCGAAAAACGGGTCCAGTTTTTTGTCGCTGCGCGGAAGCGTGCCGGTCACTCCCTCCCAGACTTCCTTGGTTTCCATACACATATAAATGTTCAGGTCATCGGAGTATTGTTTCAAAGTCCGGTGAAGCGTTTCATAGGCGTGGTTTCTTAGGGGTCTTAGATACCGGAACTTGCCATCTTTACTAGGGACATGCTCGCTATTGAATAGAAGGGTGCCGGAGTGCCGGGATTTAATGATTTGCTTCAGGGAGGAACGGTACCGGAAGCTACCCAGGCTGATCCACTCGATGGCCGCGGGTGAAAGGGAGGAGAATAGGGTCCCGATCAGTTCTTCATAAGCCTCCTCCCATCCCGGAAACAGAATGACGGGGTCCAGGTGAAGGCCGATTTTATATCCTTTTTCCTGGCATTTCCGGGCGGCCTCGATCCTTTGGGCAAGGTCAGGAGTTCCTTTTTCTTCCTGGTCTATCACCAACTGGGGATTTACCGACCAGGAAACGATGACGTTTTTCGGGTCTTGTTTTAATAAATTATCCACCCGGTCCGATTTTGTTTTGAGCTCCAGAACCGCGTTTTGTTGCCTGTTGAAAAAGGGAACCAACTGGTTCGTGTATGGGAGAATATGGTCCAGGGCAAGGCTGTCGGTCAATTCTCCCGTTCCCACCCTGAACGTCCGGTCTGGGTAAAGGGAAAATATTGCCTCTAGTTCATGGATCAAATCTTCGACATTGACAAAAGCGACCAGCAGGGGATTGTTCGCCAGAAAGTCCTGGAGAAAACAATAGGAGCAATCATAAATGCAGTTTTTGAGGAGATTGACAACGTAATAATTGCAGCAAACCATTCCCGGGCTGATCCCCGGACATTTTTTCAGAAAAGAACCTTTGAATTTTCCCAAGACCAGTTGTTTTTTCCCAGCGCCAAAGACGTCGCTCGAGGTTTTCCGGATATCCCGGATCAATGGAAAAACTTCCACATCGCGTTCTACGGGTATTTCCGGATAGAGCTTTAGGACCTCGCGGGTCAGGGGAAATTCCTCCGCTCCTTCCTCTATATATATGGTTTGCGGTCTGAACATGGACGGTTAAGTTAACTATTTGATTTTTAAGTGGTTGTTTAATACCCGCCGATTTGATATAATGCTGTTCGATCGATTCTATTATAGAAGTTGAAATTGTCCAACCTAAAACGCGGGGCTCCATAGATGGAAATATCCCCTTCATTGAATAACCAGAAAATACCGAAACGGAAACCCCCCATTTGGAGAGCGATCTTCAATGTAATTCTTTTTATCTCTTTAGCCCTCAATGCGTATTTTCTTTTGAGTTGGACGGGACAGGGAGACGTTATTGCGGAAACCTCTAATGAGATATCAGAAATCGGCGACGCACTCCAGATGGAACCGGCTTCCATGATCTCCCCCCCTGCGACATCTTTGGACACCAAGGTGGAGAAACTGGAGGTCCAGCAGGCGTCGTTCACCTCTACGGACCATTTCAATGGGGAGGTAATACAGGTTCTTCATTTTAAGGTTCGCAATTCCCTGAATTATACCGTCTGCAGGTCAATGACCCAAACAGGCGGATGCCAGTTGATGTCGGCCTATATGGCGCGCATACTGATGTGGTTTTTCGATATTAACAGTAGCATGAGAAATGGGGATACCATCGGCCTGGTGTACAAACAGGTGGACGGTGAGGAGCATTTTAGAATTTTAAAATTGGCTTACAAGAGCCAGCATTTTTCAGAGACGTTCGAAGCCAATTTCTACCGGAAAACCGGAAATCCTTACGGGGCCTATTTTGACCGGGCGGGAAAGGAAATTGCTCGGAGGATCGAAATGAAGCAGTCTCCCATCCGAGACTATATGGAAATCACTTCTCTCCC
>JAYZAN010000046.1:0-7962 GCA_036339675.1 Nitrospinota bacterium
CTTTGCTTTCCCTGTTTTGGTCGGTGGCGCAATGGTAGGGAAGAATGATGTTGGCACGGTCGCTGATCACCAAACGTCCCTCAAGATCGATCCCGGCCTCCTTAAGCTGTTTCATCTCATCGACCAACGCCGCCGGGTCGATAACCACCCCGTTGCCGATCACGCAGGTTTTGCCCTCATGGAATATCCCGGAAGGAATCAGGTGAAGGATGAACTGTTTGCCGTCGAAAAAGATGGTATGCCCGGCGTTATGCCCGCCCTGGTAACGGGCGACCACATCCGCCTGCTCCGCGAGCAGGTCGATGATTTTCCCCTTACCCTCATCGCCCCACTGTATTCCGACTACCACTGCGACAGGCATGCTATCCTTTCAAATCACAAACCGCCCCAAAGGGGCAAAAATATCGTTTTAAACCTTTTTCCAGAAGGTTGGAAATAAAGAAGTGAAATTTCTAAGGCCAGTTGGCTATTATCCTACAGGCCCACTGGATGTCAAGCCTACTCGCCGTAGGGGCAAATAGCTAAAACTTGAAATGGCAAAATAAAATCTTCAAGCGCGAGATAAAGTATAACTTTTTGGGTCCAGCGTCACGCTAGCCCGCTATGCGGGCGGGAATTGCGGGTCTGATTTTTCATAAAGATTTAAAGGAACCACCCTCACCTCACCTCTTCCGTAAAGGGAGAGGGAGTTTTTGGATATCGGTGTTCATCTGTGTCCATCTGTGGTTTCCGGTTCCCTCTAGGCGTGGCCCCCACGCGGGTGGGATAATTAGCTAACATTCAATCCCGGAACAGCCTGAACATTTTTTTGATCGCGTTCAGCGGGATCATCGGGCCCCGGTCGATACCGGGACAGAAAATACCGACCAGTTTCCAAGTATTTTTCGAGTCCATGTTTTCCCGCCAGAAGGGATAGGCCCGGCATTGTTTCGGTTTGACCGGATGGATGCGGCAGCCCTTCAGGGTCAGGAAGCGGCAGGGCTCGTCCCCGGTGACTTCCAGCATCCATTCCCCGTCTTCTCTCTTCAGGTATTCGGACTTGAACCGGCCCGGGGTCAGTCCCAGAAACTCCGCCGTTTGGGTCATATCTTCCTTATCGAAAGATACAATGCCCGGCTTCTGGCAACATTTGAAGCAGTCGGTCTGGCATTCGAACCGCAACGGTTCCTTTTCCCACCATTTAGCCATATTTTTTCATATTGAAAAACTCGTCCGGGGGGCGGTCTTTTTGTAAAAAGTTACTTCGATGAAGTGCCGAATTTAATATTTATGGGCACCTCTAATAATTCGGAATTCTATATTTTCGCAATTCGCTTGCCCTTTAAAATAAAGAGCAAGCTCATGGCTACGAGAAATTTTTCGAGGCTCCCTTATAAAATAACGAGGTCGTCACGGTGGACGACCTCTTCGTAAAAATTATCGCCGATGAGATTGCGGACGGCGGAGGTTTTCATGCCTTTTATCCTGGCGAGATCCGCCGAACTGTAATTGACCAGCCCGCGGGCGATCTCATCCGCCGACTCATCCACGATACGGACCGAGTTTCCAAAATCAAAGTTTCCTTCCATACGGACCACTCCCGCCGGAAGAAGGCTCTTCCCTCTTTCCACCAGGGCTTTCTTCGCTCCCGCATCCACGGTAACGCTGCCCGCCGGTTTCAGGGTGTGGGCGATCCAGTGTTTGCGGTTGCTGATTTTTTCTTTTCCGGACCAGAAAAGGGTCCCCACCTCTTTTCCGGAAAAAACGTTCTGCAGGGCCTTGTCATCGAGCCCGTTCACGATCAAAGCGGGGATCCCAAAGATGATGGTTTTTTTCGCCGCCAGCACTTTTGTATACATGCCGCCGACGGTCAGGGCATTATTACTTTTGCCGGCCTTGCGCTCGATTTCGTCGGTGATTTTTGCGACATGCGAGATCAATTCGGGCGGTTCGAATTTTTTTGGTCGCCCGCCGCCAGGGTCACTGGTATACAGCCCGTCCACATCGGAAAGGATGATCAACATCTGCGCCCCCACCAGGCAGGCCACGGTGGCTGAAAGGGTATCGTTGTCGCCAATCTTGATCTCGTCCACGGTCACGGTATCGTTTTCATTGATGATGGGGATCACCCCGTATTCAAGAAGGGCTTCCAGGGTATGCTTGGCGTTGAGAAACCTCCGGCGGTTTTCCAGGTCATGGCTGTCGAGAAGAATCTGCGCTACCTTGAGCCCGAGACCCTCGAATTTTTTCTCGAACATGTGCATGAGAAAACTCTGGCCGATGGCGGCGCAAGCCTGTTTCTGCGGTATGGTTAGGTTGGTCCGGGTCTGTCCCAGACGCTGTCTTCCCGCCATGATCGCCCCGGAGGAAACCAGCACTACTTCATATCCCCCGTCGACGATCTTTTTGATCATCCCCGCAAGGTGTCGAACCCGGTTCTTGTCTAGCCCTTTCATCAGGACTGGTTTGCCGTCCTCTCGGTGGGCAAGGATACTGCTCCCGATCTTGATGACCACCCGTTTGACATCCTTGAGAATTTCTTTGCGAAGATTGTTCTGTGTCATTATCTGAAAAGTCCGTGCCGTTTCCGGATCAAAACCCGGATAATTTATCCTAAATCTTCCGCCTGTTCATCATTTATTAATTCCCGTCCTGTTTTTTAATCACATCCAATACGAACTGGCCCAGCCTCTGAAAATAAGGCTGGCCGCCCACGATGTACGTATCGTTGTGGCCGGCCCCCTCAATATCGTAAAACTCCTTGGGGTCCGCCGCAGCGGCATACAGTTTTTTCCCCAGCATGTAGGGCACGATCTCATCCCGGGTACCGTGCAGAAACAGTTTGGGGATTTTTATTCCCGGCACCTTTTCGATGGTATTCAGTTCCGACCGTATCACCGAGCCAATAGGCAAAAACGGGAACAGGTTTTTAGCCATGTCCTTCGCCGAGGTGAACGTCGATTCCAGAATCAACCCCGCGGCGGGATGATCGACGGCCACTTCGGCAGCGCAAACGCCTCCCAATGACCGCCCGAACAGAAACAGGGTTTTCGGGTCGATCTTTTTTGTTTCAACAAGGGTACTGTATTCCGCCCTGGAATCCAGGTAGATGCCCGGTTCACCGGGTTCTCCCTCGCTCCGGCCGTAACCGCGGTAATCGAAAATAAAAACGTTCAGTCCGAGTGGAAGAAGTTTTTTGATATTGTCCAGGCGATGAGAAAGGTTGCCCGCGTTCCCATGAAACCAGAGGAGAGTCGCCACGGGTTTTTCGGCGGGAACGAACCAGCCATGCAGTTTCACCCCGTCCTCGGATTGGAAATAAATATCCTCAACAGATATTCCTAGGGCCTCAGGTTCCCAGAACCCGGCCGGATATTTATGAGGGTGATAAACAATCTTATGTTCACAACCGACCAGGAACAATCCATAAATCAGTAAAACGAGCAGTATGAGTCCCGCGGTCTGCAAAATGGCCATTCGTTTCACCGTAACCTTCTCAAGGGAACAAAACAAGACCGTTTCCAGCAACCCGGTTCAGAGGGGGATTTATTGCGGGTTGGCTTTCCGGACTTTTATCTTCAAGCCACCGACCGATTCAACCACCACATGCTCGCCCACTCCAATGGTTCCATCGCATTCCGCGTTCCAGATTTCCCCGTGAACGAGAACGCTACCCTCGGGATCCAGCGCCTCCTTGACCATTCCGGTTTCTCCGACCAGGCCCTCGGAACCGGAAAGGGCCCGCATTCCGTGCGATTTTTTGGCCAGATAAATGACCATGCCCGTAAACAGGAAAGACAATCCCAGAGTGGGATACAAAATGGCACGAGAAATCTGCATGGCGGGATCGTCGCTGTCGATGAGCATGATGGACCCCAGAAAAAGCGAAATCGCCCCGCCCACAGAAAGCAGCCCGTAGCTCATGACATTGATTTCTGCGATGAACATGATGATGCCCAGAATGATCAGAAGCAATCCGGCATAATTGATGGGAAGAGTCTGCATGGCGAATAAAGCCAAGATCAGGCTGATCCCGCCGATCACGCCCGGGAGAATGAGGCCCGGATTGGAGAGTTCAAAATACAATCCCACCAGGCCCAGCATCATCAACACATAAGCCACATTGGGATTGGAAATGATATTCAGTATCTGCTGGCGCTTATTCATTTCATGGTAAACGATTTCCTTGCCCTTGGTTTGCAAGACCACGGTCCGGGATTTGGCTTTGATTTCCCTCCCGTCGAGAGCCAGCACAAGGGATTCGACATTTTGCGCGATCAGATCGATCACGTTCAGCCGTTTAGCTTCTTCGGCGGAGATGGACACGCTTTTCACTACGGCCAGTTCGGCCCAATGCGTGTTGCGCCCGCGCGATTCAGCGAGGGAACGGATATAAGCGGCCGCGTCGTTGACCACCTTGTCTTCCATGGTTTTGGCCTGTTTGTCTTTCCCGCCGCCACCCATCAGGTTGACAGGATGTGCGGCGCCGATATTCGTTCCCGGAGCCATCGCGGCCACATGCGAAGCAATGGTGATGAAAGTCCCCGCCGATGCGGCGCGCGATCCGCTGGGAGCCACAAACGCCGCCACTGGCACACGGGAGTTCTGGATCGCTTTAATGATCTGACGCATCGAAGTATCCAGGCCGCCGGGGGTATCCATGCGGATCACCACCAGCTCCTCTCCCGAAGCATTCGCTTCCCGAATTTCGTCGGAAACAAACTCCGCCACAACCGGATTGATCGCGCCGGAAATTTCAACCACCACGACACGGTCCCCCGCTGAAACAGACAGGGGAAAAACCGCAAGGATAAAGATCGATACTATCAGGGCTGTAATTTTCTTCATGACACCGCCGTTTGGAAAGGTAGGATGTTGACTCCATTTTTCCATACCTGTTCGGGCTAAGTCAAACCAAAACCCCCTCGATAAACCCCTGAAAAGCAATGGGTCTTTTTAGGTTCATCGCGGTCGGGTTTGATGGTAGACTGGGCCTGAAACGAAATAAGAGGGTGCATATGAATTATAAAGTAATCTTTATCGTCGATCCGGTCCGGTCGGAACGAATCCAAATGGCGAAGTTCGTCAAGCAGGACCAGTTTCTAATCATGAGTTTTGTGGCGATCGCCGACTGCTTCCGTCAGATGCAATATCTCAATTGCGATCTAATCTATTTTGCCCTCCGGGAAGGAAAATCCGAAATCCGGCACCTGGCCCAGATCAAGAAAAAGTACAGGAAGATAAACTTTATCCTTTATCTGACACCGGATTTCCCGGAGGTCAACCTGGAGGAATTAAAGCAGGCGGGTTTCGATTCTGTTTACAAGGCAAACTCTCCTGAGCAGGTCCGGGAAATCGTTCACGATCTGTTGAAGCCGGGAGACCTGCCTCCCCGTCTGGAAGTGCCTCACCCGATCCCTGCGGTTCTCGACGCCCCGGTCTGAAAAAACGAATCATGAATCACCATAATGAAAAAACAAGAGTCGTCCAGGTTTGTTCGGTTCCCATCGGGGGCGGCCATCCCATCGCGCTCATTGCCGGTCCCTGCGTGATCGAATCGGAAAAAAACGCCATGGAGACCGCCGAGAGAATCAAACGCATTACCGAAGATGCTGGAGTTCCTTACATCTTCAAATCGTCCTACGACAAAGCCAACCGGTCCTCCATCGATTCGTTTCGCGGACCGGGGCTCGACAAGGGGCTGGCGGTCCTGAAAAAGGTCAAACAGGAGCTTTCCATTCCGGTTCTTTCCGATGTCCATGCGGAAGACGAGATCGATCCCGCTTCCCAGGTGCTTGACGTCCTACAGATCCCTGCGTTTCTATGCCGGCAGACCGATCTCCTTGCACGGGCCGCAGAAACCGGAAAACCCGTCAACGTGAAGAAAGGCCAGTTCATGGCTCCCTGGGACATGAAAAACGTGGTCGACAAACTGGAAAAAAGTGGAAACGACCGGATCCTGATCACCGAGCGCGGCTCCATGTTCGGGTACAACAACCTTGTGGTGGACATGCGATCCCTGGTGGTGATGCGGAAATACGGCTGCCCGATCGTGTTCGACGCCACCCATAGCCTGCAGCTCCCCGGCGGGCAGGGCGACAAAAGCGGGGGCCAGAGAGAGATGATCCCCGATCTGACCCGGGCAGCGGTGGCGATCGGCTGCGATGCCCTCTTTATGGAAATTCATCCCGATCCCGATAAAGCTCTTTCAGACGGTCCCAATATGCTTAAGGTGGACCATTTGCCTGAACTACTGACCACCGTCAAAGCCCTCCAGTCGGCGGTGAACAGTCCCGTAACCTGAAAACATTTCGACCATGAAGTATTTTTGGCCCGCAGCCATTCTGTTTTCAGTTCTTTTTTTTGGAACCATCGTTTCGGCAGCTTCGGAATCCTGGAAACAATTGCCGCCGGCACCTAGCGTCCGTACGGAAGTCGCCGTAGCCTTGGTGAACGGAAAAGTTTATGTGATCGGCGGATTCTCTCCCAAGGGAATATCAGACAGGGTGGAAGCATGGGACCCGGCAAGCCAAACCTGGGAAACGAAGAGCCCGCTTCCCCGTCCCCTCCACCACACCACTATATCGGTGGTGAGCGGCAAGCTGTACGTCATTGGAGGTTTTCATTCCGGGATGTGGACACCGATGAACAGCACATATGAATACGATCCCGCCACAGACAGCTGGACCGAAAAAGCACCCATGCCGACCGCCCGCGGAGCCCTGGCCGCAGGGGTGATCGACGGAAAAATATACGCTGTCGGCGGGGCATTCAGAAAATTCTTCCGACTTAAAAACAGCGACGCCAACGAAGTGTACGATCCGAAAATAGACCGTTGGCAAAAACGTTCTCCCATCCCCACTCCCCGCGACCATCTCACTGTCTCGGTTTGGAACGGAAACCTCTATGCCATAGGAGGCCGGATCGACGTGAACTACAACAAAAACCTGGATAACAATGAAAGCTACGATCCGAAAACCAACCGCTGGTCCACGCATCCTCCCTTACCGACCGCCAGAAGCGGCATCACCTCTCAGACTTTGAACGGAAAAATTTTTGTATTCGGCGGGGAATCGGGAGAAGGCACTTTCACCCAGAACGAAGCCTACGATCCCAAACGCAAGAAATGGGAAACCATGCCTCCCATGCTCGAAGGCAGGCACGGACTGGGTTCGGCGGTGATAAAAAATGAAATCCATCTTCTGGCAGGCGGACCCAATCCCGGAGGCGGGGGGAGCGACTCGCATATGGTTTTCAGGTTGAAAAAAAATAATCAAAAAAGTAGGAAAGAAACCCAATCCGAATTTCGAAACGAGGTACTGAAAAAGGATCATTGAAAGACCAAGGTAAAAGCCTGAATCGCCTTGGAAAATCTCATTTTAAAAAGGGTAATTATAAACAGGCTTTCGCGTGCCACGAAAAGGCGGTGGCTATCTATAAAAAAATAAATGACCCAATTGGTGAAGCAATTAATATTTGGAAAAGTAATCTGGCTATAAAAAGAAAGGGGGATTTAAATCAGGCAATCAGAAACCGTCCTTAAAATATTTAAAAACCATAACCTTCCAGAAATTAAAATGGTGATGGAGAATGTTAATACATGGAAACAACGATCTTAAAGACAAAAGTTTGAAATAAGGGAGATGGTGTTTCTTCAGGACGGTTTAAAACGACATGTTTAAATCTCTGAGAAATAAATAATCCAACTTATTACGAAAGCTGCAATTAATCCCAGCAGGAGTTTCATCAAAGTATGAACCGTCATAACCCGTGAACCCGGAAATCTAAGAATCATCAGTTAGGGCAGAAATAGACGGAATTCAAGTTCCCTGTGAACGAGGAAAACCCGACCGGCGGTTCTTTTTAACTGAGAGTGACTTTCCTTTTGGTGATTTTGAACAGCTTCCGCAAGTAGTCCTTCCCGTAATATTCGACGGTCGTCCGCAGATTGTCTATCCTAAGTTTTCTTTCTACTTCCCTAAT
>JAYZAN010000047.1:0-16813 GCA_036339675.1 Nitrospinota bacterium
AATTCGATCATGCAACTGAGCTGGTTGATGAAACTGGGTACGGGATTGGCCCAATCCTGGGTGTCCACGCATTTGACATCCTGAAATCGTTTTTGAATGTCTTCGATGGCGTAAACGGCTTTCTCTAGTCCTTTGTTGTCGCGGACGATCATCAGCCCCGTGTAAATACAGCTTAAAAGCGAGTTGGCGCCAAGACGGTTGGCTCCATGGAACTGATAATCCGCCTGGCTGCTGATACGGACTTTGCAATACCGTGAACGTTTTAATAGGGAGACTGGAGTCTTTTCATCCTCAAAGCGGTGGCTTCCTGCACCAAAATTTGCCTCGTAATCCCTGTTGATATCTTCCCTCAATTCTTTCCTGATATGGAAAACGGCTTTTTTGCGAACTGGGAGGTGAATTGGCTCTCCAGTGAAAGGCTTCTTGGATATTCGGGCCTTTCCGGTTTATCGCAGAACCGCCGAAAGGTATCCACATAGTGATCCTTCAACTTAAACGATCCAAACCCCTGAACAACAACCCGGCCTTCGCTTTTCAGGTTGTCCATGATAGCGTCCAGAATGCAAGTCAAATAACGTTCCGCTTCTCTTTTGGAGATGCTCATCCTCAACGATAACTTGATGGTTAAATCTGCCCTAGTCATTGTACCCCCCTAATCAAGGTGAATAATGCTTTTGCTAAAGGGATAGAGCAAGATTCAGACCAAAATTTTTAATCCGTATAAATCTTTAAAAATCAAACTGTTAAAAAAATTAAAAAATTCGGGCTTTTTTTAAATTTCTGGTATTAGTTAAATGGTGTATAGAATTGTATACAAAATCGGCCCTTCAAAATGATTGAAAAAATCCTTGTCTACCTGACCCACCCGCATGTGGAAGCCTGGAATTTTAAACCCCGCCACAAAGATATCCTTGCCAGAAGATTTCCCCAAATGGAGGTCATAATTTGTCTTAATTCAAGGGATTTTCTCGATCGCCTGACTGAAGCGGACGGCGTCCTGGTTTGGTATTTCAAAAAGGAGTGGATGGAAAAGTCCCGGCGCTTGAAACTGATCGCCACGCCCGCCGCGGGAGCGGACTGGATCGATGTCGAGCCCACCGGGGATTTAAAAATCTGGTTCGGCGTATTTCATGGAACGATGATGGCCGAAAGCGTCTTGGGGGCCGTTTGCTATTTTTTAAAAGCTTTTGGGTTGTCCCGGGATATGCAAAAGAAACGCAAATGGGCGCGGGTGAAAATTTCACAAAGGTTCAGGTCTCTTTACCGGGCCCGGGTGACGATACTTGGATTCGGGAAAATCGGCTGTACCATCGGGGGATTCCTCAAACCCTTCGGGTGCACGATCACCGGAGTCAAACGGACTGCGATTCCCGCACCGGATTATTTTAATGGAGAAGACCGAATTGTGCTCTCGGCAAAGTTGCCTGAAGTCTTGCCGGAGACGGACCATCTGATCCTGGTCCTTCCCGGAGGTAGTGAGACCCAGGGCCTTTTGACCCAGGAACATTTCAGGATGCTTCCCCCGACGTGTTATTTTTATAATGTGGGGCGGGGAAACGTTTATAAAGAGACGGACCTTATCGAGGCCTTGCGAAACGGAAACATAGCCGGGGCCTATCTCGATGTGTTCGAAACCGAACCCTTGGCGGAAGATTCTTCTTTATGGGAAATGGAAAATGTGCTCATCCAGCCCCACCTGTCCGCCGCCTCACCTCAATACCTGGAATTGTTCGTCCGGGAACTTATTGAACGGTTTGAAAAAGAAAATAGTATCGCTCAGGGTTTATAAAAACGGAACCACTACAAAGCAGGCGATGTGAGGTGGGCGTCGGTGGTCTGCTGGTATTGATGTCCCGCAGCTAGGACTGTTTCCTCATCGAAATGGCGGCCCATCAACTGAAGGCCTACCGGTAGCCCGCCTGAGGTGAACCCGCACGGGACCGAAAGACCTGGAATCCCCGCTAGGTTAGCGGAGATAGTATAGATATCGGACAGGTACATCTTAAGCGGATCGTCGATCCGTTCCTTTAATTTGAAAGCGGGCACCGGGGTGTTGGGCCCGACGATGACATCGCATTTTTGGAACGCCTCTTCGAAATCCTGTTTGATCAGCGTCCGCACTTTCTGCCCCTTGAGGTAGTAGGCATCGTAATAGCCGGAACTTAAAACGAACGTGCCGAGCATAATGCGCCGTTTCACCTCTTCCCCGAACCCTTCCTCGCGCGAATTGAAATACATTTCCATGAGGTTCTCGGATTTTCCCGAACGGTAGCCGTATTTCACCCCGTCGTAGCGGGAGAGATTGGTGCTCGCCTCCGCGCAGGCGATGATGTAATAGGTGGCGACCGCATATTGCAAATGCGGGAGAGAGATCTCCACCTTTTCCATCCCCATGGATTCCAAAGATGCGATGGCCTCCCGGATAATCCGTTCCACCTCCGGGTCGATCCCTGATGTGAAATACTCTTTCGGGATGCCCATCTTGAGTCCCTCAACCTCCCGTCCGATCGATTTTGTGAAATCGGGAAGCGGGACATCCGCCGAGGTGGAATCCATTGGGTCTTTTCCGCTGATGACGTTCATGAGAAGCGCGGCGTCGGCAACGGTTTTGGTGATGGGACCGATCTGGTCGAGTGAGGACGCAAACGCCACCAGTCCGAACCGCGACACCCTGCCGTAAGTCGGTTTGAGTCCGGTCACGCCGCAGAAATTGGCAGGCTGGCGGATGGAACCTCCGGTATCGCTGCCCAGGGCTCCCAGGCATTCGTGCGTGGCGACCGCTGCGGCTGAACCTCCGCTGGAGCCTCCCGGAACCCGTTCCAGGTCCCACGGGTTATAGGTGGGGTGGTGCCAGGAGTTTTCGTTGGAGGATCCCATGGCGAATTCGTCCATGTTGGTTTTTCCAACGATCACTGCTCCTGCGTCTTTCAACCGCTTGATGACGGTGGCGTCGTAAGGGGCGACGAAGTTGTCCAGGATCTGCGACGAACAGGTGGTCCGTGTGTTTTCCATGCACAGGAGATCTTTCACCGCCAGCGGGATTCCAAGAAGAGGACCGTCTTCCCCTTCGGCAATTTTCCGGTCCGCCTCCCGCGCCTGCTCCAGGGCGATGTCTTTAGTCAGGTGCACGAACGCCTGTACCTTTTCCTCGACCCCATAGATCCTTTTGAAAACCGATTCGGTGAGCTCCGTCGAAGAATACTTTTTCTGCTTGAGGTTTTCCCGGGCCTTAAGGATGGTTTCTTCGTGCATGGTCCTGCTATATGACCTTCGGCACTTCGTAATGGCCCTTTTTGTTGGAGGGAGCCAGCGAAAGATTGTCGTGGTCGGGGAACCGGGTTTTTAACTCATCCTCGCGGAACACGTTCCGGATGGGAAGAACGTGGGACGTCGGTTCCACATTCGAGGTATCGAGCTTATCGAGCTGGTCGATGTATTTGATGATGGTTTCCAGATGCCCGCCGAGCCGCTCTTTTTCGTCCTCGGTCAATTTGAGCCGGGCCAGGGATGCGATATGGTCGATGTTGAATTTGCCTGACATGGATATCGTCGAATGGAAAGGATGGTGGTAACGATCAGCCCTTAGTTATCAACCTTCGCTTGCGGCTTTGCGTTCTTTTTTGGGTTTCTTTTTCAGTTCCGCGTTCTTTTCGAAGAAAATCATTTTGGCTGCTTTGCGGCTGAGCCGTTTGTATTTCTTCCGGGTTTTTCTCAGGTCCGGATCGTATTTGAAGTCCCCGGCTTTCTGGGCGGCTTCCTCTACCTTTGTCTTTGTCTGAGAGACATGTTCCTTCAGTTTTTCCAAAGTGGGCATGGTCCTTCTTTGTTCATAAATAGAGTTTGGGTCAAGCGAACTTTATACCAGATTTTATGATACTTGTAAACTCATCGACCACCAGCGTGACGCTGGACCCCGTTGGTTAATAGGTAAAAATTCACATTTAATTTGACGGTTTTTTTTCTTCCACTTTTTTCGTCAATCCTTTTCTAAGGGATTCACTTATTTCCGGCATCTCATCCCTCCCATTATAGGGAAGGATGGGCGTCACCATTTTACCCTCACAAAGTTTTTAACCAATCCAGATTGATACGGCGAAGAGCGATGTTCACGTCCGCTACTCGCACCTTCACCCGGTCGCCGATTTTAAAAGTTCGGTGCCGCCGCTGGCCGATCCATTTATGCTCGGGTTCTATATAGATGTAATAATCGTCGGTCAGGCTGGACACACGCACCAGTCCCTCGACGAACACCTCCGCCAATTCTACAAAAAATCCGAACGCGGTGACACTGATGATGGTCCCAGTGTAGGTTTTTCCCACTTTGCCGGCCATGAACTGGGCTCGTCGAAGATCGTTGACCTCCCGTTCGACGGCCATGGCCTTGTCCTCCCGGTGGGAGGACTGCGCCGCCGATTCCTGGATACGGCTCTGCAGGATTTTCTTCTCCCGGGCTGTGGCTTTGCGTTTCAGAAATGTTTTCAGCAGTCGGTGGGTGATCAGATCCGGGTAGCGGCGGATGGGAGAGGTGAAGTGGGTGTAATGTTCGAATCCCAGGCAGAAGTGGCCGGGATTGGAGGCCGAATACAGGGCCCGTTTCATGGTGCGAAGGAGCAGGGTGTTGACCACCCGTTCCTCGGGTTTGCCGCGCACTTTTTCCAGGAGATGCTGGAGATGCAGGGAGCGGACTTTGCGCGCAAGTTTGATCTGGTGCCCGAAGCTGAGAATGAAATCGTTGAACGCCGCCAGCTTGTCCTCATCGGGGGGTTCATGGATGCGGTGGATGGACGGTATCTTTTTTTCGAAAAGAAACCGCGCCACCTCCTGGTTGGCGGCGAGCATGAACTCCTCGATGATCTCGTGTGCGATGTTGTGCGCCGCCGGGACGATGCGGCTCACTTCCCCCTTCACGTTCAGGTGGATCTCCGCCTCGGGAATTTTAAAATCGACACTGCCGCTTTTGAACCGGCGTTTCCTCAGTTTGCCGCTGAGTTCCAGCATGGTATTGAGGGAATCCATGAACCGGGAGGTCTTTCCGTCCGGGTCGCCGTTTTCCAAAATCCCCTGGACTTCATCATAGGTGAAGCGTTTTTGGCTTTTGATGATAGACGGAAAAAAATCCGATCCCAGCACGTTTCCCTTCGTATCGAAATCGATGGTCACCGAGAGGGTCAGCCGTTCGACATGGGGTTTGAGACTGCAGACATCGTTCGACAGTTTGAAAGGGAGCATGGGGATGACTCCGTCGGGATAGTAAATGCTGGTGCCGCGCTCGAAGGCCTCGCGGTCGATGGGCCCGTCCTTGTGCACATAATGTCCGACGTCGGCGATGTGCACGCCCAGCCGGTATCCGTCCTTGAACATTTCGATGGAGACCGCGTCGTCAAAGTCCTTGGCTTTCTCACCGTCGATGGTAAAGATCATATCTTCCGTCAGGTCCTGCCTTTTGTCCCTTTCTTTCTTGTCGATCTTTGCGGAAACCCGGTCGGCGGCGTGCAGGGCTTCCGGCGGGAAATCCTGACGGATGGAATGCTTGCGTAGGATAGCTCGAAGGTCGACTTCCGGATCGTCCGAATGGCCGAGTACCTCGATGATCTTTCCCCCCGGGGGCTGGTGTTTGGCGGGGTATTTGGTGATCTCGACGACCACGACCTGACCCGGTTTGGCTTTCATCGTGTTGGCGGAGGAGACGAACACGTCCTGAAAAAATTTCTGTTCCATGGGGATCACCCACCCATCGCGTTCGAACCGTTCGAAGGTGCCGACAAGCGTTGAGCTGCACCGCTCGAGGATGCGGATGACGCATCCGCTCAATCTGTCTGGCTCGTGGTGCGATTCGACGCGCACCATCACCCGGTCTAGGTGCATGGCGCCGTTCATGCTGTTTCTATGGATGTAGATGTCCGGCCCGGTTTCCGGATCGTCCTGTTTGACGAACCCGAACCCGCCGGGGTTTCCCTGCAGGGTTCCGTGAACGAGGTTCATCTCATCGGGCAGGCCGTAGCGTCCGCCGCGGATTTTGATCAGATCGCCTTTGGCGGCCATTTCCTTGAGATGGTTGCGGAACTCCCGGCGCTGGCTGTCGGGGAGAGAGAACATGCGGGCCAGTTCCGAGACCTTCATAGGCCGGTTGGTTTTTTTATGGATAAGCTTGAGGATGGATTCTTCACTCATTTTCATGACCGCATCATCTTACAGGAAAATTTGCGGGCTGCCGAAAAAGTCATTAACCTGTCATGCTGAGCTTGTCGAAGCATCTCTGCCTTCCACTCCTATTGTGACAAAGTCTCATTGGGGGAGAGGGTTGGGCGGTTCCAGGCCACGCCTGGTGGAAACGGGAAACCACAGATGAACACAGATAAATACCGATGTCTAAAACCCCCCTCTCCCTTGACGGGAGAGGGGGGTGAGGGTGACGCCTTTAAATCTTTATGAAAAATCAGGCCATTGGCCACACGCCGAGCGGCCAGCGTGACGCTGGACCCAACAGGGTGGAGTTCTAGATTGCGTTTAATGATCATCGTCCTCTCATCATGAATTAGCCCGTTACCTCCACGGTTAGTGGCTTTGCCTTTTGCCGTTGATTCACTTATAATCCACATTTTGTTGAACGGTTTTTTTAAGGTTCATGACTCGTTAAGAAGCCGTTTTTTGATGATTTTTAATAGTAATTTATAAAGGTTTTCGCCTCGATGATTGAACCTAAACTCACATTCTTTAAGATGCAAATAACTTGGCCAATCGCATTTTAGCAATCCTCTGGAAGTTTTCGATTCCGTTGATATGGGACCTGCTGTTGGCAAATTCACCTCTGCCATGTTGAACCCGATGGTGTTTTTATAACCCAGATCCGCCAGGCCATCATAGCCTATGTGTCCATCGAAGCGGATCGTGTTTTCAACATCCACCTTGCCCCGGATCACCGCTTGTAGAGTGGCTCTGGAGCAGTTAGGAACTATTTTTGTGTAGACTATGCCGCTGCGTTTGAGCAATCCGAAAACGATGGTTTTTCGTCTGACTCCGAAAAAACTTTCGTCCACTTCGACTTCACCGGATAAAGGAGATTCGATCGCATATTTTTCAGCAATTCTTTCTCGGATATGGAGCAACTATTTGTTAATCGTATTACGATTTAAATGGGTTAATGGTGCGATCTTGGTGGCCTCAATATCCAGCAAAAAATACTTTAAAGTTTCCCAGAATTTCCTGGTGGAAATTCAGGAAGGTTTCAAAACCAGGCAACTCTTTGTCATGACTGGAGTGCAACCTGTTTTCGATGGCTTTAACTAGTCATGAACTAAAAATAATAGGTTGCTCTTTCAAAGTTTACAATATTTTAGGACATGGTTTCCTTGAAAGTGTTTATAAAAAATTGCTCCTTATTGAGTTAAAAATCGTAAAAACCTTGATCACCACTCATGAAGTTCAACTAGTTAATTATCTTGTAGCTACGAACAAAGCCGTTGGACTACTAATAAAATTTGAGGAACACAAAGTCGATATAAAAAGAAAATACAAGAACTGCAAATATGTGGAAAAATAATTTTTATCCGTATCCTGCAATTCCTGTTCATCCTGTCCAATAGGTTTTTAAAAAGGTTTTATGACCGGCATCAAAACAATTTGCCAGAACAAGAAAGCCCGCCACGATTATTTTATCGAGGACACTTTCGAAGCGGGCATCGTCCTCAAGGGGACCGAGGTCAAATCCCTGCGCGACGGCAAGGGCAATCTGGTTGACAGCTACGCCTCCGTGGAGAAAGATGAAATGTGGCTCAACAATTGCCACATAGACCATTACACACCCGCGACCCAGTTCAACCACCACCCCATGAGAAAACGAAAGCTTCTCATGCGTCGCAAGGAGATCTCCAAACTCATCGGCAAGGTTCAAGAGAAAGGCTACAGCCTGATCCCGCTCAAGCTGTATTTCAAAAACGGCAACGTTAAAGTGGAACTGTCCCTTGCAAAAAGTAAGAAACAGTTCGACAAAAGAGCCTCGATCAAGAAGCGGGAAGCCGACCGCGAAATCGACCGCGCCATGAAAAGAAATAATTAAGACCGTTGAATAAAAATTCCTGTTACCCTGCTTTTAAGAGACTTGTCATTTTTTTAGAGGACGTTTATGGAAATCGATAAGCAGATAGGGAGCTGGCTGAATGGATTCCAACCGGCGTTGTTGATCATCGCCGCAAACCGGTTAGGGGTTTTTGACCGGCTGGCCGGCAAACCGGTCACGGCTAAACAGGTGGCCGACGGACTGAAACTGTCTCTCAAAGGGAGCGAGCGCCTGCTCAACGCCCTGGCGGGGCTCGGAATCGTGACCAAGGAAAAGAACCAGTTTCATATGCCCCTAGCCTGGCGAAAATACCTCACCAAAGCCGGGGACCGCTCCATGCAGCGGTGGATCGGGCTGGTGTCCGACCTTATTCCGGTCTGGACCCAATTGCCGGATTTCATCCGATCGGGGAAGCCGATCACCAGTATCATGGAAATGCTGGGAAGCGACCCGGAAAGGATGCGCGCTTTCATTGACGCCATGCACGATAAGGGACTGAAAGCCACCTCGATGCTCGCCCGGGAATTGCCGGTCGGCGATGCCACACGCATGCTCGATGTCGGCGGCGGCCCCGGAACCTATTCCCTGGAATGGGCCAAGCTCCATAAAAATCTCAAGGCCACCATTTTCGATATCGCTCCCGTTCTGGAAGTCGCACGGGATTATATTAAGAGATACGGACTCGAAGACCGGGTCGACACAAAACCCGGCGATTTCAACACCGACGATCTTGGAAGCGGGTACGATCTGGTGCTTCTCGCCAACATTCTGCATATGTATCCGCCCGAGGCGGGGAAGAAGCTGGTCGCAAAGGCCGTGAAAGCACTGGTTCCGGGCGGGCGTATCATCATTCACGGGTTCTGCACCGACAACGACCGAACGGTTCCCATAGAAGACTCCCTGTTCAGTCTGACCATGGGCATGATGACCGAGGGAGGCAACGCCCATCCCATCAAGGAAAAAATCGGTTGGCTGGAAGAAGCCATGACTGAGGACATCCGCCATTTCCGCATCGACGCGGTCCCCACCGGCGTCCTCTCAGCTACTCGCCGCGTCCACTAGCCGTGGGGGCATCCCACCATCCGGGCGGGGAAATGGCTGAAACTCGTACTTATACTCAGTAATTACTGAGCGCAATCAAAGTTTTACCCTGATGGGTCCAGCGTCACGCTGGCCAGCCACAACAGTCACAACTCCCATAACTGCAACAAAGCCTCCCAGGTAACCTGAAGCGCCGATGGTTTCCGTATCCAGCCAGTTCGGACTGAGAACCGGCATGACCTGCATTCCCAGAAGCGTGATCAAAGGGTTGAGTGTAATAATAATGCTGATGAGAACAAGGGGAAGACTTTTGACCGCCTCGGCCAGAGCCCCGTATGCGAACAGGGTGTTGAGTCCGAGAAACATCATTATCCCCCACCCCTTGACGCTGATATTTTTAAAATCGGACCATTCCACCAGTGGAATAAGAGCGATGGCGGCCGTCCCGTAAACGAGGAGGTTGAGCATTTGCGCTCCGTACCGGGGACTCAGTATTTTCTGGCAGATCATGTACACCACCCAGATCAAGGCGGCGAACAATATATACAGGTTGGCGGCGTCGTACAGATCGACATCCTCCACATTCCCATACTGGTCGATGTAGAACGTATAAAGTCCGATTCCGGCCACCGCCATTCCCAGTAACTGATATCCCGTGAGCCGCTCGCGGAAAACCCACACTCCTGCCCCCACCAGGAAAACGGAAGCGGTCTGGATGAGAATCGCCGCGTTGGAGGGCCCGCTGAAGTGAATGCCCTGGGTCATGCCGAAATAATTCGCCGAGAGCGCGACCCCCCCCAGCAACCCAAGTCCCGGCGGACTTTTCAGAATGGATGAAGGAGACGACCCATTGAATGACAGCACCCCATACAGCACGGTAAACGAAAAAATAAACCGAAACCAGGCAATGCTCCCAGACGAGGCTTCCTTGAGGCCCATCTTCAAAAAAATCGGAAGCACCCCCCAAAGCACGGTGGTGACGGCGACCATGAACACACCGCGCACAAACATCGCTCTCTTATCCAGCATGATTCAATCCGGAACACGTCATTGTCTTTTCGCAGAAAAGGTCTTCCCCTTGCCAGAGTAACACGGAAGGAAAGGGATCGAGACGGCGGCTAGTTGAGTAGATCAGCCATTGCTAGCTTTCCACTATGTTTTACTCATGCAATATGCCGGCTAGTTCAATTTGGAGAAATTTGCGAGGATGGACAGCCCCAGTTTCTGACTCTTTTCAGGATGGAATTGGAATGCGTAAATATTTTTATGCCGGATCCCAGATACGAAATCGATGCCATAACTCGTGACCGTCGCCACAACCTGTGGGTTCCGAGGAACCACATAATAGGAATGGACGAAATAAAAATAGGGTTCTGCGGGAATCGACTCGAACAACGGATTCGATTTTTCCAGTCGAACGGTGTTCCATCCCATATGCGGTATTTTCAGGAGTTCCTTTTCCGATGGGGCCGCAAGGTTTTCCGGAAACCGTCGGACCTCGCCGGGGATGATCCCGAGCCCGGGTACCTTTCCGAACTCTTCGCTCTGGCTGAACAGGACCTGGAGCCCGAGACAGATTCCTAGAAAGGGTTTTCCGCTTTCGATAAAACGTTTGACCGGTTCGATCAGGTTCAGACGTTCCAGGTTAGCCATGCAGTCCTTGAACGCACCCACGCCGGGAAGAACCACAGACCGGGCGTTTAAAATTTCATCGGGATCGCTGGTCAGCACCGCCCGGGCACCTACCGTCTCCAGCGCCTTCTGCACAGAACGAAGGTTCCCCATCCCGTAGTCAACTACGGCGATCATCTAGAGTTTTCCTTTGGTGGAAGGAACTCCCTTGGACCGGCTGTCCAGGGAACATGCCTGGTCGAGGGCCCGCGCAAAGGACTTGAACAACGCTTCGGAGATATGATGTAGATTGTCCCAGTAGGGGCTGTTGAGATGAAGGGTGATGCCGCTGTTGGCGGAGAAAGCCTGAAAAAATTCCGGCACGAGTTCGGCGTCGAACTCCCCTATTTTGGCTTTCGGCAGATCCACATTGAACACAAAAAATCCGCGGCCGCTGATGTCGATAATACACTGCGACAGAGCCTCGTTTAGAGGTACGCTGGCATCGGCAAACCGCCGGATGCCTTTCTTGTCACCCAGGGCTTTCGCAAAGGCTTCCCCGAGGGCAATCCCCACATCTTCCACGGTGTGGTGAAAATCGATATGGGTATCCCCTTCGGCTTTTACGGTGATATCGAAAAAACCATGGCGGGACACCTGGGCCAGCATGTGATCCAGGTAAGAGATGGTGGTGTTGATGTCGTGTTTCCCGGTTCCGTCCAGGTTCAAACGAATCGTAATATCCGTTTCCCGGGTAGAGCGTTTGATGTTGGAAGATCTAGCCATTCACCGGCTGCTTGACTTTAAGTTCACGTTCTTTATCATCTCCGGCGGTTTTCTTTTTCCCGTTGCCGCTGGACCAGGCGCCATTATAATCCTTATTGGAAGCGCCAAGGGCTAAATCAAAAAAGGAAGTGATGCTTTCGAAAAGACTATCGATATCCAGCTTGAGATCCTTTCGCACCAGGGCCAGGGCGCCATGTTCAATCACTTCATCGGCAACGCCGATACATTTAACTTTAACATCGGCAAGGGCTGGGTCTTCATGCAGGGCTTCAAGAACCGCCGACCCGAACCCGCCCTGCTCGGAATGTTCCTCTAGGGTGACAAGGCGTTTGGTGGATTTCGCGAAACGATGTACCAACTCCTTATCAATGGGTTTCACGAACCGGGCATTGATAACGGCAACGCTGACTCCTTCTTTTTCCAGCTGCTCGGCCACATCTTCTGCGGATTTGACCATATGGCCGTAAGCAAAAATGGCGATATCGTTTCCTTCCTTAAGCACCTCCCCTTTGCCGATCTCCAGGGTCTGCATTTCCGCATCGAGGGGAACTCCCAGGCCGGACCCGCGTGGATACCTCAAGGCGGCGGGGCCCGGGTGGTAAATTGCGGTTTTTAGCATATGACGTAATTCGTTTTCATCCTTGGGAGCCATAACCACCATGTTGGGCAGAGTACGAAGATAAGCGATATCGTAGAGTCCCTGATGGGTGGCACCATCTTCGCCTACGATCCCTGCCCGGTCCATCGCAAATGTGACCGACAGGTTCATCAGGCAGATATCATGAACCACTTGGTCATAGGCTCTTTGCAGAAAGGTCGAATAAATTGCGGCGACGGGCCGAAGTCCTTCGATCGACAATGCACCCGCAAACGAAACACCGTGCTGTTCCGCCATTCCCACATCAAAGGTTCTTTCGGGAAATACTTTTCCGAATTTGCTGATCCCTGTGCCGTCCGGCATGGCCGCTGTGATCCCGATAATCTTTTCATCCTCTTTGGCCAACTCAATAAGCGCTTCCGCGAAAATACTGGTGTAAGCCGGGTTGGCTTTCTTTTTATGAAATTCTCCCGTGGCGATATCGAAAGGCTTCGCGCCATGCCAGATATCGGCCTTGCCTTCCGCCACTTCATATCCCTTACCCTTGCGCGTCATAACATGGATCAAGGTTGGACCTTTAAGTTCCTTGGCTGTGTCGAGGGTATCAATCAGAACATCGACATCGTGCCCATCCACCGGACCGATATAACGGAAACCCAAATCCTCGAACAGACGGCCTGGGATGAATATTCCTTTAATGGCCTCATTCAGCTTATGGGCGTAACGTGAAATATCCTTGCCGATACCGGGAATGGCCAGAAGCAGCTGGTCAATTTCGCTTTTGAATTTGGTCATCACCTGACCTGTGAGAATCTGGCTGAGGTACGCAGACATGCCTCCCACGTTTTCGGAGATGGACATTTCATTATCATTGAGGATGACGATCATGTCGCTTTTGAGGTGGCCCGTGTGGTTGAGCCCTTCGAATGCCATCCCCGCGGTGAGAGAGCCATCTCCGATTATCGCAAGGACATGATTGTCGCCTTTTTTGATATCGCGGGCCTTGGCAAAACCGATTGCGGCGGAAATGGATGTGCCGCCATGACCGCAGTTCCAATGGTCGTGTTCGCTCTCCTCGCGTTTGGTGAATCCGCTCAACCCCTGGTACTGGCGCAAGGTACTGAACCGTTCTCTTCTTCCTGTCAGGAGCTTGTGAACGTAGGACTGGTGTCCGACATCCCAAACGAATTTGTCCTTGGGATTGTCAAACACATAATGCATGGCTATGGTCAATTCAACTATCCCCAGATTGGAGGCAAGGTGACCGCCTGTTTTGGAAATCGTCTCTAGAAGCGCATCGCGAATCTCCAAGGCGAGCTTGGGGAAATCTTCACGGTCCATTTTTTTCAGGTCTTCAGGGCCGGCGATATTATCGAGAAACTTGGTCATACAGGTACCCGTTCAAAAAGTTCGTTGGACAAAAAAACGCGCTATAAAGCGCAGCGGATCGGCCCGCTCATCAAAAGATTCCAGACAGGCGATCCCGTCTTCAATCAGAGATTCCGCTTTTCTTTTGGATTCCTCCAACCCGTATAACGCTGGGTAAGTGGCTTTCCCCTTATTGATATCGCTGCCGACATCTTTTCCTAACTGACCTTCATCGGCCATGATGTCAAGAATATCATCTACGATCTGGAATGCCAAACCAATATGCGCCCCGTAGGTGGAAAGCGCCTGAAAATCTGCCTTGCCGGTTCCGGAAAGAATCGCCCCCGCCCGGACGCAGGCCCTGATAAGATGCCCCGTTTTATAAATATGAATATATTCAAGAGTTTCCGCATCGACCGGTTTTCCTTCCGACTCAATGTCAACCACCTGCCCTCCAATCATGCCTTTGGTTCCCAAGGCCAGGGTCATGTCCTGAGCGGCGGCCAGAATGTTTTTTTCCGGTATGGACTCCATCAGATTGGCATTCGTCATCAAAATAAACGCCTGGGTCAATAAAGCGTCCCCGGCCAGAATCGCAATGGCCTCTCCAAAAACCTTGTGATTGGTCGGCTTTCCCCGCCTGAGATCGTCGTTATCCAGGGCGGGAAGATCATCATGAATCAGGGTGTACGTGTGAACCAATTCAGCCGCTACGGCAAAGGGCAGGACAGAATGCCGATCTCCTCCCACGGCCTCGACGGCGGCGAAGACCAGAATAGGCCGCAGCCTCTTCCCTCCGGCAAATACGCTGTAAAGCATCGACTTGTGAATATTTTCAGGGTAACTCTGCTCATCCGGCAAAAACCGTTGCAGAGCTTCGTCGATCAGTTTCTTGCCTTCGGAAAAATATTCAGTTGCTGACAATTCTTTAAAAAACCGGTCAATTAAATAAGTCCAAAAAACACATATAATTCCGGGGCCGATTTTAACATAATTTGCCGGACAGTCAACTCAATTTGTTCCTGTGAAAAAACGCAAACCCATTATAAATTAGGAGTTTGTCAGTTATTTTCCCTAGTCTCATCCCCCATGGAGGATGTCTGCCATCCCCGGGCATCCCCCAACCCTGAAATGAGCCCCCCTGAACCCGGGAGCATTTATTTTGCTCTGTCAGAGATACCAGATATTATGTTTCAATGATTATTGGGAGTATGAACCTTGACGAACTCTTGACATTCTATTTTGAAACTCTGACATCAAATCTCAGACATATGTGTTATCATCCATATTCTCTCTTTAGCAACGGAAAAGGAAGCAATTAAAAGGATCCCGCTATGACAGCAATGACGAGTGCATGGGTCGGCTACCTTGCTCTGTTTAGCTTTACAGGAGCTTATCTCCTGGTGATATTCGAAGAAAAGATCCACATGAGAAAATCCAAGCCGGTCATTTTGATCGGTTGTTTAATGTGGGCATTCATCGGTATCTATGAAGCCGGACACGGCGGAGGGCATGCACATGATTTTGTGAAGGAACTGATTGCCGAAATCGGGGAGCTGTTCTTTTTTCTCCTTGTAGCCATGACCTATATCAATACCCTCGACGAGAGAAACGTCTTCAACAATCTGAGAGCCTGGCTTCTTCGCAAAGGACTCGGGTTTAAAAAATTGTTCTGGGCCACCGGAGCGATCACTTTTATATTGTCGCCGCTTGCCGATAACCTGACCAGCGCCCTGCTCATGTCCACCGTGGCCCTTGCGGTTAGCGGGGGACACCGGAAATTCATTACTATCTCATTCGTCAATATTGTTGTCGCCGCAAACGCAGGAGGTGCATGGAGTCCGTTCGGAGACATCACCACGTTGATGGTCTGGACAGCCGGTAAGGTCCAAACCCAGCAGTTCGTTTATCTCATGATTCCCTCCATCATTAATTGGCTGATTCCGGCTCTCATCATGTATCCATTCGTTCCCGATGAAAAACCTTCAGGCAGTATCGAGGTGGTGGAATTAAAACCCGGGGCCAAGGTGATCATAGGGCTGGGAATATTCACCATTGCCACAGCGGTCAGCTTTCATCAGTTCCTTCACCTGCCTCCCTTTCTGGGCATGATGCTGGGACTGGGTCTCCTGATGTTCCAAGGGTATTACCTGAAAATTTGGGGCGACCGGGAACTCCGGAAAAAAATGGGATTGGCAAAATCAGACGAATACAGTGTTTATCCCCGGTTCGATATTTTCAAGAAGGTGGAAGGGGTAGAATTCGACACCCTTCTCTTCTTCTTCGGGGTGCTCACCGCCGTAGGTGCCCTGCAATACATCGGTTACCTGGCCCTCGTCAGTGAAGGCATGTACGGGACCCTGGGACCCACCACCTCCAACATCCTGGTGGGAATCCTGTCCGCCATCGTCGACAACATTCCGGTCATGTACGCGGTGCTCAAGATGGACCCTGCCATGGCCCTGGACCAGTGGCTCCTCATCACTCTGACCACCGGTACGGGTGGAAGCCTCTTGTCCATTGGATCCGCGGCAGGTGTGGCGGTGATGGGGGTGGACCGAAAGAACTACACCTTCATGTCGCACCTCAAGTGGGCGCCGGCCATCGCCGCGGGTTACGCCGCGAGTATATTCTCCTGGTGGCTGATCACCAAGGATTCCGGTCTTCATTTGATAATTCCTTAAGATAATTCGAACTGTTTATTTATCTTTCAGGCACGGGCCAGAGTAAAAACATGCACTTTGTCGGCTTTGGCTCTTTTTAAAACTCGGGCCGCCTCGTTGACCGTAGCCCCTGTCGTGAACACATCGTCAACCAACAGAATATTCATTCCCTTAACCAGATCGGGGCGGTCCACCTCGAAGGTTCCCTTGATATTTTTATTTCGTTCACCCCCTTGTTTTTTTGGCCTGAGGTTCGGTCATCTTCACCTTCGCAGCAGTCCGACAGCCATCAGGAGATTGAGAATTCCCGCTACCTGTTGGGCGATGAGAAACGCCTGATCGAATCCCCTCTCTTTCATTTCTCCGAAATGGAAGGGAACGGGAGAAACATAAAAGCCTTCGAACGATTCATTCAATCCCTCACGATATCTTTTGACCAACGGTTCGGTTTCGGACAATATTCCAAGCTACCCCTGATATTTGAAATGGCGAATCATCTGTTTCAAGATCAAGTCATAGGGACCCATTGACCGAGCTCGGTCAAACACGAAGGCGTTTTTCCTGCAAAGATAAAATTCTAAATCGTCAATTGGAAAATCGTAGGTGATCTCGACTGGAATCCCGCAACAGTTGCAGAAAGGCCGTTTGATGAAAACGATTGACTCCATGCAACCGGGGCACAGAAAATCT
>JAYZAN010000048.1:0-10033 GCA_036339675.1 Nitrospinota bacterium
GCTAGAAATGGTAATGGGAGAAGGGGGAATCGCCGACTGCGGGAACGCCCAGGTCTGTGTCGAAGTGTGCCCCAAAAACATCCCCTTGACTGAATCCATTGCCGAAATCGGCCGTCAGACCTCCCTGCAGTTGATCAAAAATATTCTGATTAAATAAAGATGCGGCAAACAGGATGGTTTTGGGTTGAAACCCCACCTCGTTTTGTATTAATTATTGGAATCAAGATAAAGGTGGGCACCGATAAATTAGGTTTCGGGATAGGGCCGACCGTTTTTCGGCATCCTTTAAATCAGGACTGACGTACAATTAATTCAGCGATTTGCACCGCGTTCAGGGCCGCGCCCTTGTTCAGGTTATCCGCCACTACCCACATATTGATGGCATTCTCCCGGGAGATATCGTCCCGGATGCGGCCCACGGCAACATGCTCCTTCCCTGCAGATTCCGTGGCTAAGGGATAT
The DNA here is from genome assembly GCA_036339675.1 of Nitrospinota bacterium. Lineage (GTDB taxonomy): Bacteria > Nitrospinota > Nitrospinia > Nitrospinales > VA-1 > JAYZAN01. The sequence goes on from JAYZAN010000048.1 coordinate 463, forward strand.
TCCTCCTTCCCGGGATCATCAACCACGCAAATTCCTGGAAAATCCGCTAAAAGCGTTCTGATATTTTTAGCCTGAACCGGTTTTTCTGTCTCAATATTCAAAGATTCCGAATGAGAATAAAAAACGGGGACCCGCACCGTCGTGGGGGAAACCTGAATGGTGTCGTCCTCAAGGATTTTTTTCGTCTCATTCACCATTTTCATTTCTTCCTTGGTGTATCCGTTATCGAGAAACCCATCGATATGCGGCAAACAGTTAAAAGCGATCTGGTGAGGATATACTTTTTTCTCAGCCTGCCTGCCTTCAAGCAAATCCCGGGTCTGGGCCTCTAGTTCATCAATCGCCTTCTGGCCCGATCCTGAAACCGATTGGTAGGTGGACACCACGACTCTTTTGATCCGGTACGCATCGTGGATCGGTTTCAAGACCACCACCATTTGAATGGTGGAGCAATTGGGATTTGCGATGATTTCCGGATTCTCACCCACGGCATGAGGATTCACCTCGGGAACGATCAGGGGAACATTTTTTTCCATCCTGAAAGCGCTGCTGTTATCGATAACCACGCACCCCGCTTCAACCGCTAAAGGGGCAAACTTTCGGCTTATAGTGGCTCCCGCGGAAAACAAGACAATATCGATTTCCTCGAAAGAATCCCCCTGGAGTTCACGGACCGTGATCGGCTGTCCCTGAAATTCCAGGGTCTGCCCCGCAGACCTGGAAGAAGCCAGCAAGGTGAGGCGGTTTACGGGAAAATCCCTCCCTCCCAGGGTGGCGATCATACGGCGCCCCACCGCCCCCGTGGCCCCGACCACCGCTACATCATATTTCTCCTTTTTAATCATTGCACCTTGGACCCTGGTTCTTTCAAAATAAAATCCCCTATTTTAACGTAATGGATCCCATCCTAATTGAGAGCACAAATTATTTCACCCGGGCCTCTAGTTCCTGCACGATAAAATCTCCCATTGCACGGGTGCCCACTTCCTTCATACCTTTAGACATGATATCGAGGGTGCGGCAACCCCGGTCCAAAACCGCCTCGACGGCAGATTCGATCCATTCATTGGGTTCTTCCCTGTCGAAGGAATACTTGAACATCATGCCGACTGAGAGAATCATGGCCAAGGGATTGGCCATATTTTTCCCGGCGATATCGGGAGCACTCCCGTGAATCGGCTCATACATACCCGTTTCCCCCCCCACGCTGGCTGAGGGAAGCATGCCGATGGACCCTGTCAGCATGGAAGCCTCGTCGCTGAGAATGTCCCCAAACATATTGGTGGTCAGTATGACATCAAATTGCTTGGGATTACGAACTAGCTGCATGGCACAATTATCGACATACATGTTGGACAGGACCACATCCTGAAAGTCCTGATGCACTTTACCAACTACCTCACGCCAGAGTCCGGTGCATTCCAATACATTTGCCTTGTCCACCGAAACTACGTTTTTTTTCCTTTTCCGGGCCACATCGAACCCCACCCGGGCGATCCGATCGATTTCCTCCTCCGAATAAACCAGGGTGTTGACACCTTTGCGGGAACCATCGGCCAGTGTCTCCACTCCCCGCGGTTCACCGAAATAAATCCCCCCGGTCAGTTCCCGGACGACGAGTATGTCCAGACCCTCAACTACCTCCTGCTTGAGGTTGGAAGCTTCTACAAGGGCAGGGAAAATTTTCGCTGGCCTGAGGTTGGCGTACAGCTTCAGACTGGACCTGAGACCCAGCAAAGCCCTCTCGGGCCTCAGGGAAAAATCCAGGTTTTCCCATTGGGGACCGCCCACCGCCCCCAGAAGCACCGCGTCCGCCTTTCGGGCGGTTTCAAGAGAATCATCAGGAAGCGGATGCCCGGTGGCCTCATACCCCGCGCCGCCCACTGGAACCTCGTTCAACTTCAGGGTAAGGCCTAATTTCGATTCGAGAACTTTGAGGACCTTCACGGCTTCTCCGGACACTTCAGGACCGATTCCGTCCCCAGGAAGCAAGGCTATATTGTACTCATTCTTCATTGGTTATTTGTTTTACCTGTTTGAGGTTAATGATTCACTGGAAGGCAAACAGATTAACCGGAGAGATGGAACCTTGCAAGGCCAAAGAGATCAGGTTTGCATATGATCCGTTTTATTCTAATATACCCACTGTCACGAAAGTTTTTGTAAGTTAAAATTTTTAAATTTACCTTATTTCAAAAAATATGATCGACGGTAAACGCATTGCGGTTATCATGCCGGCCTACAACGCTGAAAAAACCCTCAGGCAAACCTACGACAAAATCCCCAGAGATATCGTGGATGAGATCATTCTGACCGATGACGCCAGCCAGGACCAGACGTTACAGGTAGCCCAGGACCTGGGCATCAAAACCTTTGTCCACCTGAAAAACATGGGTTACGGGGCAAACCAGAAAACCTGTTACCAGGAAGCACTAAACAGCGGATGCGATATCGTCATCATGCTGCATCCCGATTACCAGTACACCCCGAAACTGATCGCCCCCATGGCGCACATGATCGCCCAAGGAGTATTCGATGTGGTGATCGGTTCGCGCATTCTGGGGAACCAGGCCATCACAGGAGGGATGCCTGTGTACAAATATATCTCCAACCGGTTTCTCACCCTTGTGGAAAACGCGATCATAAACCAGAAATTATCGGAATATCACACCGGGTACCGGGCATTCAGTAAAGAAGTATTGAGGTCGATCCCGCTTCTTGAAAACTCCGATGATTTCGTATTCGACAACGAAATGCTGTTGCAGGTGTTTTATTTCGGGTTCAAAGTGGGAGAAGTGTCCTGCCCGGCTCTTTATTTCGACGATGCCTCCTCCATCAGTTTCCGGCGGAGTGTCACTTATGGAATCGGGGTATTGAAAACAGCGCTCAAGTATTTCCTCTCCAAAAAAGGCCTTGCCGCCGACCCAATTTTTAACAAATCTGGGAAAAAACTTAATTATTAATAAAGTTAAATAAAGTTATTGATATTTTAACTTTAGGCCTTTTGGTCTCTTTACTTATAGGTGACTTTCACCAGGCAGAGACCCTGAGGTTGGGCGGTCGGACCTGCCATCGTACGATTGCGGGCTCTAAGAATTTCTCTGACCTGGCTGGCCTTCAATTTTCTGCGTCCGACCTCGATCAGGGTTCCCATGATATTCCGGATCATGTGCTTCAGGAAACCGTTTCCCTCAAAAGAAAAATGTATAAAGCCCTCTTCCTTTTTAATTGCAATTTTATAAATTTCCCGGACCGAGAATTTTGCGCTGCAATTGGCACCCCGGAATGAGGTGAAGTCATGCCGCCCCTGCAGATACTTAATGGCCCTCCTCATGGCCGGTACATCCATGGGAAACGGCACATACTGGTAGCTGCCGTAAGAAAGCGCCGAAGGATATTCCCGGTTCAGGATAGTATAGCGATAGGTTTTCCGCAGTGCGGACGTCTGGGCGTGAAATGACAAGGAAACCTGCTTCACCTCCTTGACCACAATATCATTGGGAAGGAGACTATTGAGGGCTTTCAAAAACTCGCCGGGCTTCATTCTCGAATCGGTCACGAAATGGGCAACTTGGGCCTCGGCATGTACTCCCGCATCGGTCCGGCCCGAAGCGATAACGGTGACTTTCTTTTTGGTAATTTTTTTCAGGATATTTTGCAGCACTTCCTGAATGCTCGTTCCGTTTGGCTGGACCTGCCAGCCACGGTAGGCGGTCCCGTCGTATTCAAGGGTCATCCTGAACTTTTTTTTCCTCAATATCCACTCCGATTAAAATTAAAAAAAATGCGTTGGAATCTTCCAACGCATTTTTTCCTTTTTGTGCCCTACTGTCAATCAGTGGGCGTCCACAATTAAATACGGACCAGCAATTAAATTTCCATGAAGTCGAAAGGTGGACTCAAGCCCCTGATTCCCTCCTGTTTGATGTTATACCAGCATTACCTTCATTGAGGAATATAGGCCTGAAGGGAAAAATTACAAACTTTTTTTCAGAAATTTGTATATGAGTCAGCTCCCCTAAATGCAACCGATTACATCAGTATTTTCGAGAACGGGTTCTGCCCGATCACCAGCAGGTCGTCCTGGGCCCGGGTGATGGCCACATAGAGCATATTCCGGCTTTCCCGTTGCAAGTGGGGATAGTTGCTCTCATTCGGTTCGATGAGAGCCACGGCATCGAATTCCAATCCCTTCACCTGATGCACATTGGTGGCGATGATCCCCGGTTCGAAAGAAAACCGGTTACGGTGCCCCAGCCTGATTTTTACACCGGTCATCCTATTCAGGTCTTCCTTTAATTCCATAGCCTGTTTTGGATAACGGCAAATAAGGGCTATCAGGCGGGAGGGGTCCTGCTCCATCAGTCTGCGGGTCCAGTCCGAAACGGCTCCAAGAAAATCGTCCCTGTGCTCGGCTTTATACCATTGCGGTTGAGATCCATTTCTCCCTTCCATGACTTTAGGGTCCCCCTCCACCCGGCGGGCCAGCGTCATGATCTGGGCGGTGCACCGGTGGGAGACTTCCAGCTGAATCAGTTCCTCATGATCGATCTCGAGTTTCCGACTGATCTGTTCCCAGCCAATAAATTTCCGGGAATAGAAAATTTTCTGGGACACATCACCGACTATAGTTAGATGTCTCTTGTCTTTGACCGCATCGAACAGGATTGCATATTCCACCGGGCCGAAATCCTGTGCTTCGTCGATCACAAGATGATCCAATGAAACCATTTCTCCCTGTTTATGGGGCAGTCCACCGTTTTTAAGTTGAATCAGCCTCAACAGGAGGGACATGTCGAAATAATCCAGCTGTTTTTTGCGCCGGTTCTTTCCCGTCAACCGGCACAAATATTCTAGATGAGATTCCAGACTGGGATGGGATTTAAAGTAAGTTAAAAGAAAGGACTTGTCGGACAAAAGATCATACAGGTCGCTAACATGATTCCGGTTGATTTCCCACTGTTCATTCAGGAAGAGAAGAAGGGGTTTCTTTTCATTTTCTTCCAGATCGTTTCTCTCGATGTCATCTATGAAATCCTTCAGCCTCTGCATTAAGGGCTTTTCCCGACCCACGTTCCAAAAACTCAAAAGCTGAGGCCAGCGATCAATTTCGCGGGTCACCAAACTCCCCAGCCGCTGTCGCCGTTTCCGGACATATCCGGCCAGGGCATCCAGCATCTCTTCGGAAAATTTGATCTCCTCGATAAATGAAGGAAGGTCTATAAATTTGAATTCGATTCTCTCCCCTAAAGCTTTTCGAATGATGGAAAGGGCCCAGCCGTTGAAGGTGCTGGTCTCCACACTGTCGATCCCGAGTGACGGCAGTGTCGAGCCGATGTAAATCTGCAGGGATTTATTCATAACAAGAACCAGAGAGTTTTCGGGGTGAGCTTGAAAATTATCCGGATGCAGCAGCCAAGCGAGACGGTGAAGGGCTACTGTGGTTTTTCCGGACCCCGCAGAGCCCTGTATGATCACCGGGCGATCCGGGTCGGAGGTGATCATCTCGAACTGGTCTTTGGTGATCAGTGTAAGAATGCCGGGCAGCTTTTTCTCCCGGGAATAGATGTCCCGGGAACGTTGGGCCACCAATTCCTTGTCCGGGTCCAACCGGACCCAGCCCGATTCGATTTTTTGGAAAACACCTTCTGGGGTGTCAATCTGGGCGAGCCTGCCCTCTTTCACTTTATAAGAACGCCGGATATCGATACGCCCTTTTCGTTCGCGCTGGTTGATCACTTCATAAAATTCTTCCCCCTGCTGATAATTGAAATACAGGGAAGAAATGGGGGCCTTGCGCCAGTCCACGATTCCCGCCTCGATATTGTTCCTCTTCCCGATCAAAAAGGAAACCTGACTCCCATCATCTTCATGGGTGATGACCCTGCCGAAATAGGGTTCCTTGATAAGTTTCAACAAAGCCTTGTCGGTCGAATCACGAATATCAAACACCCGGTGGGCGACCGCCTCATCCGAAACGATCGATTGCCTCTCCTCATGGTTCCACTCGTTGGTCATGCGCTGCGTGAGTTCCCGGGCTTCCTGGTTGGCGAGGACCTTGGAGGTTTGAACCTTCGGAAGTTGATCAAAAAGAGAAGCCATGATTTTTTGAAAAAGGCATTCTTCTTCCTCTATCAGTTTTCTATCTTCATTCGAGAGAGACATTTTGAATTCTTGGACCCGGTTCGAATAGCAACTGAAACCCATAAAACCCATCAATTTAAAGGAAAATCCAGGTTCAGGTCAATACCTATTTCACCCGCAATGAGGCCCCTGGCACCGTCAAGGCCCTTGAATTCTTAAGGAAAACCAAAGTTAGACTTTCAAATGAGGCCGATTTTATATATGATAAAAAAATCTGAAAACATTATTTGGCAATGAATTTGCTGAATTTTCCGGAGCTTTTTTATGAAAACCTATCACGATCTCGCTGGCGACGGCGGATCCAACATTATTGAACAGGTCCAGTCCCTGGGAGAAAAACTGCGCTCCCGGCTCGACCGAATCAAACACAAGGTGGCCCTGATGAGCGGCAAGGGTGGCGTGGGGAAAAGTTCTATCACCGCCAACATCGCCGCCTGCCTATTCGATCAGGGTTACAAGGTGGGCATCCTTGACGCCGACCTGAATGGACCCAGCATCTGCCATCTGCTGGGAGTCGACAGCAACCAGAAACTTGAACTCGACGAAAGCGGTGTACAACCCGGTGTCGGTGCCCATGGAATAAAGCTCATGTCCATGGATCTCCTCCTGTCGAGTCCGGAAGCCCCGGTGATGTGGACGGAAGAACCTGAAGCCACAGCCGTATGGGTCAGCACCATGGAATCCACCGCCTTAAGGGAACTGATGGCGGATACAGAATGGGGAGACCTTGATTTTTTACTCATCGATATGCCTCCCGGATCGGACCGGATCGATAATATAAGGGGCCTGATTCCGGAACTGGTGGGTGTGGTCGAGATAACCATTCCTTCCCCGCTTTCCCAGCATATCGTGTGCAAATCCATCACCAAGAACGACAAAATGAATGTTCCGATCATCGGCCTGATTGAGAATATGGCCACCTACGCATGCCCCCATTGCGATAAAGAGGGAACACTTTTCGAAGGCAAAGACGTTCAAGACCTGGCGAGACGAAAAAATATTCCCTATCTGGGAAAAATTCCCTTCGACACACGGATCGGGATCCCGACAGATTCCGGCAATCTATTTTATGTGGAGCACAAGGACTCGGTCACGGGCAAGGCAATCGCCTCAGTCGCAGGTCATATCCTTAATGCTGCTCAATCCAAATAACCACAGGAGGAACGATGAAATTCCTTTGTATTCCATGCGACGAGCAGATGGAAACTCAGACCGAAGGCATCATGCCTGAGGAAAATAGAAATCTTGTCATGAAATTCAAATGCAATAAATGCGGGCATTCCATCGCCATGCTGACCAACCAGTTCGAAACGGAATTCGTCAGCAAAATAGGCGTTCAGATGGGTGGAACTGCGGCGGAAAACCAGTCCCCAATGGGAGTCTTGGCTGGTGCCCTGGCCCAGGGCAAGGATGAGCTCAAAAAGGCCGCTCCCAGTGACGAGGAATTCGAATGGACCGATGAAGCCAAGGTACGCATCCAGAAGGTCCCGTTCTTCGTGCGGAACATGGCCAAAAAAACAGTCATGAATTACGCTAAAGAAAGAGGGATCACCGTTATCGACGGTAAACTGATGGATGAAGTCCGAGAAAAAGTCGGCATGTAGCCAGCGTGACGCGGGACTCAGTGGGTTAATACTTTTTCCTGCCAACGATAGTTATTGAGAAAAATCCGGGTTTAATCGAATTGCGCGACTATAGCCTAAAAATTTAAAGCCTGAGGGGAATATTCCCCTCAGGCTTTCTTCAATTATTTAATTTAATTTTTACGGCACTCGTCGCAATCGCAGAGACTGCGCATAAGTTCATGGGAATAGAGTCCGGCTTCATGACCGTCGTTCCAGAAAAACTGCATGGCGTACAATCCGACCGATTTCAAATTGGTGGGACGGATGGTTTCCGGTATAGATTCGGGATCTAGGCGTTTTTCTCCGCTCCATTCGTCGATGCAGTTGGCGCAGGGGCAGTTCTGCCGGATTTTCCGGACGGAATAGACCGCTTCATGCCCGTCCGTCCAACTGATTCCTAGCGTGGTTGGGTCTATCTGCCGGATATCTTTCGGGGACGGGGCCGTGGAGTTGTCCCTGTTTCGGCTTGCCATGACCCCTATCCTTTCCAGGCCAGCTCAAAGTTGGCTCCGACCTTTTCTTCCTTGGACTGCATGATGCTCAACTGCGCGGCGACCTGCCCGGCAAGGCTTTTATAAGCCTGGCTGGCCGGGGAATCCGGATGGCTTATCAAGATCGGAACGCCAGAATCTCCCCCTTCCACCACCTGATTGATCAGAGGAATTTCCCCGAGGAAGGGAACTTTGAACTTGTCGGCCAGCGTTTTGCCACCGCCTTCTTTGAAGATATGGTGCTTTTTATCGCAACTGTCACAGAGAAAAAAGCTCATGTTTTCGACGATCCCCAGCATGGGAACCTTGACCTGTTCGAACATGCGAACACCTTTCTCGGCGTCAATCAGGCTCACCTTTTGTGGCGTGGTGACCACCACCGCTCCTGAGAGAGGCGCCCTCTGGGTCAGGGTCAATTGCACGTCTCCGGTTCCCGGCGGCAGGTCGATGACCAGATAGTCCAGTTCCCCCCATTCCACGTTCTGCAGAAACTGCTGGATGATGCCCCCCAGCATGGGCCCGCGCAACATCAAGGGTTGACCTTCTTTCTGAAGAAATCCTGCCGAAACCACCTTCATGCCGAATTTTTCGTGTGGATAGAATTTATTGTCCGGTCCCCCCTTCGGGGGCGTGATGGGAATGCCGAGCATCTGCGGGATACTGGGCCCGTAGATATCCCCGTCCATCAACCCGACCGAAGCCCCTGTCAACTGCAGGGCGATGGCAAGGTTGGTGCTGATAGTGGATTTTCCAACACCGCCTTTTCCGCTGGCCACGGCAATGATATTTTTCACACCCGTCAGAATCGGCTGATTATGCTGTGAGGAGCGGACTTCCGCCGTCATTTCAACCTGAACCGAACCGACTCCGTCTATGGCTTTCACCTTGGTCTCACATTCCTGCTTCAACTGCTCTTTGACAGGACAGGCCGGAGTGGTCAGTTCGACCTTGAAACTGACATTTCCACTTTCAACTTTTAAATCCTTCACAAATCCAAGACTGACGATATCCTTGTGCAGGTCCGGGTCCATCACTGTTTTTAAGGACGCAATTATTTTTGTCTGTAATTCCTGGTCAGCCATAAGAAAACTCCTAAAAAATTCTAAACCAGCCAAGGGCTGGTTGTTTTAAGTTCATTTTCCATAATAAGATGGAAAATTTCCTAAAAAGGTTTAATAACCTGATATATAACGGAGGGGTATGCCAAGGCAACTCCAGGCCCCCCCCTTACGCTTTGATTTTACTTGCGCTATTGGCTTATATATCGTATATAATTAATCTGGGCGTCAAAATACGGGTATCGTTCCGAAA
>JAYZAN010000049.1:0-10503 GCA_036339675.1 Nitrospinota bacterium
TAAATCGTACGGCCTGACCTTTGTGAATCCCAGGTGGGGAGAACCGATCCCCTATTCCAACAAAATCCGGCCGACCACGACCCTTCAGTTATTGGAACAAACCCAGCGCGTCAAGTTCCTCCGCGCCTTTTTTGTCTGGAATACAGCAACCTGGGAGGAATCGATCATCTATGACATGATTCGAAACGTCAGGCAACTCAAAGAACTGCTGGACATCAATCGACGTCCATCAAAAAGAGCAAGCGACGAACTCAAGTTCCTGTTACAGGACGTTCTCATCACTTACTTCACCCTGGAAGCGGCATTGTCCGAAGATTTCAAAGAACACGCCAGGCCGGTCATCACGGAGCTGTTCGACCATTTTCTTAAAGGATTACATGGCGAGGCCATGATCGAAGACCAGTATCAAAAAGTGTTCTCAAACGCTCTGGTTTACGGGTACGAAGAAGCCTTGGAAGGACCCTATGGGAGGAGTAACCTGAACATTCATAAGGTGGGCGACTGGCCCGTTGAAAAGATCAACTGGGTTCCGCAGGAACTGAAAGAAAAACTGGCTCCGGTTTTAGCAGAAAAGTTCTTGAGCTTCGAGCGAAATCTGCTCAAGCAGAAAAGTTGAATAAGAGTTAAAAATCCGTTAAGGGAAACGCAGGAGGATCCAATCCGAAATTCCTTTTTGGCCGTTACGTTCCCGGTTATCCCCATTCCAGACCGCGATCGCCATGTGTGAGGAATTCTTGAACTGGACATCGTCGGGGTGACGATTCGTCAGGGAGCGTTTTAGGACCACGCGCCAGACCTGGTCCCGCCATACCCCTTTTCCCTGCACGTCCTGCTGGTTCTGGGAGGTGAGCGTGCTGAAGCCTTCCGCGTTTAAATCCTCTACGGGGGATGCCCGTTGCTCCTCCGGAGCTAGGGAAAAGGGTCTGGGGCGTTTTCCCTTTTGGGCCGCAGGCTGTCCCTGTTCCCAGATCGCCTTCCATTGCCAGATATTGACCGGGGTTTCCTCGGCCCCCATGAAAATGGGAAGGGTTTCTCTTTGCGGATGGAGAGGGAACATCACCGCCGCCTGATCCGAATATAAAGTGGAATGACCGTACTTATTGTCCACCGTTTCGTCTTTCCATTCCAGATAGATGGCGATGGAAGAATCATTCTGTACAGCCCGGACTTTTATATTTTTGATGGAGGGATCCGGCCATTTCGGGTTGGTGATCATTTGCGGGCCCAGCTCGACGGTGATCGCCTTTCCGCTGGAGTCTGATACCCAGAACGGATCTTCCGGATTCAACGGCATTTCGACAGAAAACCTGGCGACGTCGAGGACGGCCACACAGGTACCGTCTTCCAGGCAACCCTCAACATTCCCGTCTCCGTTCCCGCATCCCGCAAAGACCATTAACGCGATGGAGCCAAAAAAAGCCTTCCAAAAAAATCGGGGCAGGCAACTTTCATGAAAAAAATGAATCATCAATAGGAGACAACCAGTGTTAAATCTGGTTTATTGAATTAGAACGCGGCGACAATTTTTTCCACTTCAGCTTTCATTTTTTTTTCGAACGGTCCCACAAGAATTACATTGAGTTTCCCGGGTATGAAAATCTGGCTGGCGACCCGCATCATATCTTCTCGGGTGATGTTTCGAATGATTTCCCACTCGTCCACGGCAGATATCACTTCCGAGTACAACAAGAAAAATCCGTAACGAACAATCTGCCTGTAGGGGTCGTCCAAATCGCTGTCCAGATCAAAGGAATACCGCTGCTTGACCCGTTCCAGTTCGTCGTCCTCCGGTCCACTTTCAACAAACCCTTTTATCTCGTTTAAAAGAATTTTCAAAACCTCGCAAATTTTCTCCGCCCGGGTGGTCACATCAAAATCAATGGTACCGATATCGGGCAAACTGGTCGCCCGGCTCTCCACGGAATATACCAGACCGCGGTCTTCCCTGAGAGCCCTTTGAAGCCGCGAGGTGATGCCGTCATCAAAAATCCGGGTCAAAAGACTCACAATATAAAAATCCGGGTGATTGTAGGAAACCGATCGAAAACAGGCCTGGAGCTGAACCTGGCTGTCCGAATCGGGTTGAAACAGCAGTTGAGGCTTGTTCTGATTTTCGACGATGGAGGTTTTGAAATGATCCCCGGATATCGCTTTATTACTATTGCTGTAGCCGGAAAAATATTTTTCGGCGTAATGGAAAAACTGTTCATTGGGGATGGGTCCCGCCCCGGCCAGCACCATGTTTCCCGGAACATAAAAGGTTTTGAAAAAATCCATGAGCATGCTTGGGGATATAGAAGAAATAGTCTTGGACGTTCCTATTGTGGGCCAGGCCAGAGGGGTCCCGGCATACAGTAATGTACAGGCGCGGTTATTGATATCCACGTCTTCCCCCTCCTCATTCAGGTCTTCCAGATGTTCTTCCAGGATGATCTCGCGTTCGATCTCCATTCCCGAAAAGGTGGGGTCCGTGAAAAACCCGGCGAACAGGTCCATGGACCGTTCCACTTTGGAAATATGCGGACTGAACCCAAAATACGTATAATCGGTGAAGGTGGAAGCGCGAAGGTCCCTCCCGATCAACTCGAACTCCCGGTTCAACAAAATCGAATCTGGGTAAACCTTGTTTCCCCGGAACATCATGTGTTCGAGAAAATGGGAGATGCCGTTGTTCTTCTCCGTTTCAAAACGAAGCCCGCAACGGACAAACATCGCAATTTCCATATTATGTATATGCGGCATTTCGATCGTCACCACCGTCAACCCGTTGGGGAGACGATCCTCATAATGTTTCAATTCCTTTTTTCCAACTTCAGTCAGATTCATAAACGTTTTCCCGATCTATTGCCTTCCTTCAAGCCTTTCGGCGAATTTATGTTTTAATTACCACTGACATTTGCTAAAACCAGACACAATGTAAAATCGGCATTCTTTTTTAACCCATGGAAACGCCTCTCTGGACGGCACAGGATTATGAAAGGGCGTGGGAATATGTATACGCCCATGAAGAGGAAGTTATTTCCTCCCCCATTGTTCATGTGGACGAGGGTTTGACCGTAATACTGCCCCACGGACTGCCCGCCCTGGGAGTGCATTTTACGGGAATTTTCATGGCTGCGCCCATCTTGTTGTTTATCGTCATACTGGCCTTTTTTCCGATCATGGGGTTTACCGCAGGGTGGGAACTTTCCCCCAACACCTTTTTCGTGACCGCAGGATGCCTGGTTCTGATCTGGGGCCTGGTTAAAATTTTAAAACTCATGCTGAAAAACCGCGGCAATTTTCCCAGAAAATATTTCGTGACCCTGGGCCGATACGGCACGGCCATGCATTTCTCCCGGTTGCACTTCCCGCATCGGGATCCCGATGCCTTTTCGTCCTGGAAGGAAATCGATTCTATAAAAAAATGCCGGACCTTTTTTCTGCCCGCCATTTTAATAGGAACTTTCTCAGTCTCCTCCTTAAAAATTCTAACTAAAAATGGAAAACCCCTTTTCATTCCTTTGGGGCTTCATGAAGAACAGCTGCTCCCAGTATTGACAGAAATTAAGAACTTAATCAACCAAAAGAAATCTACCTGATCCCGGTTTCGGCCGCAAACGGCTCTCATTCGAAACGCACCGTATCTGCACCGAGAATGCCTTCTATTTTTTCGATGATCTCATCCGACGGTTGGATTTTTAAATCGGGATCGACCGTCAGAATTTTTTCCTTGTTATCGGGAAAATCAAAATGGAGATAGGTTTCATTATTCCCACGGTGCTCCGCCATGATGTTTTTGACTTCCACCAAAGTTTCCTTTTCCAGCCCGGGCGTCCTGAAGTGGATATGCACCTTCCCCTGCCAGTGATTTTTCGCTTCCGCTAGCGGTACCACTTCCTTGGCGATGACCTTGGGCATATTTCCCTCGGAGTCCACCTTACCTTTCACCAGGATGGGCGTCTCTTCCTTCAATAAAGGTTCCGCGAGTGCATAGTCCTCCGGCCAGATTGTCACCTCGACGGTACCCTGCAGGTCTTCCAGGGTGACCAGTCCGAACCGGTCTCCCTTCTTGGTCGTTTTAACCTGAATCTTGTTGGGAATACCGGCGATACTGACCGTTTTTCCGGTTCCCGACTCGGCCACCACCGCGGAATTCGCGTCCGTGAACCAGGATATCTCTTTCTGGAAACTCTGCAATGGGTGTCCGGTGATGTAAAAACCCAGGGTTTCCCTTTCATATTTCAACCTGTCCTGGTCTTTCCACTCCTCAAGAGAATCATTGCTGATAACCCTCTCCTCAGGATCGTCAAAAGCATCGAACATACTGGCCTGCCCCAGTTGACGATCTCGCTGCCTGACCTGGGCTATATCCATGAGCCTTGTAAGGTTGTTCATCAAAGCGGCGCGATTGGATTCCAAAGAATCGCAGGCGCCGCTTTTGATCAGGCTTTCCATGACACGCTTATTGACCTGCCTCATATCCACATTCTCACAGAATTGTTTCATTGAAGAAAAACTTCCCAGCTGGTTTCGGGTCTCTATGATCGAATCGATCGCCGCGCTCCCGACATTTTTAATGGCGCCTAGGCCGAACACGAGTTGATCCTCGGAAACGGAAAAATCCCAAGTGCTCACATTCAAATCCGGAGGCATAACGCGGATCCCCATGTCACGGCAATCGTTGATATAGCGAATGACCTTGTCGGTGTTGTCCATGTCGCTGGTGATGAGGGCCCCGAAAAACTCCAGCGGATAATGGGCTTTCAGATACGCCGTCTGATAGGAAATCAGGGCATAAGCGGCGCTGTGGGATTTATTGAACCCGTACCCGGCGAATTTTTCCATGAGGTTGAATATTTTTTCCGCCTTCTTCTCCGGGTGCTTGTTAGCCCTGGCGCCGTTCATAAATTTTTCCCTTTGCGCGGCCATCTCCTCCGGTTTCTTTTTTCCCATAGCTCGGCGCAAAAGATCGGCGTCCCCTAGGCTGAAACCGGCAAGAACGCTGGCGATCTTCATGACCTGTTCCTGGTAAAGGATGACCCCGTGGGTTTCCTTGAGGATCGCTTTCAATTCCGGCAGATCGTATTTTTCCTGAAGGGTTCCATGCTTTCGCTTGATGTAATCATCCACCATTCCACTTTCCAGGGGACCGGGCCGGTACAGAGCCAGAAGAGCGATGATATCCCCAAAGCAATCCAGTTTCATTTTTTTTAACAGGTCACGCATGCCCGAACTTTCCAACTGAAACACACCCAGTGTACGGGCCGCGGCAAGAAGTTCATAAGTCGCGGCATCGACCATGGGAATGGAATTGATTTCCAGGTCGATATCCCGGGACTTTTTCAACAGACGGATCGCGTTATCGATCACAGTTAGAGTGCGAAGACCCAGAAAGTCCATCTTCAGCAAACCCAGCTTTTCCACACTGCCCATGGAAAACTGGGTCACCACTTCGTCGTTACTCCCTTTATAGAGGGGGAGAAACCGGGTCAAGGGCTGGGAAGAAATCACCACCCCCGCCGCGTGCGTGGAACAATGCCGGGGCAGCCCCTCGAGGTTTTTTGCGATATCAAGGAGTTCGGAAATATTTTTATTTTCTTTCTTTAACTGGCGGAACCGGGGCTCTTCCCTAAACGCGTCGTTCAATGTGATGTTCAGTCGATTGGGAACCAGTTTGGCGATCTTATCGACTTCGCCATAGGACATATCCAGAACACGCCCCACGTCGCGGATCACCCCCTTGGCGTTCATGCTGCCGAAGGTGATGATCTGCGTCACGTTATGATTGCCGCCGTACTTTTCGGTGACGTATTTGATCACATCGTCCCGCCGGTCCATACAAAAGTCGATATCGATATCGGGCATACTGACCCGTTCCGGATTCAAAAATCTTTCAAAGAGAAGTTCATACTGCAGAGGGTCGATATCGGTGATTCTCAGGGCATATGCCACCAGGCTACCGGCAGCGGAACCCCGTCCCGGACCTACGGGAATATTATTTTCCCGCGCGTAACGGATGAAATCCCAGACGATCAAAAAGTAACCGGGATAACCCATTTTTCCGATGATACCCAACTCCTCCCCCAACCGTTTTTGATACGTCGCCGCATCGACTTTTTTCCCCAACCTGGAGAACGTATCCAGCCGGTTCGCCAGACCCTCCTTGGCTTTTTCTGCGAGATAGGACCCCAGGTCGTACCTATCCGGAATGGGATAATCGGGGAGGTTGATCTGATCAAAACTGATCTTCAGGTCGCAGCGATCGGCTATTTTCAGGGTGTTTTCAATTGCTTCGGGGATATCCCTGAACAGTTCGATCATTTCCGTCGGGGATTTGAAATAGTATTCGTCGGAGGGATATTGCATGCGGTACTGGTCACTGATCGTTTTTCCCGTTTGCAGACAAAGAAGAATCTCATGGGCGCGGAAATCCTGCCGGTCCAGGTAATGGCAGTTATTGGTCGCGACCAGGGGGATGGATAGTTTTTTTCCCATTTCCATCAGTTCCTTGTTTATTTTTTCCTGGTAGTCCTGCTTATGGTATTGCAGTTCTAGAAAAAAGTTGTTTTCCCCCATGATATCCCGGTATTGCTCCGCCACCTTGATCGCCCGCGGGACATTTTCCCGGTTGACGTTGTAGGCCACCTCTCCACGTGAGCAAGAACTAAGCGCGATCAAACCCTTTGAGTATTCCGCCAGGAGTTCCTTGTCTATGCGGGGTTTGTAATAAAACCCGTCCAGGTATCCCTTGGTGACCAGGGTCAGTAGGTTTTTATATCCGGTATCGTTTTCGGCGAGCAGGATTAAATGGTAGGAGGCGTCACGCAGGTTGTGATTGGATTTTTTTTCCAGGCAGCTTTCAGGGGCCACATAAACTTCGCAGCCGATGATAGGTTTCAATCCGTTTTTGATCGCCCCGTTATAGAAATCCACCGCCCCGAACAGGTTGCCATGGTCGGTCATGGCAACGGCGGGCATGTTGAACTCTGCCGCCCGCTTGAACAAGGCCTCGTGCCTCAGCGAAGAGTCGAGGAGGCTGTAAAAAGTGTGTAAATGAAGATGTACGAAATTATCGGGAGTCATCGGCCAGAACTTTTTCAGGAGGAGTCCATTCCATACCCAGAGCATCGGCCACGGCCGGATGCGTCAGATAATCTTTAAAAATATTGAGTCCCAAGGTCAATGCCGGGCTTTCTTCAAAGGCCTTCTTGTACCCTTTTTGCGCGATAGCCAGCGCATAGGGAAAGGTGGCGTTGGTCAGGGCAAATGTGGAGGTCCGCGCCAGGGCCCCCGGCATGTTGGCAACACAGTAATGGATCACACCGTCCACTTCAAAAATGGGATCGCTATGGGTGGTGGGGCGCGAGGTCTCCATCATCCCTCCCTGATCGATGCCCACGTCGACGATCACCGATCCCGGTCTCATGTGGGAAAGCATATCGCGGGTGATCAGTTTTGGCGCCCGCGCGCCGGGGATGAGCACGGCCCCGATCACCAAATCCGCAACTCTCAGGGATTCGATGAGATTGAACTTGTTCGACATAAGGGTTTTCAACCGGCCACCATGGATGTCGTCCAGGTAGCGGAGCCTCTGCAGGTTGATATCCAATAACGTCACCGAAGCTCCCGTTCCCAGAGCCATTTTAGCGGCATTCGCGCCCACGATACCGCCTCCGACAATCACCACATACCCCGGGTCCACACCGGGGACACCCCCGAGAAGAATCCCCCTGCCCCCATTTTCCCGTTCCAGGTATTTCGCCCCTTCGTGGATCGACATCCTTCCCGCCACCTCGCTCATGGGAATTAGAAGAGGCAGAGACCCGTCCGTCAACTGGACCGTCTCATAGGCGATTCCTATGATCTTTCGTTCCAGAAGAGCCCGAGTCAATTCCGGCGCCGGGGCCAGATGGAGATAGGTGTAGAGGATCTGGCCTTCCTTCAAAAGACCGTATTCCTCCGGCAGGGGTTCCTTGACCTTCACGATCATATCGGATTGGGCAAAAATCTCATCCCGAACTGAAATTCTGGCGCCCTGATCTTCATATTGCCGGTCGTCGATTCCGCTCCCTGTCCCGGCCTCATATTCCACCAGGACCGTATGCCCGTTTTCCACTAGTCCATGGACCCCTGATGGGGTCATGCCGACACGATATTCATCTATTTTAATTTCCCTGGGAACACCAATGATCATGAGTTGCCGTTTGACGTATGGAAGGAAAAATCATACTGAAAGAAACCGGGAACCTTCTCAGACTTGTTTGATTTTATTTATATTTATACCCAATTTGCATCCAGTTTTCACCCTGATTATTCGTATATCATCTTTCCCCGGGACATTTGATCTTTGGCCTGAAATCCTATAGATTTAATCTTTATTCAATTCAGCATGTTAACCGTCATAAGCGGAGGATTATTGGAAAACAGCGCGAAAAAAAAACTAGAACAACTAGTACAGAAAAACACGACATCGGACGGAACCATTCTCGACCTGGAGGATAAAGAAATCGGGGCCGAGGAGCTTGAACTTTTAGCCGAATTCGAAACTCTTTCGGGCATTGAAAAACTTTTCATCAGCAACAATCAGTTCGGCGATGCGGAGATTGAGATTCTCAGCCGGATAAAGGTTTTCGAAAAATTGGAGTACCTGTATCTCAATCACAACCATATCGGGGATGAGGGCGCCCGGGCCCTCGCCGATTCGAAAATAGTCAAAAACCTGACCTGCTTGATGCTGGAAGCCAGCAACATCGGCCCCGAAGGCGCCCGCGCCCTGGCGGAATCGTCCCACCTTGAAAACCTGGAAATATTGTTTTTAGACAGTAATCCGGTCCGGGCCGAGGGAGTCGAGGCCCTGGCCCGGTCCACGAAGCTTCCGAAACTCACCGCCCTGCATCTGGACAGTACCCAGATGGGAGATGCCGGCGCCAAAGCCCTGGCACATTCCGAACTGCTTTCCCGGTTGGACAAGCTGTACCTGTGCTCCAATAAAATCACCAACGAGGGGATCATCGCCCTCACCGGGTCTCCCCATTCCCGGAACCTGAAAGTGTTGAGCGTATGGAGGAACGAAATCCGGGACGACGGAGGAAAGGCCATCGTCGAATCGCCGAATCTTTCGCAACTGGAAAGGCTGTATATGAGTCTGAACCTGATCGAAAAACCCGCCCGGAAAATCATACGACAGTCGGAATTGGCCGGACGGCTGAAAACGCTGGTGATGGACTGAAAAATTTCTTATAATCGCTGTAAGCCCACCTCTTAACCGAAAGGCAATTTGTGAGCTACAAATTCACCTACGGCAAATTCTTCAATGTCTTCTTTCACGTGGGCGTTATTTTCAACGTCCTTCTGGTGATCTGGCTCTACCTGGTATTTTTTGAAGTGATCTGACCCTCCCTTTTCTCTTTTTTGATTCCACAAATTTTCAACAAAAACTCCGAATTCTTCCAGCCCCTTCACTTATAATCTGCTGGTATCGTTCTGGCCCTCCATGATCCGAACCGGGCAAAAACCTCTTGAAGGATATATATTTATAAATGAATAACCCTTTTAAAAAGGGCTGAGGAACACCGATATACGAACCATTGGTTAAGACTGCATGTCCACACCCGTCATGGCCATCCGCATGGATTCAACCGTCCAAGTGGCCATAAAACACATGTTTGAAAGGAATCTGAGATCGGTTCTGATAAAACAGCGGTAAGCTTATAGTATTGATTTGTGGTGATGGCTGTCCGGCAGGAGGAAAAGGGGGTGGCGTCAGGTGCACTCGACCGGACGGGCGGCTTTGACCAGAAAATCGCTGTTCTTCCAAAGCAGCTTTTCTCCGGCAACAAGAAAATCTCCTTTGGCGTTCCGGAAGGGACGCCAGTTCTCCTCGATATACACTTCGTTGGGCCGGAAATTCGCCTTGTAACTCAGGGACTGGTTTCTGCTGATGTAATAACCCAGATAGAAAAACTGTGCCCCTTTCTGACGGGAAAATTCAAGCTGCTTTAAAATACTGAACGTCCCCAGGCTCATGCCCGGTTCTGGAAGATCATAAAAAGTATAAACCGCCGAGAATGTTTTTCGGGTATGGTCCCCCAACGCCGCCCCGACAAGTTTTCCGTCGAGGTAATACTCAAACTCGATGCCATAGGCGGTGTTCACATAAAAGGAAAGCCTAAAATTCTGTTCGTCTTCGACATCATCCTGAAGAGAGTGGAACCGGTTCTTATGCCTGAGATAGATATCGAATTTTCCCTCCGAATATTTTGGAGCCCCCACTTTCACTTCCACAGCATCGCAATTTTTTAACGCGCGTTTCTGGTTCCGGGTCATCTCAAAATCGTCTACACGGACCCGGATGGGAATACATTGATAACAGTCCCTGCATGTCGGACGGAAAAAATAATCCCCGAAATGGCGCATCCCGTGGGCCAGCAGATATTCGAACTCCACCTCCGAAACGTCCTCCAGCAGGTATTCCTCAAACAGGGATTTCCGGTCTTTAAAATATCCGCATTGAAACGATTT
>JAYZAN010000050.1:0-18475 GCA_036339675.1 Nitrospinota bacterium
TTATACAAGATGCATACTCTTCAGGTCATGAGATAGGCCTTCATGGAGGCACCAACCATGGGGTCTGGCAATATGAGGGCTCTGAATGGTCCGAAGAAAAAATTCGTGCCGAAGTGTCAAAGGCCCTTGAAAACTTAAAAAAACTTCCCATCGAAATACCTGTTGGTTTTTCTTCGCCAGGATGGAATGGCTGCGCGAAATTACACAGGGTTTTGGAATCTATGAATTTTAAATATGTCGCAGATGCCCACGGAATTGAACTGAATAAAATTGAAAAAGTTGAAGACGGGCCAAACCTATATCAAGTTCCAACAAATATTCTTGGAGAACCTGGGGGAATTGGTTATATAGAAAATCTTAGGGCCCAGGGAATGGACGATAAGGAAATTCTCCTTCACTTTGAGGGTTGTCTAGAGGGAAAAAAAACCGCCGTGGTTTACGAGCACCCCTGTTATGCGGGCGTTCAAGAACTGCCCCTGGTAGAAAAAATGGTTTGTTCAGCCCGCACCCTGGGATTCCGCACAACCACTTTAAAAAATATCATCGGAGAAACATGCATGGAATTTCCAAAATGAAAACTGTTTTGTTAACCACCCATTCATGTAGCGCAAAATACATTGCCCATCAATTGCACCAAAATGGATTTCTCGCTGCTGTAATTATCGAGAACAGCATTTCAAAAAATAAAAAAAAGATGATCCAAAAAATTTTTTCTTCCGGTTGGTTACAATTTCCTGTTAAATTGCTTGACTTCTTTTCAGTATATGTCTATTCAAAACTCTGCAATCGTTATTTATCTAAACACCTTCTCTCTATAAATCAAATTGACGGTTTCCCTGAAAACACAACAATTCACAGAGTTGAAAATGCCTCGGGAGCGAAATGCATATCGATCCTTAAAAAATTGGAGCCGGCTATCTTGGTTGTTCTCGGAACATCTTTGCTATCCAAGGACGTCCTAGCCATTGCCAAGGAATATTCACTCAACATTCATGGAGGGATTGTTCCTCAATATAGAAATGTCCACTCAGACTTCTGGGCTTTTATTTTTAGAGACCATGACAATATTGGGACTTCCATCATCCATTTGGATCGGGGAATAGATACCGGAGATGTTGCTCTACAGTCCTCCATAGAAGTGGATGCCCAAGATACAATATACTCCATCAAAAAAAAGAACCTTATACTTGCAGGGAACCTTGTTATTCAGACTATAGGCAAAGCAATAGATGACTCCCTCCCTAAGGTCCCTCAATCAAATACCCAAAAGGGTTTTTACCACACACCTGGGTTCGCAGATTTTTTCAGGCTGTTGCGGGAAAACTTTCTCAGGAAACAGCATTCATCCCAAAAGAAAAGTTCATATAATCCTCTCCCCCGGTAAAGCTTTATTCCATGTTACATATCATCCTCGGCACCCGCGCTCAAATTATTAAAATGGCCCCTGTGATGAAAGAGCTTAAAGACCGTGGGATCCCATACAACTTTATCTTCCTCGCCCAGCATAAGGAAACGATGAACGAAATCATGGAGCAGTTCGAAATCAAAAAACCCGACATTATTATCGGGGATCTGGGAAAAGACATCACCCATGTCCTGGATATGATCTTCTGGTCTCTACGTGTCCTGGCTTACAGCTTCGCGAATAAGAAAAAAATATTTAAAAATGATCGAGATGGTGTCGTTCTCATCCACGGGGACGCGCCTCCTTTGTTTCTTGGGGGAGCAATCGCCAAAATGCAGGGCCTAAAAGTCGCGCAGATAGAAGGAGGCTTAAGATCGTTCAACTTCCTCAGACCGTTTCCAGAAGAATTGATACGGGTCCTGGCTTCCAAATGCGGGTTGATTGATATTTTCTTCTGCCAGAATGAGAAAGCTCTGGAAAACGCCAAAAAATATAAAAAAACCGCCTATTGCACCCGATTCAACACCATGCTCGACGGACTTAGGATCGCCAAGAAAAAATCAGAAACCGTGCAACCGCACCCTTACGAAGGCAAATACGCCCTGATCACCATCCACAGATTCGAAACCATATCCAGCAGAAAAAACCTTGCCAGGGTTGTCGATCACATCATCGAGATTTCAAAAAGAATCAGGATTCTTTTCATACTTCATCCTCCCACCCGAGCGGCTTTAAAAAAGTTCGGCCTGTATGAGGCTCTGGACAACATGGAAAACTGTGGATTACTTCCCAGGCTCGGATTTTTTCAATTCAATACGGTTTTCAGGAATTGCGAATTCATCATCAGTGACGGGGGCAGCAACCAAGAGGAAAGTCATTACATGGGAATCCCATGTCTCTTATTCAGAAATGAAACGGAACGCCAGGAAGGACTCGGGAAAAATGTCGTCCTATCTGGGTTCGACAAAGACGTCATCAACAACTTTGTGAATGAATACGAAAAATACCGGACAGAGCCCATTTCCGATGAAGAATCTCCGACAGATTTCATCATCCGGAAACTCGAAACATTTTACTGATATTTTGATAAGGTTCGATCAGGTTCATGCCCCAATCCACCAACCAAATCCTGAAATACACTGTCACCACGATTCCTGTCGGGATTTTTGTGTACTTTATTTTCAGATTCCATAAGGACTTTTATCTGATCAGTGATATTTCAACATCGCAGTTTATACAGCTTCTTTTTCTTTCCCTTCTGACCATCACGCTCAACGGTTCCAAATTGAACCAGATCATCAAGTCATTCGGGATCGACATCCGCATGAAAGAGTGGTTCGGACTCTCTTCCATAACCCTGACCTTAAACAGCGTGCTCTTTAAAGCAGGTTCGCTGGTGACCTCGAATTATCTAAAGCGAAAACACGGATTTCATTACATGTCGTATGTGGGAGCCCTTGGAGCCGACCAGCTTATCGCCTTGTTGATCAGCACCCTGGTGGGACTTTGCGCCTCGGTCTACCTGGCGGTCCAAATGGGGCGAGATCTGGATCTATTAATTGGAGGCCTCGTGCTGGTTTGCGCGGCCCTCATATTTCTCTTGAACTGGAAATTCACCTTCACCGGGAAGAAAGAAAATTTTTTCAAAGCCCTGAATCGGGCGGTCGAGGCCCTTAAAAATATAGTCCGCGACAGGCGCCTGTTCGTTATTATCTGCGCACATGCCCTGGGAATGATCCTCCTGACCGCCATTCGCTTTTATATTGTCTGCCGGGTTCTGCACTATGATATATCGCTGATCCAATGCTTCCTGTTCACCACGGTTATGATTTTTGTCCGGGCTTTTCCCCTGATCCAGAGTGATCTCGGAACCCGGGAACTGGCACTCGGGTTGCTGGCCGAATTTCTGGGGACCGGACTCCAGTCCGGAATGATGGCCGCGTTTGTGGACCGCCTGGTCGTCCTGTTCTGGTGCCTGATCACCGCCGCACTGTTCAGAAACACCCTCATAGACCGCGAAGATTCTCTCAAAACCTGAAAGAATCATTCCGGATTCCGGACACGGCACATCCTGTAGCCACCGGCTTTCAAATCCATGACTGGTTCCCTGCAGAAGGCAAACTCTTCACCCTCACCGATTACCCTGAACGCTTCCGAGCTATGTTTCAGGTTGTCAAGTTCGTCCGCATAACCGGAACTCCCTTCCCAGAATATCCGGCGTGGATATAAAGTCTGAATCGCCGGAGAGTGATGCTCCCCTTCGCCCAGAGCAGGAAAAAATATCATGGCATGTTCCGGAGTTTCCCTTTTTATCCGGTTGAGCATTTTATACGAATCATAAAAGAGGTTGGGCATGTCCGGAGCGCCCCGGGATTCTTTCAACCGGTCAGGAGTCAAGGCCCCGTTCGCCATCATGAACTGAACTCTTGGAAATATAAAGAACATAAAAAGAACCAGGAGGTTCAAGCTAGCCACCGCATTCAATAACCAGCGAATCCATTTACCCTGAATCATGATTCAAACCCTTTCCGAACCGTTTTTAGGCAGGATATAAAAAAAACAAAAATGGGATAAAAAGCGATCATTCCCCGGACCCCTGAACTGTTCACGGCGTTTCCCGGGTGGATAAACGTTGCGTCGATATAAGCCTTCAGGTTATCCCATTTTGGGGGCATGAAGGTATAAATTGCAAAATGAACAAACAGGTAGGCCAGCAAGAAGCCCCCAAGAAGCTTCACAGGTGCGGACTGGTTTTTCCAGGGTTCAAGAAATAAAAACATAACCAGGACAACGGTAACAGAGAAATAAATATTGTAGACAACGGTTCTGTAAAGGCCCAGCAAGATGGCCATACCAAAAGAAACTGAATCGGGACCGCTGACAGCCAGAACGACGAAAAAGATTGCAACCAGAACCACAGGCACCGATAACAAATGTTTTGGCTTGAATACTATTCTTGGACTCCAATACGGAAAACCCATGACCAGAACCCACAACAAAAGACAGATTATTCCTGTTCCCTGAATTTTTGTTCCGGCAGGTATCTGGAAAAAATAAAGACTCACAATCCAGATAGTTGGGAGCGTAAGTATCGAACAGGAAAAACAAAAATGAACGTGGTTCTTCAGGCTTTTTTCTATATCCTCATTCCGTTGAAGGTAAAAGGACAACATCAAAATGGGAATGGCACCGTACAACACAAATTCCAGCCGGGTCCAGCAGGCAAGGCCGATCATTGAGCCGCTGAGCAAAGCAAGGGGAATCAACCTCGCTGAACTTTGTTCTGAAGTTTCAATTAAAGTTTCCTTAAGCAGAAAAAACCAGTATATTGACCCCAGTGAAAAATAGAGGCCTGCCACAAGATTCATGAACGGGAGGACACTGTGCCACCATAAAAAAGGCGTAGTACCTAGAATCAAGGTCAGGGTCGCGGCCAATGTTTCATTTTCGCCATTGACCAGAACCCTTCGATAAAAAATCACCAGGAGGCAAAGATAAAACAGCGGAAATATGATTTTTAATTTTTCCAACTGGAAAGAAATCTGGTAGGTAAATAGAAAAGGTACCAGAGGCGGGTATTCCTGGTTGAATATTTCCAGGTTAAATCTCGCCTCATGAAACATTCTCATCCCCCGAATCTCATACCAGAGGGCATCCGTTTCTGTCAGAGGGAAAAACCACGCGTTGGACACACTCAGAACGAAAAGGCCGCCCAGAATCGCAAGGGCAGCGACTCGCTGCGGGGAAGCGGATGTTTTTACCGGAGGGGATGAAATCTCTTCAGCGCATGATGCTTTCCACCGAAAAAGAAACAAAACTACCAGGAACAACAGCAGGCTTCCCGTAAGCTGGATATCGGCTTCGGGTCTTACCCCGACCACAATAAGGGAAAACAGAAAAACGGATTTCAGGCCCAGGGCAAGCACCCCCGCCAGGGCCAGCTTTTCATATAAAGATGAAATAATATTTAGTGCCTGAATCAGAAAATATGCCAACAACACTAACAGCATGAAATCAAAAAGAATCAACATAAGAAAAGATCCAAATTAATATGCCGCCCGATTCATCCGCTAACAATTTACCAAAAATATTTTTCGCAACCCGCCCTATTGGCCCCCCTTGGGACGAGGCCAGCAAGAACTCGGTGTTTCAAATAGCAAAAAACCTGAAAAACTTCTCTGGAGTTTTATTGACTTATAAAGACCAGGAAAAACTTCTCAGCCAAACGACCATAATGGAGCTCCCGATTTATCCACCAAATAATACAAGAGAAGTTTCATTACGGCAAAAAACATCTTTTTTTCTCAGCTTGGTTCAGTCGCAAGCTTCTATTTATCATTTTTATTTTACTCCCGAATTACACTCCTCAAATATTTTACGGATTATCAAAAAATTTAAGAAAGGTCGATTTATACAAACTTTCTCAACGCCCATCGAAAATGATCATCTGATCTCAAAGCTGGCTTTTGGAGACGCTGTGGTCGTTCAGTCCGATTACAGTCTCGAACGATTTAAACGACAGGGTATTCAGAATGTCAGCCGAATTTACCTGGGAGTCGACACGGATGTGTTCAAGCCCGGTATCGACACAAATCCATTGAAACTCAAATTAAATATCTTGAAAAATGAACCGGTCATCCTCTATGGAGGCAATTATTATCTGGGGTGTAATCAGGAGCTTGCGGAAACCATTTTTACCCTTGTAAAAAAATATAGGAAGATAAAATTCATTCTGGCCTGCAGGATCAGCAAATCCCAGGATTTGAAAGAAAAGAAACATTTGCAAAACATCCTTCACCGTGAGCAGGTCCTGGACCGGGTTTTGTTTCTTGAACAGGTAGAAAACATGGCAGCCCTGATAGAAATATCAGATCTTCATATTTTCCCAGCAAGAACTATGACAAAAAAAGCCGACATCCCTATGGTATTGCTTGAGACACTTTCAATGGGGAAGCCCATCGTCATCACAGACATCCCACCCTTGAATGAAATCATGAAAGATGACGTTGGCATCGTTGTCCCTCCCGGAAATGTTTCCTCTCTGATAGAGTCGATTCAAGAACTTCTGGAAAATCCTGTGCTACGACAAACTAAAGGAAAAAAAGGCCGTGAAATGATACTTCATGAATTCAGTCTAAAAAGCTACCTGAATCATTATAATAACCTCTACAACAAATTAATGTGCGAAGAGAAAACAAATTGATCCATCCAGACTTGCGAAAGAGGTAATCCTTGGAAGTTCGAACCGCCTACGAATTCATTTCAAAAGACTATGATGCCCACAGAGACCGCAGCCCTTATTTTAAGATTATTGAAGGGTTAACACGCCGTTGTTTTCTTGAAAATACCGCCGAGAAAACTTATGAAAAAGGCTTGGATCTAGGTTGTGGAACAGGAAGAAATATTCCCTACTTTCTGGAAAAATGCGGTGAAGTCAAAGCAGTAGACTATACTCCCGGCATGCTCTCCCATGCCCGGCAAATATTCCAGGATGACCCCCGCGTTGAAATGATGATCGCCGATGCAAGGGACCTCCCTTTTCCGGACGAATCATTTGATCTGATCGGCAGTTTCAAAGTTCTACCTCATGTTCCAAATGTGGAGCAAGCTTTACGAGAGATCGCACGCGTGGCAAAAAAAAGGTCCACCATCTTCACAGAGTTTTACTCACCGTGGTCATTCAGATGGCTTTTAAATCGGATGAAGCATCATACCCATTGGCATAAGGTTGACCAGGCCACGGATCTTCTTCGCCAAGCCGGACTACATCCCAGAAAGGTTTATGGCCTCAGAACTTTCGTGATTACCGAATATCTGTGTTATCTTCCTGGGGCATACCGGTTATTCGATTATCTGGAAAACAGGTTCACCAACTCAAAATTGAACCGGTTCTCGGGCTACTATATTATCGTTAGCGAAAAATAAGGTTCCCCGGGCCTCATCCCTGGAAAGCTTCCTCAGCTTCCCTGTATAACTGCTCCACTCGTCCTGAATGTTTTGGTGAGAAGTGAAACGTACGCAGTTGTTTGACCCCTGCTTCTCGGGCCAGAAGCCCCGCCTGCCGGGACGTCAAATGACGCCGCTCCAAAGCACGGCTCTCCTCTTCCGCAAGAAAGGGTGACTCACAAAAGAAAATGTCCGCGTCCCGCGCCAGATCGACGATTTTCTTCCTGTTGTCTTCAGTAAAAACCGTGTCCACCACATATACTATTTTCTGGCCGGGTGTAATCATCACCAGTTCCTTTTTCAATTCCCCCAGTGGGATCTGTTTGGTTTCGCCGCGGCGGGTTCCGTCGAGGCGAACATCGATGGGATGATCATCGGGCCGATCTTCAAAAATGCTCTCTTTCATTTCATTCAACCAGGGGCCGGGGGAATATTTCAAAACATCGAGTTTTTCCTTCCGGACATTGACATGGAACTTTTCCTTCAACGCGAACCCGAGACAAGGGACCCGGTGTTCCAGGATAGCGACGCTTAAGGTAAACGAAGGTTCGTCCACCAGCACGGAACCGTTCCAGGGCTCCTCCTTGACCTCGCTTCTTTTAAATTTATCGATGGCCCTGAACTGCGCCTTTCTCAGACCCTCATTCCGCACTTCGGTCACTTCCAGGGTGAGTGATTCTGTGTACCGGTCGACCAGGTTCCAGGTGAACCCCGCCAGTTTGCCCTCTACATTGGCGATGAAATTCTCCGGCCCATACAGGTAAATGGTCTTGCCTCTTCCGAAAACAATTCTCAATAACCGGTCGAACCCGACAAAATGATCAATATGAGTATGGCTGACAAAAACATGGGAGATTTTCAGCAGAGTCGCATTGGGGACGGAGGGCAGGTCACCCAGGTCGAACAGCAGTGCGCGCCTCTCATAAAGAAACTGTATAAGCAGTCCCGGATCTCCTAACGGGTCGTTGATCAGACTGGGATGAAAATTGGGTTTCATAAACGATTATCGATCAGAGTGTTTTTTGAGGAGGAACGCTTCGATGAAATCGCCCAGGTCCCCGTCGAGGACGGCGTCCACATTACCCTTTTCCACATGGGTGCGAAGATCCTTGGCCATTCGGTAGGGATGAAGTACATAGGACCGTATCTGGCTCCCCCATTCGATTTTTTTCTTTTGCTTTTCCTGTTCTTTTTTTTCTTCCTGCTTTTTCTCCATTTCCAGTTCGTATAACCGGGACCGCAGCACCTTCATTGCCGAAGCCTTGTTTTTATGCTGGGACCGCTCGTTCTGGCATTGGACGACAGTTCCGGACGGAATATGAGTCAGCCGCACCGCCGAATCGGTGGTGTTGACCCCCTGGCCGCCCGGTCCAGAAGCTCGGTAAATATCAATACGTAGATCCTCATCATTGATCTCCACCTCTACGTCCTCTTCCAGCTCCGGATAGATGAAAACGGAGGCGAATGAGGTATGACGCCTTTTATTGGAATCGAAGGGAGATATCCGGACCAACCGGTGGACGCCTATTTCCGCCTTCAGATACCCGTAGGCGTATTCTCCGGTGAACAGGACCGTGGCGCTTTTAATCCCGGCCTCCTCACCATACTGCTGGTCGAGAATTTCCGTTTTGTAACCGTTTCGGTCGCCCCAGCGGAGATACATCCTGAGAAGCATATCCGACCAGTCCTGCGACTCCGTCCCGCCCGCCCCGGAATTGATGGCCAGGATGGCATTGTTCCCGTCGCTGTCCTCGGAGAGCATGGCCTTGAGTTCGGCGCCTTCGATCCGTTTTCCCAAGTCGACTACGGTGGATTCAATTTCTGAAAGAAGAGAGTCATCCTCTTCCCCCTCGGCGAGTTCGACCATCGCGCCGATATCTTCACAGCTCTTATGGAGTTCCTGCCAGAGATTGACCGAAC
Organism: Nitrospinota bacterium; assembly: GCA_036339675.1. Classification (GTDB taxonomy): domain Bacteria; phylum Nitrospinota; class Nitrospinia; order Nitrospinales; family VA-1; genus JAYZAN01. The sequence goes on from JAYZAN010000050.1 coordinate 9,272, forward strand.
GCTGAAGCCCGGTTCGTTTCTGAAGGGTTTTCTGGGCATTTTCCTGATCGTTCCAGAAATCCGGGCGGGCCACCTCCTTGTCCAGCTTCTCGACCTCTTTCAATTTAATATCGACGTCAAAGATACCCTTTAAGTCGTTCCACCCTGGTTTTCAATTCAACATATTCTTTTTTAGATTCATCCAGCATACGTTTCTCCCTGAGGACAGAATTCCATAAAAGCCTATTCTCTCCAATAACTCGTTGGAAAGCAACCCGGCACGGCCTAAGAGATTTTTCAAACCGGGCGAAAAATTTTTTATCCGGCCCGCAAATAAGTTAAACTATTTGCGATACATACCGGTAAAGCATTTCAAGGATTCTGAATTGATCGAATCGAACTATCAATTCCCTCAATCTCCCTCGCTGGACCTATCCATTGTCACTGTCAGTTTCAACACCCGCGATATTTTGCTGGAATGCCTGAAATCCGTTCAGGAAAACACCCAGGGCATCTCCTACGAATTGCTGGTGGTGGACAATAACTCCATAGATGGCAGCGCGGGGGTGGTCCGGGATCGGTTCCCGGATGTTCAACTGATCTGCAACAACAAGAACCGGGGGTTTTCCGCCGCCTGCAACCAGGGGATAGAACTTTCCAGGGGACGCTATATCGTCATTTTAAACAGCGACACCTTGTTGATCGAGGATTGCTTCGGAAAGATGATCGGTTACCTGGACCAGAACGAAATGTTTTCCATCCTGAGCCCCCAGATCCTTGATGAAAACGACCAGCCCTGCCCCATGCGCTTATGGACAGATACGCCCAAAGACGCCATGTTGAAAATTTTGGGGATGTATCAACCCGCTCTTGAAAAAGAAAAGATGGGGGCCATCGAACCCAAGGAAGTCGAAGCGGTGGGCGGCTCCTGCTTTCTGATTCGCAGGTCCCTCCTCGAAACCATTGGATTGATGGACGAGAGTCATTTTTTGTATAACGAAGAAGACGATCTTTGCCGACGGGCCCGGAGCCAGGGCCATAAAGTCTGCTATTACCCGGTGGCTTCCATTCGGCACCTTTTAGGGCAAAGTACCCGCAGGCCCGAAAGCCGCGAAAAAGTCATTCTGGAAACATACAAAAGCAACCTGTTTTTCTTTGCCAAATACTATTCCTCCACCTGGAACTTCATTTTAAAATCCCTTTACCGGACCACCTTCCTCCTCGGCATACTAAAATCCTTGTTAAAATCCGTGATAGGCAAACCTCTTGCCGGGGCCGACGACTCCATATTCCTCAAACTAAAGCTTCTTTTTTTAAGAATCCCAAAGCAGGTAAATTCGGTCAATGAACCTGCGGTTTCACCCGGAAAAAGCGGTTCAGACTAAAGAAATTCTTCATTTTGTCCGATCTGAATGAAACGGGCAAAGCCCGACAAAATAATGGCTTTTATAGCTTTACTCCCTGTCGATCCCATTATATTTAAGCCGTGTTCTTGCCCCTTGTTTAAGGGCATACCATGATCTTTCCTGAAATTCTTTTTCCGGTCATCGTCGTAGCTTCAGCCTTCCTGTTCAGAAGACCCTTCGTGAATTTTCCTCTGGATGACGATTTTTCCATCTACACTTATCGGGCACGTTTTGCACGAAAAGGATTTCAATGGAAAAAGGACCTGCAGATCATCGGGGTCCCCATGTGGAAAATGCTCCTTTTCGACAAAGCCTTCGACAGCCCCGATGGGGGAGTTCAAAGAATCCGCCTGATTCAGACCCTTTTTCACGCGGCCGCCTCGGCGATGATCTTTTTCGCCGTGTTCACATGGACCCATAACCCGTGGGCAGCATTGGCCGCGGGAATCCTCCACGCATTCTATGGAACCTCCCCCGATTTGACAGCGGGCTCTTTCAATCACGAACAATTTTACCTGCCCCTGGTTTTACTGGGCCTGACCTTTCTGGTGATGGGACCGGACTACGTCATCTGGGCCGGATTGTGTTTCGGTCTCGCAACCATCCCAAAATACACGGCAGGGCTGTATGCCGCCGTCCTGATGTGGGTGGTGGGTTACCGGTACGGGTTCGACGCCATGACTCAGTTTATCCTGGCTGCGGGGACTCCCTTCATCCTGTCCAATCTCTTGGATTGGAAACTCGGGTTCTGGGACGCGAAATCCAAAACACAAATGAACACCCGGCTGGCCACCACACTCCGTTTGAGCCGAACCAAAACTATGTATTTCAACGTGGCGGGGGAAATCCTCCTTCTCGCAAAACAGGGTCTTCCAATATGGGCAGCAGGAATTCCATCCCTTCTACTGGCCTTGTCAGGGGAAAATGGAATATGGCTGGGAACATTCACCATGGTTACCCTATCCATGATCGTTTTTCAAAGAGGGTTTTCACGCTACCACTATCTTCCCTGGTTCACCCTTCTGGCTTTTGGATGCGGCCTAGGACTGGATATGGTCCTCAAAGAGTATGGGAATATAGCGCCGATGATTACAGGCCTTTTTCTCGTATTGACGGGATGGAACATCTATTACCTTAAAGACTTTTATTTAAAACCTACCTCCCCGGAAACTCTCAGTGGCTACGAAAAATTCGACCAGTATCTATACCTTCCCCGCCTCGGGAAAGCCCTGAAACGCCTGATCCGGATGCGTGGAGAAACGGACCACCGGATATTCGCCTGGGGAACGTTCACCCAGTTGTACCATCTGACCGGACAACCTTCATCGGATAATTATCTCCATCATTCTATCGGCCCCTGGGATACTCAGGATCTGGAAGGGTTTTACGACGGTGTGATAGGGGGATTGATCCGCCATCAACCGATCTATCTGATCAAAACCTATCTTGATCTGCATATGGATCTGCTGGAAGAACTGACCGGCCTTAGGTACAAGTTGATCAAAGTATATCTTTCGCGTTTCGCGGTGTACCGCCTAGAGGCCTTCACTCCCCCCGCCCGGGATCCCTTGTTATTTTCCTGGGAGGATAAAATGCGTGTGATGGATGCACTAACAGGGGAACAGCTGCATTCTCCAGGTATCAACCCTGCCGATCTGGTTCATGAAAATGTGGAAAAAGCCAGAAGGGAATGCCTGAAATTATTACGGATGAATCCGGAAGACATGCAGGGCAGAGTCTTCCTTGGAGAAATTTACGCCCAGCTTGGGCGGATAAATGAAGCGGTCGCGCAACTCGAATATGTCCTTTCCCGTAAACCCGGCTGGTCCTTTGTCCGTCTTTCACTGGCAACCCAGCTTGTTAAACAAGGCCGGTTGCAAGAGGCCGAATCACTCGTCCGTGAAGAAAAACGTCGGTTCGACTATGATATTGAAATGTCCTACGTCAGTGGACTGGTCTATCGCGGCATGAGAGATCACCGGTCGACCGCCGAGACGTTTTCCCTCGTTGCCGGTCAACAACCCGAGCGTATCGACTGCTGGGAGTTCATGATTGATGCTCTGACCGAACTGCAGGACCGGGCACAACTGGAGAAACTGTATACAAATACGACCAAAATAGAGTTGAAAAATGACCGGGAATGGGTCCAGACCAAGATCGCCGCGGCACTGGCCAAAATTCAAGCACCCCAGCGCCCCGAGTACGAGGTCTTTGAGAGCTATCTAAACCTTGACCCGTCGAATATCTTGATGCAATATGCTAGGGCGTCCGCGTTCGAAAGAGCGGCAAATACCGAAGACGCCCGGCGACTATTTAATATGATCGCCACGACGGCTCACAATTATGCCCATATCAGGGCCAACGCCTGGTTTCGTCTGGCCCGATTAGTACCCCAGGACCAACAGGAAACTCCCATTCAAAATTGCCTGGAACTGGATCCTTCCCACGAGGGGGCCCGAAAACTGCTGGACACACTGAATTCTCTCCAATTGAAAGAAACTCCGGTTTAAGATTTCAACATTATGAATCGAAAAAAATACTTAATGTCCCTCAAACGGTTATATTTTCAGGAGGTAAACTTTTGAAAGTCAGTGTTGTCATCCCCAACTGGAACGGCCTCCGGTTTGTAGGAATGTGCCTGGACTCTATGGAAAAATCCGTTTTCAGGGATTTCGAGGTGATCGTGGTGGACAACGGATCGACTGACGGTTCCCGCGAGTTGATCGAGGAACAATACCCCTGGGTGCGGATGATCAAGCTGCCGGAAAATCTCGGATTCGCCAAAGCCTGTAACGATGGCATCAAAGCCTCCGATGCCGAATTCATCTGCCTTCTCAATAACGATATCGAAATCGATCCAAACTGGCTGGGTGAAATAGTGGAAGGTATGGAACGGCATCCAGAATGCGGGATGGGCACGACCAAAATGATGTTTCTGGACGAAAGGGATGTTTTTTACAATACCGGAGACCTGTTCCATGCCTGGTCCGCAGGAGGCGGCCGCGGCCAGGGCGAAAAAGACGTCGGCCAGTACGACCAGGAAGACTATGTGTTCGGTGCCTGCGCCGGAGCAGGAATCTACCGCCGCGAATTGTTCGAAACCGTCGGTATTTTCGATGAAGACTTCTTTATATTCGCCGAAGATGTCGATCTGAACATGCGCAGCCAGCTCCAGGGATTCCAGTGCGTCTATTTGCCCCAAGCCAAGGTGTACCACATCGGCACCGCGACCGTCGGCCTGTACAGCGACCGCTATGTATATCTCTGCAAGCGCAATGACGTTTTCGTTCTCATCCGGAATTTTTCCTTAAAACTGTATTGCAAATATCTATTCACCATATTGAAACATCAGTTTCGCGATATCCGCTATTTCACTTCCCGGGGACAGGGAATGGTGCTGTTAAAAAGCAAGTTAGACGCGTTGAAAATGCTTCTGCCCATGCTCAAAAGAAGATATCAGATTCAAAAATCCAGAACCGTCCCAGATTCGGAAATTGAGAAACTAATCATTACCGATAAATAAAAATGCCGTCTTCCAAGCGGCACGTTTTCTTTTGATTGGCATTAAAGCAACCATCAGCTTGTATCGCTTTACCATTTGTATTCTTTTTGCGGTTATGATTTAATGCTGGCCGTAAATCTATCGTTCTGTTTTTTGCTCCGGGAATCCTCCCATATCCCGAATGAATTCACCTTCCGATATTTCAAAAGACCCGTCACTCAAGGAAACGTTTGCCGTGCATTTTGAGAGTTCTTTCCGTTCGCAGGACAAGACGGGGGGTCCCATCTCCCCCCCCTCAGGGATAACCTTTCTTCCCGACGGCGGTTGCATCATTTCCGATGATTTCAACCATCGAATCCAGGTCTATGACGCCGAACGGAATGTGCTCAGGACCATTGGCGGGAAAGGGAAAAATCCCGGCGAGTTTCACTATCCCAAGGGAACGGCCGTCGATGGGGAAGGAAATATCTATGTGGCGGACAGCTGGAACCACCGAGTCCAGAAATTCGATCCCAGTGGAAATCATCTGATGACCCTGGGCTCCTGCGGGGAAGAACCCGGACAGCTCAATGAACCTTACGCCATTCACATAGAGCCCTCGGGAGAGATTGTCATTGTGGAACGTTATAACCACAGGATCCAGCGCTTCAATCCCGATGGAACGTCACTGGGTTTTATAGGAACCCGGGGGACGGTTCTCGAAGAACAACTGGCCTATCTTTTTGGAACCTCTGAACTACTGTTTTCACCACCCGCGTTTGAATTCCCCACCTCCATCACCTGCGATAGTCACGGGAATTACTTTATATCCGACAGCGGCAATCACCGTATCGTCAAGTTCGATTGGGAATGGAATAAAATCCTGACCTTTGGGAAGAGAGGGAACGAACCCGGGCAGTTTCAGTATCCCCTGTGCGTGGCCCCCGGAAGCAACGACCTGCTATACGTAGCCGACCTGAACAACCATCGCATCCAGGTGTTCACTTCATCCGGTCAATATTTATTCTCCTTCGACCAGGGAGACGCATCGCACCCGATCAAAACCCCCAACCTGACCGCTGTCGATCCGCAGGGCCGGCTCCATATCGGATTTACCTTCAATACGGAGATTCTGACATTCCAGATTCCCGCGGAAAAGCAGGAAGCGCTGGTGGATCGTCTGGTTCAATCCGATTCAAAAAACCCTGAATATTTATTCCATCAGGGACAACTCCATGAACAGAACAGGAATTCTGACAAGGCCCTGGAATCGTATAGACTGGCGGTTCAAACCCTTTGGCTTGAAAAAGAGGATCGAATCTCGTGTCAGGAAACCGGGCACAATTTACTTTTAAGACTTGGCAAACTGATTTCCGAATCCAAAAACCAGGAAGAAGCGGAATCCTCATTAATGAAGGGCCTTGAAGTTTTCAATGGCTTCCTTCAAATTGCGCGCAGGGAACTAGTAGAAATTCTTAAAGATTGGGAGGAAAAAGCCAGCGAGCATAACCAGCTGTTGATTCCACATCAAAGATCCCTCCTCAAACAGAAAGACGACCCGCGGGTATTCAATCAGGAACTGTTTCAGGCGGAGAAAGCCGATAAAACCCTGTTCCGCAAGTTCCGCCTGGCTGCATATTTTTATCGCAGAACCGTGGACAAATGTTCTCAGTTCCTGGCCTTCGTCCTGGGCTCGGACCTATCCGGTGCCTCTATGGGAAATTGCCTAACCATCCTCGAACAACGATTCATGGACCTCTGCGATCTAATGAACCACCATCTGGATCAAAAAGAAAAAAACGAAGAAGCCATGGTCGTTTCCCTTGGACAGGAACAGAACGAGCAAAAAACATGGGAAGGTTTTCTGATCCGTTTTCTCACAAACCAGAGGATGATGAACCTGCTGAATAACCTTGAATTCGAAAACCGCGCCATCATCCGGAGCTTTCAAAACGCGTTATTGAAGCATCCAGAACATCCTGCTCTCGGGCGAAAAATCCGTGACCTGTTCGTACATTCCCCGGCTTCCCCGAGCATCGCGAAACTGCAATTGGGATTCCAGGAGAATATCGGCACCCACACATCGATCGAAATCCTCCTTAAAAGTCTCATGGACCAATGGTTTCGATTCCATGGAAAAACACAGGAACCCGAGGCCGCCGGGAAAGAGGCTATGAACTTCTCACCCGTTCCGTATGATTCTGAAAATCTGGACCTTGACGGTTTTATCAGGGCTCTGAGAGTGGAAGGAATGCCCCTTGAAAAATCCGAGGCTAGCCTGGTTTGCGGAAACGAACGCTATGTCGCGGAACATCTGAAGGAGGATGGAGATTCCCTGACACAAAAGCTTCTGGAAATTCTCAATATCCAAAAAACCTACCAGGAAAAAGCGGAGGAATTATTCGGGCAACTGTGTGAACTGATAGGACAAAAGGAAGGCCTGGAGCAAAAGATCAAGGAGGTAAACCCTCAGGACAAAAAGGCCCCCATCAATCTGGAGAACAGTAAAACCTTGATAGATTTCCAGATCAGCCTGGTCCGGAGGATGATCCTGACCCTGGACTTCAATGAAACCAATAATTTTAACAGACTGATTATCGGGTCCGCCTTACTGGGATTGAACGAAGCCCAGGGGGAAACTTCTGAAACAAAAGCACTGTTTAATACCTTGAATGCCTACCGGTCCCAGTTGCAGGAATCTTTGCAACAGGGTTTGCGGGAAAGAAAATCGAACTATTTCGAGCTATCGGGTTTGAACGCAAAACTTAAGGAAATCGATTTTATCGGAAACGTTGGGAACATGAACCACTCCATGCAAATATCTGAGAACATCAATCAACTCCAGAACAAACTGGAGCATTTGGAACTCCGGTTGAACCGTTGGAGCAAAAACATAAACCTTCTCGACAAGTTGTTCGTTTATCTCACGAACAACTGTATCTACGATAATGCCGGACCAACCTCTGTTTTAATCTCCCGCTTTCAAAATTCATTCGGAATATTAAACCCCAGCATGGGAACCCCGCTTCGCCCGTTCGGGATCTGCCTAACCCGGAGCGGAGAGTGGGCGGTGGTGGGCCATGACAACCACCGGGTCTTTTTATTTTCGGAGGAGGGGCTGTATAGCGCCCGATTCGGCGGATGGGGCAACTCCCCGGGGAAATTCAAATTTCCAGGCAGTATCGCCGCCGATCCGGTAGGAAACCTCTATGTCACCGATGAAAGAAATCAACGGGTGCAGAAATTCTCTCCTGACGGGAAATTCATTTTATCTCTGGGTCAGGGGCCAGAAAACAAACTGGGAGATATCTTTTCCGTCTCCACGGACAAGGACGGTAAAGTCTGGGTGGCCGACCCGGAAAACGACCGTATCCAGGTTTATAATAGTGATGGAACGCTGGACCGGTCCCTCATCAACCCGGGAAACAAACCCGAAAATATTTTTAAACCCCTCAGCGTCTTCTGTTTTGAGAACGGCGAATATCTTGTCGGAGATCGTTCCGAATATTTGCTCAAGCGTTTCGGCCCGGATGGAACACTGCTTCACCAATTCGGCAAGGGAGAAAATTTTTCTGACGAATTTTATTTTTTGACCGCGCACCCGCAACACGGTATATTCGCCAGCGATTTCTGGAACAACCGGATCGTCCACCTCAACCACCGCCTTGAGGTCGTTTCAATTTATCAGCCTTCGGGAAAACGCGCGGGGGAATTAGGACGGGTCGGCGGGCTAGCGATAAGCGGCGATTCTCTTGCCGTATCCGACTACGATAATTTTCGAGTTCAGGTTTTTAAACTTCCCTAAAACTCCTGACCCTTGGCCATACTGAGGAAATCACCCGTCATGGGTGCTCTTGATCGGATAAGGGCGGAAAAGGGTGCTGTTCTGATTATTTTTCTCGACCGCCTTCACCATTTCGGCCTTGGAAAAATCATCCTCAAAGATCCTGGCCTGATTGTCGATGAATTTATCGGGTTTATAGGTTTCCACCACTTCCCGCATGGGAAAGAGAACCGGGACCTGGAACATGTCGGCCTGTTGGAGCATGTCCTCCCGGGACCAGACCCATTCGCGATTTGTGGCAATCAGGACTGTGGCGATCTTTTCGGGGTCCTCGAAACAATAAATCTGTTTGAACAGGGCGGCAAAGGTTTGGCGGTCGCCGGGTTTTAGAGAGTTACTCTTTCCGTAGAGATTGGACCCCACCACCCCTTCCGGGGCGAGGATATCCAAAATATCCCGGTAAAATTCCCGGGTCTTGAGGTGAAACGGGATGGAACCGCTCTTGAAGGCATCCAGGTAAACGAGATCATAAGGGTCTTTATCCCGCTGCTGGC
>JAYZAN010000051.1:0-5135 GCA_036339675.1 Nitrospinota bacterium
AATTCGAATTTTGTGTTTTACTCTGAATTTCAAACCGAATTTTTCACCTCAGGGCCATTTTATATGAAAAAATCAGGCCAGGCAAAATAACTTTTACAGAGCCGGGGCCTTTTAATTAATTCCCTTTTAATCAATTGGTTACATGTGAATTGGAAGAACCAGACCCATTCGGTTCAATCGGGGAAATGTTAACCGCCGGTGGAAGTTTGATGGGGGAGGCGGAGTGTAGAAATATCCTGCCGCATTCTGTAAAAGACCCGGTCTGGAAACCCTATATTATACAATCTTATCCAAGATTCCTTTTATATTGACAGAGGTCAAAAATTTGTTAGAATTTTCCCCAGTAACTATTAGTTTGCAAACGGTCGTGCAACCTTCTTACGGCCTTTATCAAATTCCTGAATTTTAATTTATAATTTAACCAGTTTGTTTGCCAGAAGTTAAAATGGAGAGGTAAACCACATGTTCAAAAATATTTATTTGCCCGTTGATAATTCGGACTATTCCAATGCCTGCGTTGATCTCGGTTTGGAATTAGCCAAAAAGACAGGAGCCACCATAACGGCCAGCCATGTCTATGCGGCAAAAATGCACGATGTCCGATTCCGACAAATGGAAAGCGGACTGCCCGAAGAATACCAGGATGAGCAGGAACTTGAAAAGCAGAGAAATATTCACGATCAGTTGATCACCAAGGGCATGGAAGTCATCACCGACTCTTACCTGGATGTTCCCAAGTTCAAGTGTAAGGAGAAAAATGTTCCGTTTGTGGGGAAATCCCTGGAAGGAAGAAACTGGACTGAGTTGGTACGGGATATTAAAGAATCTAATTACGATCTTGTCATCCTCGGCGCCGTGGGTCTGGGAGCCATCAAAGACAGCATGATCGGCACAGTGGCTGAGCGTGTGATCCGCCGCGTGCAAACTGATATGCTGGTCGTGAAACACATCCCTGAAATGCATGGAGAAAAAGCTTCCAGTGGGAAAATTGTCGTTGCGGTTGATGGCAGCGGGCATTCTTTCGGCGGGTTGATGACCGGTATCGAAATGGCTAAAACACTTGGCAAACCACTGGAGATCATCTCAACTTTCGATCCTTATTTTCACTACGCCATGTTCAACAGCTTAACTGGTGTGCTGTCAAAGGAAGCTGGCAAGGTGTTTAAGTTCGAGCAGCAAGAGAAACTTCACGAAGACATCATCGATAAGGGGTTGGCAAAAATTTATCAGGCCCACCTGGAAATTTCCCGTAAAATTGTCGAGGAAGAGGGGATGGATTGTACCATCCGTCTGCTGGACGGGAAAGTGTTCGAGAAAGTCCTGCAGTATGCCCGTGAAGAAAATCCCTTCCTGTTGATCCTGGGGCGAATTGGTGTTCACAGTGCGCCGGATATGGATATTGGCGGTAATGCTGAGAACCTGCTCCGGCTTGTGCCCTGTAACGTCCTGTTGTCCAGCAAAACATACAAACCCTCGATCGACATGCAGGCGGAAGAAAGTATTGAGTGGACCGCCGAGGCGAAGGAAAGGCTGAAGAAGATTCCCGGGTTTGTCCGTCCCATGGCGACATCCGCAATCCTCAGGTATTGCCTGGAGCATGGTCACAGCATGATCACCTCCAGTGTTATTACCGAAGCGGTACAGAATATACTTCCTGCCGGGGCCATGCAGGCCATGAGGCAGATCGGCGAGAAAATGAAGACTGAGGGGATGGACCCCAACAGCCCGGATACCCTGGAATCCTACAAAGAAGAAATGCTCAAGGCCCATTCCGGCGATGGAAGCGCTGAAAATCCGATTTCAGATGATGGCGATGTTTCCGTGACGGAAGAGCATGTGGTCGCCACTGAGGACGGCAGGAACGCAAACGGAGCCCAGGTGACCGATGTGACTTGGCAATGCGCCCACTGCAGCACTTTCATGCAGGGAGAGACCATCGTCAAGTGTTATGTCTGCGGCGCCGAAGGCGATAAACTGAAACCGGTCTGGAAGGAAGGATTCATGCCGGATGAAAAGGAAAAGGCGAATATCACCACAATGACCACGTTCGATTCCAAGGAAATTTCCTGGACCCAGGATGCCTTGGAGCGCCTTGAGGAAATTCCCAAAGGCCACGTGCGCCGAAGGGCGGTTGCCCGGGTTGAGAAAAATGCCCGGATTCAGAGCATTGGCACTATTTCCGCGAAATTCGTCAATGATGTTCTGAATGAAAAAATTGTGAAGGACGAAGATAAGACGCCAAATGAAGTCCTGGCTTCCTATATGGAAAACAGCCTCGATGAGGCGGACTTTATTTGGACTGAAAAAGCCATTGCCCGGTTGGAAAATGTCCCCCAGGGGTTCATGAGGGACAATACCAAAAAACGGGTGATGGGCTATGCCGCTTCTAAAAATATTAAAGAGATCACCCTGGAAGTCTGCGAAGCCGGAATCAGGGAATCTGTTAAATTGATGGAAGAGGCAATTGCCAATGGTGCGACCCTGGAAGACTTTCTTCCTAAAAAAGAAGTGGAAGCCTGAACCGGGTTCCCACCAGGATTTTCAGGCCCGTTGGCTGGGTGACCGCTTTGAAGAAAAATTTTGATCATCCTGGAATCGGGTTTTAATCGTTAGCCCTTGAGCATTGACATGTTTGAAATGCTCAGGGGCTTTTTTGTATATACAAAGGGTCTGTCATTGACGAATCATGATCCCGGAATCCAATTTTAATAGCTGTTCACCTTTCATCAGATCTCCATAATTACCGGCCAGAACTATGACTATCCACCTTTTTAAACGATTGTTCAGGTTCCTCCGGCCCTATATGTCCAGGCTCAGCCTGGCTATCCTGTTCTCGGTCATTGTGGGGGTGATCGCCACGTCCCCAGTTCCTTTGATTCAGAAAACGTTCGATAAAATTTTTGTCGAACAGGATTTTTTCATGCTCAAGGTCATTCCCCTGGTCCTGGTTGTGTTGTATCTCGTGAAGGGAGGTTTGACCTACGTGCAGAACCTGATTGTTTTCGGCATCTCCTGGGAACTGGTGGTCCGGGTCCGCGAACGGGTGTTCACCCATATTCATAAGCTTCCGTTCGAGTTTTTTGAAGAACATGAAACTGGGCAGTTGATATCGCGCATCATCAACGATGTGTCCATCATGCAGTCCACGGTGACCCGGCTTTTAAAGGAATCTCTGCAGAATGGGGTCATGCTCATATGTTTGATAGCCTGGATATTTTATTTGAAATGGGACTGGGCCATCATCGCCCTTATCATCTTTCCCATAACGGTTTTTCCCGTGAGGGCAATTGCCCGGAAACTCCGGCGGCTGAGCCATCAGGGGCAGGAAATACTCGCCGACATCAATTCCACCATCTTGGAATCCTTTTCGGGGATCAAAGTTGTTCGGGCCTTCGGGCTGGAGCCGAAGGAAAAAGAAAAATTTAAAAAATTCAACGACGGTTATCTCGCCGTGATGAAGAAAAACGTGAAATATGTGGAGATCACTTCTCCCCTCCTGGAGGTTCTCGGGGTGATGAGCGTCGCGGTCATTCTCTGGTACGGCGGTAACCAGGTTTTGTTGGGAGAGGTCACCCAGGGAACGTTCCTGGCTTTTATCGTGGGCCTGTTCATGATGTACGGTCCCCTGCGCCTGCTATTTAAAATTTTCACCAACTTTCAGATTTCCCTGGCCGGGGCGGAACGGGTGTTCTCCATTCTGGATATGGACAAGGAACGGGTCAAGCAGGGAGAAAAAAAACTTGCGGAATTCAGGGAGAGCCTGGAATTTAAAAACGTTTCCTTTCGTTATCCGTCACGTTCAAACATGGTTCTGAACGATATCAATCTCAAGGTGGATAAAACCCATGTCCTGGCTATCGTGGGGATGAGCGGTGCCGGGAAAACCACCCTGGTCGACCTTCTGTTTCGTTTCCACGACCCCACACAGGGGAATATTTATATCGACGGTACCGATATCAGGGAGTTCACCCTCAAATCCCTGCGCCAGCAGTTGGCGCTGGTGACCCAGGAAACCTTTTTATTTAATGACACGATTTGGAACAATATCGCCTGCGGCCTGCCTGATGCTACACGCGAAGAGATCCTGGAAGCGGCCTATGCGGCCCATGTGGATTATTTCGCCATCAGGTTGGATGACGGTTATGAAACGATGATCGGTGAACGTGGGGTTAAACTTTCGGGAGGGCAAAGGCAGAGGATCGCCATCGCCAGAGCCATTTTAAGAAACGCTCCCATCCTGGTCCTGGATGAGGCCACCTCGGCACTGGATTCAGAATCGGACAAACTTGTGCAGGATGCCCTGCACAACCTGATGGCCCATAGAACTACTCTCGTTATCGCACACCGGCTGTCGACCATAAAGCACGCCGACCGTATCATCGTCCTGGACCAGGGGACGATCGCCGAATCGGGTACCCATGACCAGCTTCTTGCGCATTGCGGTCTGTACCAGAAATATTACGAAATGCAGTTTATCGACACCGAAGTAAAAAATATCAAGGTGGAAGAGACGGACCAGGATGCGATTTAAAAATATTTGTTTAGAAACTCTGGCTTATCACCTCCCGGAAAACGTGGTGACTTCCACGGATCTCGAAAAGCGCCTGTCTCCCGTGTACGAGAGGTTAAAACTGCCTTACGGCAGACTGGAGTTGATGAGCGGTATCCGCGAGCGGCGGTTCTGGGAAAAAGGGGTTTTCCCGAGCGATATCAGTTCCATGGCAGGGCAAAAGGCCCTCGAAAAATCCGGGATCGACCGGGAACAGATCGGATGCCTGATCAGTGCCTCAGTCTGCCGCGATTTTCTGGAACCGGCGACCGCCTCTGTCATCCATAATAATCTCAAGCTTTCCAGAAATTGTCATGTCTTCGATATCTCCAATGCCTGCCTGGGTGTGCTCAACGGGATGGTTTATGTCGCCAATATGATCGAACAGGGTGAGATACTGGCAGGACTCGTCCTTGCAGGAGAAAACGGCGGCCCCTTGGTCAACACCACCATCGAAAACCTGCTTACTGACAGCACCCTTACCCGCAGTTCCATTAAAGGTTCCATCGCTTCCTTGACGATCGGGTCCGCGGCCGTCGCAGTTTTATTGACCCATAAAGACCTTTCCAAATCGGGACACAGATTG
>JAYZAN010000052.1:0-4992 GCA_036339675.1 Nitrospinota bacterium
ACGGCAGACTCTTGAAGATATGCTTCGTGAAGAAAACGAGGCAACGTCTTCTGTTTAGCCAATCTGGAGAAAAAGTCTCTTTTCACCAGGACTCTACCCTGAGCTATCCCTTCCCCTTCAAAACAATGAATTGATCTTTTGAGCCATTTGAACGTCTGCCAGGGTCACCCCGCTGGCGGTATGAGTCCAGTATCTGACGGAAATTCTTTTGTAATTGATATGGATATCCGGGTGATGGTTCTTCGCTTCTGCCGCTTCCGCTACTTTATGGACGAAATCGATGCCCTCCATATATTTTGAAGCGTGTTTGACCCGTTCGATATATGAGACCCCCTTATCGTTTTTTTCAGATTTCCATTCCGGGACCAATTCCCTGATTTTTTCTTCAAGTTCGTTTTCGGTTAAAGGTATTTTCTCCACCATGAAAAATCTCTCCTGTCAAATGCCGAATAAGAGACGTTATTATAAGGCAAATTTTTTTAATAGTTTGCATATTAATCGATTTGATTAAGGGCACCTCTAAAAACAGCTCGAAAAGTTTATAAATGAATTAAAATGCATCCGTTGCAGAACGTTTTTATCTTCCCACCGAATATAAGGAGTTTCCCCATGGCCTAGCCCGGATTTTTTGACCTCGACCACTGCCACGGTGGTGGCGGAAGTAATCTCCCAATGTTTTGTGCTTTTTAAGGCCACTTTTCAGGCTCTTCTCGATAAAAACCCCATTTTCAAGAACCGGCTGAGAAAACTTTCCTTCGATCGTGCTTTGGAGACCAGGAAAATATAATCTCCTGTTAGTTTTTCCTGGACTCAACCCGTTAGAGCCTGTTCTAGTTTTTTCTTCAACGTCTCTTCATGGACTTTAAATTTGAAACAGTCCTCCCCGTTGATCCTGATTATCGGAATTTTTTCCTTATATTTTTCGAATGGTTGGGGGTCGGATTCTATATCCGTCGTTTGTAATCGAACGGGAAAGTTTTGGA
The DNA here is from genome assembly GCA_036339675.1 of Nitrospinota bacterium. Taxonomy (GTDB): domain Bacteria; phylum Nitrospinota; class Nitrospinia; order Nitrospinales; family VA-1; genus JAYZAN01. The sequence continues at coordinate 984 of JAYZAN010000052.1, forward strand.
TGACTATAAGGACGACTTCCTTAGCGATGTCGCAAAGGAAGCAGTCTTTTTTAGTGAGGTTTTCTACAGAAATTGTTTCACGCATGGTTCAATCTGGAAGTACCGGTTACATGGTATGGGTCATGGTGGTGAACTTGCCCCACAAGATCAGGGCCAGAAACGCGATGACAGTCAGGGCGAGAAACAGGGTGGCGATAGGACGCTTTTTCCAATGACGTTCTTCTCCCCGGTCCACGAATGGAATCGCGACCAGAACGATACTAATTACCAAAGGAGCGACGATGAGGGAAGGAACCCAGAGGTTTTCCAGGGCGTAAATCCAGACAAACTGCCAGGGAGGTTTGGTGACTTCCAGGCCCAGAATGGGCTGATTGCCTAGGGGTGGAGATATGGTCAGGGCCAGGAGGCAGATCAAGGCGAAAACGCCGGCCCCGGCCCGTCTCAGATAGGCCATGTGCTGGGTGAATTTGATGGAAGGTCCCGGTTCCGTTTGCTCCGGGAGGGAAGACAATTTGTGAAATTTCACATAAAACAGGTGAAGGCCCACAAGGCCAAGCGTGAGAATTGGAAGCAGGGAAATATGAGCCATATAGATCCGGCTTAACAAAGGAACGCCCTGTGCGAATTGTTCGGTGACAGGGACTCCCAACGGCCCCAGTTTTTCTGCGACCCAGAGAAAATGATCAAGCGCTTCATATGCTTCCTGGTCCCATTTAAGCACCGTCCCGGTGAAAAGCAGGTTGACCATCATGAAGAGCAGGCCCACACCGATCAGCCAGTTAACTTCCCGGGGTTTTTTGTAGGAGGCGGTCATAAACACGCGGATCATATGCAGAACCAGGGTGACGGTCAATATTTCTCCCGCCCAGAAATGGATCCCGCGCAGGAACCAGCCCAGGTAGACCTGGTCCATCAGGTAATGAAGACTCGTGTTGGCCCGTTCGGGATCGGGGATAAAGAATTGGGCCAGAAGCACCCCGCTGACGATGAGGATGATAAAGCAAGTCAGAGTCATCCCCCCAAGGGAGTATTTTATGGAATTGGCGTGTTCCGAAATTTCATATTCCAGGAGATGAAGCCCCAGCCTTTCTTTCAGAATTTCATCGATGCGGTTAGCCATAACGTTTTACCAGATTCCGAAAGAGCTTGAGAGAAAGGATTGCCGTTCCAAAATGACCGTTCATCCGGTTATTCGCATTGACGGAAAAAACTCAGTACGCCAAAGATCATTCCTGCCAGTACGGTAATGCCGGCGGCCACCCCATAACCTTCCTGAGAGGGGGAAACCCATTGGTAAGTGGAGATTTCGACCGATGGCTGATGTTGTTGATGGTCCATTTCACCGTTTTTAATATGTTCCTGATGGCCGGTCATTTCTCGGCTCATTAGCTCTGTCCCTCCGAAAAGGTCATCGCTTTTGGAAAGGGAGGAACCGAACAGGTCTTCCTGGCTCTCCACAGGGTTTGCGTCCCCTTCCTTCACCGAATACATGCTGTCCTGGGCGGTGAATTCTTCTGTGGGGATGGTATCTTCTTCCTTCTTATGTCCCCCCTGTGCCCAGGCTTCGAAACACATCATCGTCATCAATCCAATGATGAGGAGGGAGATCACATATAGGCGGAGGTTCATATCAGCTTCCTAAAATTAGTTGCGCGAAGGCTTCCATGGTTTCATCCGTGGCCCAGTCTCTCGGGCCGATAGCTTTGTGGACAATGATTCCGCTTTTGTCCACAATAAATGTTTCAGGGACTCCTGTGGTCTTGTAATTCTTTTTGGCTACTTCACTATTGGGATCGAGCAAAACAGGAAATGTCAGGTTGTATTGCCTTAAAAAAGGGTCGATCAGTGAAATATCCTTGTCGACACTGATGGTGAGCATTTCAAAGTCATATTCCTTGAATCGCTGGTAGAGTTTTTCCATGGACGGCATTTCCACCTTGCAGGTTCCGCACCAGGTGGCCCAGAAGTTGATGAAGAGGACTTTTCCCTTGTAATCGGCCAGTTGAACGGGTCCTCCCTTTAGGGATAGAAGTTCGAAAGAAGGGGCCAGGAAGGCTTCTTCCGGATATTCCATCTCAAAAGGTTTTAATTCCACCTTGTTCAGGGAGATGATAAAGATTGAAAAAAGCGCCGTAACCAGCATGGCATAGGGAACGAAAATTCCTACGGGTTTTTTCTCCATGATTGATTCCATGTCAGTTCAGAGACTTCGGGAACTGTGAGGTTTGTAAGGCCGGTAAAACTTTTTATCTACAGCGATCACTATTTCATCCAGGGTTTTACCCTGTTTATACAGTTCGTAAGCATAGAGGACTTCCCCGATACAGATATCGCATTTGGAGCCGTGCCGGTTGGTGAAACAGGTCAGAAGAGTTTTGTGCTTTTTTTCTTTTTTGCAATAGCAGTAACAGAACTGGCTGTCGATGACCTTTGGTATTTCAGCGGCAATTTTGTAAGCCTGCGCGGCTTTTCCCGTGAATAACGCGTTGGAAAGGACTGGCCGTGTTTCGATCAGAAAACCCGTCGCCGGTGTGACCGGTTGTACGTCAACCGCCGGCTTGGTGGCCCAGTAAACCCCAGATAGAACAAAAGCGATCGCGCCGATAAATACTGCTGGGATTATTTTCTTTTTAGCCTGGGACCTGAATTTTTTGTTTCTGGATTTTTTCTTACCCATTAAACTGCCGGTGAATGAATCAGGAATGAAACTATTTTCATAACAGGATTATTTTAAAGGCGCCTCTAAACAGCTCAAAATTTTTCCTTTTGGCAACTCCCTTGCCCTTTAAAATAAAGGACAATCTCATGGCCGCAGGCAATTTTTAGAGGTTCCCCTAATTATATAAATTGCCCGATTGGGTTTCAAGAACTTTGAATCCGGTTTAACCCGATCGCTAACGAATCACCACATACCACTTACTCAGTATCCGGGGAGGAAATCCCATTAGAAACAATGTGGCGATGAGAATGTTCCTGGCCGTGGTGAGGAAAACTCCTTCGGTGACCCACCTCCTTCCCGAGGTATAGGCTTTTTCATTGAGGAGAATAACGGGGCCGGTTTTTTTCAACTGGCGGTAAAACTCCAAGTCCTCGCAAATGGGAAGGGAAGGAAAGCCACCCATATCATTAAAAATGGCCTTCCTAACGAAGATAGCCTGGTCTCCGTATACAAGGTGGAAATACCTGGCCCGAAGTGTAGCCAGGGCAGATATCATCTGTAGGAAATAATCGTCCGATTCGATGGCTAGGCTGAACGCTCCTCCCACCAGTCTGACGTTTTCCATAACCTCCACCATCTTGGCGTAGCTGGTTCCATCGATCCGGCTGTCGGCATGAAGGAATAAAAGCAGGTCTCCTGTCGCTTCTCGTGCGGCGGCGTTCATTTGTAGGGCCCTGCCGGGGCGGCTTTGCACGATCCGGGAAGTGAATCTTCTGGCGATATCGAGGGTAGCGTCACGGCTTCCGCCATCGGCTACGATCAATTCGTGGGGGAAGTATCCGCTGACTTCTGAAAGGGTTCTTTCCAGAATTACCGCTTCGTCCAGTGTGGGAATAATGATTGAAACGTTCAAATTTAATGAAATCCAGAAACGATGAGCTTTGCTGTCGGGATGGACGGGAAACAGTATTTTCTGTTACCCGTTTCGTTATTTACGAAAGAGTAAAGCATAAAATAACAGACATTGCAACGATACTGAGCAGCTGTGAGAGACGCGCTGGAGCAAAATATGGAGGATTCGCTTTAACCTGTATTTGCTTTAAAAAATGTTATAAAATGCGACCATTGAGCCTCATTCCTTATAATTGGTCCCGGTATTCGGGATGTACCTTATTTATACCCATTATGTTGGCCCATTTCATTAATTCTAAATCGTTTCAATGCGGATATTTTAAAGACCGGAAATCCCTGTTTGAGGAATACCTGCTGGAGGACGTTTCGGAGGTGGAGTTCGAATATCTGCTGGCCCACGGGATGCGCCATTTCGGGGATTATTTTTTCCGTCCGACA